>DATCFU010000081.1:0-7806 GCA_036509315.1 Acidothermaceae bacterium
CACGCGGACGCGACGCTCGAATCGACGAGGCAGTACACGATGCCGTTGCTCGGTTCAGCGCAGCCAAATGTGCGGGCCGGTCTGTTGCAACTGATCGACCAGTCGGCGAGTCAGGGCGTGGCCCAGGTGCGTGCGACCCGCGCAGCCGTGGCGTCGACGTCAGTGCTCCCGTGGCACACCGCGCTGCACAAGGCGAAAGCCGCTGAACTCGCCTACCTCGACGAGTGGACCGCGTACCTTGACGCCGTTGCGCACGGAGCTGACACGGGTACGATTCCGACCGCGGTGCTTGCGGCAAGGCAGACCGGCGCCGCGGCAGCGCTGCGCGACGCCGCACCTGACCACAACGCCTCGCTAGCCATTCCTGCGTCGCTTTGAGCCGCGACCACCGCAGTTTTCGTGCGGGAACCCCGGCCCCCGACCGACTCGATGCCATCGTGCGCGCCGGAGCTACCCGCGTTCTTGACCGCGCATGGAACGAATCGGCCGGGTACTGCCGACCCAACCGCCGCAGTTACCCTCACCTGTGGCTGTGGGATTCGTGCTTTCACGCTATTGCCTGGTTCGCGCTCGGTGATGCGCGAGGATCCCGAGAACTCGAGGCAGTCTTCGTGGGCCAGTTGCCCGACGGATTCCTGCCACACATGCGCTACGGCCGTCGTACCTATCCGCGTGGCCCGCTGAAAGGCGTGTCGTCGTTCACCCAGCCACCCGTCTATGCGCGTGCGCTGAAGGCGGGAGCGGACGCCGGCTTCCCGCCGTCCGATCAATTGCTTGAGAGCGCGCAGCGTGCACTCGCGGCACTGTGGCGCGATCGGCTGCGCGATGGACTGCTGGTGATCGTGCATCCGTGGGAAGCGGGCACCGATGACTCGCCGCGTTGGGATAGCTGGATCGGCACGAGTGTCTGGAATCGCCGCGTCTGGACGGCGTTCGACCGAGCACTGTTGAACCGCACCGTGTTCAGTCCCTCGGGTCAGGCGATTTACAATCCTGACTTCATCGTCGCGCCGGCATCGTTCAATGCGATCGCAGCAGATGCCGCGACAACGTTGGGTGAGTTGATTGGCGACACCGACTGGATCGCGCGCGGTCGCGCGCTGGCGGAAACCCTCGATGAAGCAGCATGGGATCGCTCCGAAGGGCTGTGGTCAGATGTCGCGTTTCGGGGCGGCGGCGCCAGCGTGCGGGTGCCGACGATGGACGCCGCGTTGCCCGCGATGTGCACCTCTGATCCGGCGAAAGCCGGGGCCGCACTGCGCCAACTGACAGATCCCGGGCGGTTCGGCGCACCGTATGGTCCGCGTTTCGTACCTTCCTGGAATCCCGCCTACAACCCAGTCCAGTACTGGCGTGGACCGACCTGGCCGCAGCTGAACTACCTGGCCGCGTATTCGGCACACCAAAGCGGTGACGAGGTCCTCGCGGCGGAGATCGGTCGGCTCACGAAGCGCGCGTGCTTGCGGGCAAAGTTTGCGGAGTACTGGAACCCGGAGACCGGGCGGGGTTTGGGCGCGCATCCCCAGACCTGGGCGGCGGTAGCCGCCGCAATGTAGTGGCGGCAGTAGCCGCCGCAATGTAGCCGGTCAGGAGGAGGGTTCGGGCGCGCCGGTATCACCGAGACCGAAGCGGGCGAGCTGCAAATCGGTACATCCGGTGTCGCCGGGCAGCGGTCGAGCACTGATCTTGACCGGCCCAGGTGCGAAGCTGATCACGGTCGTCCAGCCACCGACAGCGGGGGCCACGCACGCCTGCGCACCGTTGTCGACGTGCCAGTAAACCGACCACCGCAGACGCACGAAGGTCACCCCACCCTTGAAGGCATTCATCGTGAAGCTGCTCGCCGTGAGCGCGGTCATCGTCGCGGCACCGCTCGCGAGTGGCGCAGCATCGACGACAGCCCAGATATGCCACTCGTTATCGGTGTAGACGAGGCGCAAGTATGACGGCGGATGACGCAGCAACGTCCGCTCCGCCTGGCCGCCCTGATCAAGCGGCGCATTCGGCAGCGCAACGAAGCGCACCGCGTTTTCGAACAACCACGTGTGATACGAGGCGGCGGTCAACGGTGCGTACAGCACAGCGTTGCGCGACAGGTCGACCTGACGGTCCCAACCGCGCGCGAGCGGCACCTTCTCGGCGACGTACTTCGCTTCCCAATGGTCGCGGGTGAATGGAATCTCGACGCGACCGAGCGGCTTTTGGTTCTCGGTGAGGAAACTGAGCATTCCTTGGTAATACTGCGGTTTCGTCGACGGATCGCCCGCGGCTGACGAGATCGCTCCGATGATCGGCAGCAGTTGGAAGATCAGCAGTGGTGCCGCGAGAAGCAACAACGCGACCTTGCGACGCGCACGCAACAGCACGAACGCGGCAACAGGACCGATCACGATACCGGCCAGTCGCGTGATGTTCCCGCCAACGGGGTTCGGCACAAAGAACAGCACCACACAGGTCGCTCCGTAGATCCAGAGCATGCGCCGCACGATCTGCTCGTGCAGGGGCGCGACAGTCAGACCGATCGCTACGAGCGCCAGTTGGCCGACAAACCCCCAAACGGGAAATGGGAAAATGCCGCCGTCACCCGCGACGAAGGTGATGGCGAGGCCGACAAATGCCCCGGCAAACGGCGCTGCCCGCCGCCAGCCCAAAGTTGGCGCCCAGGCGACCGCGACCAGCAGCAGGAATGCCGCGCCCAACGGGCTGAACAACGACGCGATGACCGCCGCCGCAGCAGCAAGCCACCCGTGTCGCGCACGAATGGCAAGTACCGCGCCGAGCCCTGCTGTCACTGCACAGGCGAAAGGCGCGCGGCCGACGATCAGGTCTCCGACGACGAATACTGCGAACCACAACCTGGCCACGACGGCAGGCCAGTTGTCCGCGCGCCCGATGAGGCGGCCGAATAGCGCGGTCGACGCCGTGCAGGCGATCGCTGTCGCCGGCACGGTGCCTAGCGCCCAGCCGACTGCCGGGAACAACACGCTGTAGCCGAGCAGCGCGTGGCCGCCGTACCAGTTGACGTCCCAGATCAAGAAGCCGTGCGCGCCGAACATGAAGGCCCGGTAGTCCTGCGCCGGGTAGTCGCCACCGCGGAAGCCCACAACGGCTACCACGGAACAAAGCACGGCGGTCACCAGCGCGGCGTGCCGGCCCAGCCACCAGACCGCGCGACTCGCTCGAGGAAGCTCGATGATCTCGGGAACAGGCGGCTCGAGCATGAGCACCCGGAGGCGGCCGCTCGCTGCGTCCTCAGCGGGCGGGCGACCGGCCGTGCTGCCGTCGGCGGTGTTCGTGGGCAGACCGGCCACCTCCATGGCTCCAAGCATGCCACCCCCTGGGGGTCGTTCCCGGTCTGCGCGATCTGACACTCAGGCTGCCCTCAGCGAAATCACACACCCTGGGCCGTCTGGGCGCACCCGATATTCCGGGCCGTCCGGGCCAGACTCCCAGTAGGGTCCGAACGTGGTCTTTGACGTCAGGACGGTGCAGGAGTCCGAACTTCGCGCCTGGTATGTCACCTTGTCGAGCGCGTTCTACGGGACCGCCGACCCCCAAGCCATCGCCGACTTCCGGGGTCCGCAGCTCGACATGAGTCGCACCTGGGCGGCTTACGACGGCGATCGCATTGTCGCGACGCTGCGC
This sequence comes from Acidothermaceae bacterium, assembly GCA_036509315.1. Classification (GTDB taxonomy): domain Bacteria; phylum Actinomycetota; class Actinomycetes; order Acidothermales; family Acidothermaceae; genus PALSA-607. The sequence continues at coordinate 3,646 of DATCFU010000081.1, forward strand.
AGCTTCGGCACCGAGCTGACCGTGCCCGGCGGGGCCACCCTGCCTGCGGATGCCGTAACGAGCGTCACCACCATGCCGTCCCATCGTCGGCGCGGCGCGCTCACCTCGATGATGGCCGCGTCGCTCAAGACGGCTGCTGAGCGTGGTGACCCGATGAGCATCCTGATCGCGGCCCGCTGGCCCATCTACGGCCGCTACGGCTACGGGCCGGCGACGAATCTCGCCGAATACTCCATCGATACGGGTATCGCCGACTTCGGCGCCCACGGCCGCGAGGGCGTTGTCGAATACGTCGACGCCGCAGTCGGGCATGAACTCATGCCGGCGCTCTTCGAGCGCTTCCGGCGCGCGCAACCCGGGGCCATCAACCGTGACTACGTCAACTTCGACCGCGAGTTCGGCCAAGCCACGGTGCCGGGCTGGAAACCGTGGGTGGGCTGGGTCGTGGTCCATAGACCGGCGCCGAACGCCGAGATCGACGGGTTGCTGCGCTACCACGTCGACGAGCGCTGGGAGGGCATGCGCCCGTTCAGCGTTGCGGTGATCGATGATCTCGTCTCGACGACCACCGATGCGTATGCCGCGTTGTGGAAGCTGTGCTGCGACCTCGACAACATCGCGACGTTGACCGCGGAGAACCGCAGCGTCGACGAAGCGCTGCCCTGGATGCTTGCCGACGCCCGCGCCGTGGTGCAGACAAAACGATTCGACAACATCTGGGTACGCATCCTCGATGTCGAGACGATGCTCTCGGCGCGGCGCTATCTGACGGCAGGCTCCCTCGTCATCGAGGTCCGCGACACGATGAACCATGCGGCGGGTCGATACCTACTCGAAGCGGGGCCGGACGACGCGAGCTGCACGCGGACGACGAACGCACCCGACATCGAGCTTGATGTCACAACACTTGGCGCTGCCTACCTTGGCGGGACGTCGTTACAGACGATGGCGACGGCGGGCCTCGTTGTCGAGCACCGTGCCGGTGCAGTCAGGTTGGCCGACACGATGTTTCGTTGGACAACCGTTCCCTGGTGCAACACCTGGTTCTGACAGGGATCTGTTGCTAGCTGCGCCAGCTGAACTGCGGCTCGAATCCAAGCACCCGGCGTGCTTTGTCGATCGCCAATAACGTCGTGTGCTCACCAACGTCGCCGCGCACCTCGACGTCCGGAAAAATCTCTGCGGTGAGCTCGTTGTTCGAACGCGACATCACCGTGTCTGCAGCCGCAATGATGAAGACGTCGCAACCCCTAGGCTCATACGCCAGTGCCTTGCGGATCGCCTGCGCGCCGTCGCGCGCATCGATGTAGCCCCACAGGTTCCATTTGCGCAGGCTTGGATCGGCGTCGTAACCGGGGAACACGGCGTAGTCAGCCGGGTCCATGACGTTGGAGAAACGCAAGCCGATCATCTTTAGGTTTGGGTCCCACCGGCAGAACTGCCTCGCCATCTGCTCCTCGAGGTGCTTGACAAGCGAGTAGGTCGACTCAGGCCGGGCGGGATACTCCTCATCGACGGGGATGTACGGGGGCGGGATGTCAAACGGCAACCCGAGCACCGTCTCGCTCGAGGCCCACACGATGTTGGTGATGCCAGCGTGGCGGGCCGCAGCGAACACGTTGTAGGAGGCCGTGATGTTGTTCGCGAACGTCGCCGCGTTCGTCGTCAGGCCAGGAGCCGGAATCGCCGCGAGGTGAACGAGCGCATCGACCCCCTGATAACTGTCGTTGACTGACAGCGCCTCCAACACCTGTCCGAAGTCGGTCAGGTCGACCCGCAAGAACGGCGAAACGGGGTGTGGCGAAGGGACCCGGTCGACGTTGACGACGTCCCACCCGTGATCCACCAGGTCAGCGACGCACGCCTGACCGAGCTTCCCGCTCCCGCCGGTGACAACGACACGTGGCATGGGGCTCCTTCCTCGACGTAATGTCGATAGCGTAGGACGACCGAGCCGAGGCGCACCCAACCCCGGCGGACCACCGACCGCAACGAAGCAAGGGAGTCCGTTATGGGCAGCAAGGAAAAGGGCGGCCGCGAGATCCGCAAGCCGAAGAAGGACGCCAAGGTCAAGGGCGTGCCCGCGGGTAGCGGAGTCGTATCCGCCCAGACCCAGAAGGATAAGCCAGCTAAGTAGCCCTGACGGTTCGCACGCCTCATGTTCCCCAACGTCAACGTGCTCGGCGGCGAACTCGAGCCGTGCGGCAATGACCCTGTCACGGGATTCTTCCGTGACAGCGTTTGCGCGACCGGGCCAGAGGATCTTGGCAGCCACACGGTCTGCGCAGTCATGACCGCGCCGTTCCTCGAGCACCAGCGGGCCGTCGGCAACGACCTGATCACGCCGCTGCCGGCGTACCAGTTCCCCGGCCTCGAGCCAGGTGACCGCTGGTGTGTTGTCGCCATGCGATGGTTGGAGGCATACGAGGCCGGCGTCGCCGCACCCGTCGTGCTCGCGGCTACGCATGCGCGAACCCTTGACATCATTCCGCTTGAGGCACTGCGCGAACACGCGGTCGACGTCCCGAGCGATCCCAGCTCGTTGGCGTGACCCAAGCGGCGCGCCACAATAACGGTATGGACCCCTCATGCATCTTTTGCAAGATCGCGGCTGGCAGTGCTCCTGCGTACGTGGTTTACGAAGACGACACCGCAGTCGCCTTTCTGGATCTGGCGCCACTGCGTCAAGGCCACACGTTGGTGATCCCTCGCACGCACGTGCCGGAAGTCATGTCGGACGGCGGCGGGCAGGCGTTGACCGACGTCGGCCCGGCCATTCACCACGTGAGCCGAAAGCTCATGGAGGTCTTCGGTGCCGACGGGATCAGCCTGCTTCAAGCAAACGGTGCAGCGGCCGGACAGGTCGTCTTCCACCTGCACGTCCACCTCGTGCCTCGCCATGAGGGCGACCGATCGCCGTTGCGCTGGGAGCGCGATGCGGAAGCCGCCGATCATGTCGCGCAGACCCACGCCCTGATAGGTGGGCGCTGAGCACATGCACGGGTTCGGCTTGGGCCGGTCACTATCGTTCCGTGACTCGGAATCGATCCTCGCGATGAGGGCTCGATTAGCGGGTTGTCTCTGGCGTTCAGCTGAATGCGGGGGCGTGGATTGGACCGCCTGAAAATGTCGGTGGTCGTGGGTAGCGTGCGGGCATGGAACTCGTCGATTGGTCTTCTTCTTCGGTTAACCGTTCGCCACGTGAATTGTCGGTCGAGGAGCTCGGTGCGCGCATCGTCGACCTGTCGGGTCGAATAGCGGCGTCGACGTGCCGGTGGTTGCTGCTGGTCGCACAGTTCGACGCACGGCAGGGTTATCTGGTGTTCGGGTTGGCGTCGACTGCTCAGTGGCTTTCGCATGGGTGTGGGATCGCGCAGCGCACCGCGGCCGAGCATGTGCGGGTCGCTCGATCACTGCGCCGCTATCCGCAGCTGGCGGAGGAGATGGGTGCGGGGCGGTTGTCGTTTTCGCAGGTCCGCGCGATCAGCCGCCTCGACGGCCCAGGCGAGCACGGGCTGGTCGCCGATCTGATCCAGGCGGCCCGGCACGCCACGGTAGCCCAGTTGGAGGTGGTGATCCGCGGGTTGCGCACCGTGGACCACAACGAGCAGGACAGCGACCCAGGTGAGTACCTGACACAGTCGTGGACGGCCGACAGCCGCTGGCAACTGTCCGCGCGACTCGACCCCGAGCGAGGAGCGTTGGTAGGTGCGGCGATCGAGGCGATCGCGGCACGTGATGGCTGCAGCCGGGCCGATGCGCTGCTGCGCCTGGCGGAGATGGGTCTGGCGGCGATAGCCGACGACGCGAAGAACCCACGGGAGTTGCGCGGGGACGAACGCGCCGCGGTCGTCATCCATTTGGACGCTGCCCGAGTCCCGGCGCAGGGGCCCGTCTCGCGTTCAGCTGAACGCGACCCCCACCAGGGACCCGTCGACCCGAGCCAGGTGCCTGTCCCGCGTTCAGCTGAACGCGACCCAGGCGATGTGCCGCTCGTGGCCCGGCCCTACGCGCGGATCGCCGGCGGGCCGGGCCTGCCCGACCGGGTGGTCCAACGGCTGCTGTGCGAGGGCCGGATCCGCACCGTCATCCACGACAGCGCGACGATCCGTGACGGTACGACCCAGGTGCTGGACGTCGGGCGCTCCCATCGCCTGGTCA
>DATCFU010000082.1:0-4383 GCA_036509315.1 Acidothermaceae bacterium
GATCATCGACGGCGCCGGGTTGAAGAAGAACGACCCGCGGCTGTTGTTTCGCCGGGTGATGTTCGCGATGGCCAGGAAACAAGCCGGGCAGGTGATGCGCCGCCGCGACACCCGCGAACATGTCGCCTTGTACATCAAAGCATTCAACGCATGGGCCACCGGCGAAGAACTCACCCAGCTACGGTTCACCAGCCGCGAAACCATGCCACCCGTCACCAAGATGCGATAGGACCCGCATCCGCGGCCGCCATCATTCGGCTGCGGCGAGCGAGCACTTAGTTGAGGTGCCGTGGCCGTCGTCGTCGGGTCAGCTCTCACCTCTAGGTAAAGCCATCCCGGCGGACGGCCGACTTTCGCCATCTGGGTAAGACAGCAATGCCTCGACATGAGTTGTCGACGTTGCAAGGCCAGGCTGCTCGATGTAGATGAAGAACATGGATCTTCTCGCCTACCAACATTCCGCTCTGATGCACATCCTGAACGTGGCCCACCGCTCGAGCAGTCTGTCGTGGCCGTCCGGGTGGGCCGGTTGCGGAGCGGACGAGGGGTCTTGGCTCGCTAACGCTGCCCATCAATAGAGCACCTTGTTGTTCGGGCGCGGCCAAGCAGCGTTTCGGGGGGATTCTCTCGTGTGACGTCGAAGATGGTTCCGGCGGCGCGGTACCCCCGATGATCGCGGTCGACACCGTCCACGTCCGGGGATCTCGTAGTTGTCGTCGATCGCCCAGGTGCGTACTGCCGCTGGGTCGACTTCGGTGTGCAATTGGCGGTAGGGCAGCCCGCGGCTCGGTTTGTGTGCACAGTGCGGCACACGCTCTACCGCGGCAGGTCGATGGCGGCAGCGAGCGCCGGTAACGCCTCAAGTGCGGTACTCGTACCGTTCGCAACAGCCGTTAACCCGACGATCACCGTCTGGTAGCTCGCGCGCTGAGGGTCAGCAACGTTGCGGCTGGCCAGGCGGGGACGCGACCTGTGCGCCACACGGCGCGGAAGCGGCGGCTGAGGTCGAGACGGTCGACTCGGACCGCGACGAGCCGTCCGTTGGCGAGGTCGCTGCTGAGGGTCAGTTCGCTTAACACTGCCGGACCTTGACCTGCCGCGACGGCCGCCTTGATGGCGGCTTGTGACCCGAGCTCGAGTACGGGCACAGGAGCAAGCCCGTGGGCTCCAAGCGCGCGTTCGAGGGCTTCACGGGTACCGGATCCCTGTTCGCGAAGGACCATCGGAGTTGCGGCGAGCTCGACGGGGCTGATGCTTTTGCGGCGGCGTGTCCACGGATGCCGGGGCGCGACGACTACAAGCAGCTTGTCCCCGCCGACGATTCGGGAGCGCAGGCCCGCCGGCGCGGTGGGTCCTTCGACATAGCCGAAGTCGGCGTCGCGGGCGCGGACAAGTTGCGCGACCTGATCGGAGTTGACTGCCTGCAGCGAGACGGCGACGTGGGGCAACGCGATGTGCAACGCGACCAGCCATCCGGGGACAAGGTGGTCGGCCACTGTCAACGACGCGGCGACACGAAGCCGGTCTTGGTGATGCTCGGCGAGTGCGGTGACGCTGCGGGAGAAGGTTTCCGCCATGTCCAGAAGCGGCCGTGCCCATTCCGCCACGGCGCGCCCTTGGGGGGTGAGGGTGGAGCCTGTCGGCGTGCGGTCCAGAAGCACGACTCCGAGACTGCGCTCGAGTTCACGCATGCGCAGGCTGACGGCGGGCTGGGTCACGCCGTAACGCGCAGCTGCGCGACCCAAGCTGCCCATTTCGGCGACCGCGATGAGCAGCCCGAGCGCTTCCAGATCGGGAGGCCGGGGGCTGCCTGAGCTCATGAGCTCACCTTATGACGCGCTGGCAGATTCGGGTCTAGTGCAGACGAGCGATCGCGGCGAAGTTTAAGCATGAGCTTTCCGCCCACACCGCCTACGGACGGCCAGGCCGCGATGGAACCTATCCCGCTATCAACACTCACCGCCTCGGCAGCCGGAGTTCCACCTGCCTCCCGTTGGCGGGTGCTGCGAAGCGGCTGCGCTAGCACTGGCTGGGGGCTGGGGGTTGCCGTCGCGGTCGCGGTGGTCGCGAGTGCACTTGGTCGATTGGTGCCGATCGTCGGCGGCCCTGTGTTCGGCATCATCCTTGGGGGTGCCCTTGCCACCGTCGTTCCCGCGAGCCCACGTCTCGCGCCGGGCATCGCGTTCGCCAGCAAGCGCGTGCTGCAGGCCAGCATTGTGGTACTCGGCACCGGGCTGTCGCTCCCGCAGGTCCTCCACGCGGGCCGCTCTTCGCTTCTGGTGATGCTTGGGACTTTGGCGACTGCGCTCGGTGGCGCTTGGGTCTTCGGTCGAGTGCTCAAGGTAGGCCCGGACACGTGCGCGTTGATCGGAGTTGGAACCGGGATTTGTGGCGCGTCTGCGATCGCCGCGGTGAGCGCAGTCATCGGCGCCGCCGAGATCGATGTTGCCTACGCGATGGGCACCATCTTTGCGTTCAACGTCGTCGCCGTTTTGCTCTACCCGGCTATCGGTCACCTGCTCGGGCTTTCCCAACACGCTTTCGGATTGTGGGCCGGCACCGCGATTAACGACACATCGTCGGTTGTTGCGGCGAGTTACTCCTACGGCGCGGTCGCAGGTTCCTACGCCGTCGTGGTCAAACTCACCCGCAGCCTCATGATCATCCCGGTGTGCGTCGGCGTCGCCTATCTTCGCGCACGTCGCACCGACGGCCCGGAAGGCAAAGCCGTGTTGCCGTGGCGGCGGATGTTCCCACTGTTCATACTCGGTTTCCTCGCGGCAAGCGGCCTGCAAAGCGCGGGCCTGATCCCAGCCGGATGGCACGGTCCGCTGAGGACCACGGCGGTGTTCCTGATCACCGTCGCGTTAGCCGGCGTCGGGATGTCGACACGGGTTAGGACATTGAAGACGGTTGGGCCACGGCCACTCCTGCTCGGCGCGATCCTATGGGTGGCCGTCGGCGCTTCCAGTCTGCTCCTCCAACTTGCCACCGGAACGCTATGAGGGCGCCGACGCTGAGGCCAGACACCGCTGTGATTGCGTCCGAGACGTCCCGTCCGCGAGGGTCATAATCCCGTGTCAATTCTCAAGGACAGTGCCGGCTCGAGGTGCTAGCGGAACGGCCGCAAGGCAGGTCCGCGGCGTGGGGTGACGCTGCGCCGCTGGGCAACCGCGCAATTGTTCGAGCTTCGAGCTGCGTGCCGAGTCATCGTTGGCGGACTCGACGCATCGGCTCGCGGGATCGGCGACCGGGTGTTGGCTCGCGAATACGGTCCATATCGCAGTCGTACGAGTTTCGGTGCGTCTGCTCGGGGATGAAGGAGCGCGCTGGTCGGGAATGCCCTAGGTCGGAGAAGTCTGCAAAGAAGCGCAGCGCGTCCGCCTGATCGAACGCCAATTGGGTGTGGGCCGAAACCGCGGTCATGAAGTCAGAGGCCGTTGGCGTGGGCGTGGGTGCGGGGGTAGTCCGGGCGATCTGAGCGCTCGGCGGTTGTCCTTGGCCGTGCTGTCGCGCCAGCTTGACGGCTGGTCCTGCGGCGGCGGTGTGGAATGTACGGCCCAGCTAGGGACCCATGATCTTCGTTTCCGGCCGAGCAGGCGACCGGGTGTGCGTGAAAATCCTTGCTGTGTAAGGGTTTCGGTGGAGCGGGTGACCGGGATCGGACTGGCATGGCCAGCTTGGAAGGCTAGCGGGACGCGTTCCCGATTGAGCGTGAAAATCGCGCTGACCTGCGTATCTCTGTTTTTGATCTTGACCGCTGTGGTCCATACCGGGCCCCACTTTACCGGCGGTGCGGCCCCGCTACGGACCCGCTCGACGGGTTTCCGTCCGCCTCGTTGAGGTTGGGTTGTGTTGGACAGAAGGTTTGCAACGCGGCCGGGTGCGGGCGGTCCTCCGGACATGGCCGCGACGATGCGCACCCCGATAGCGTGTCGCGACTGCACTGATCGGGGAGCATTCCGGTCCGGGCAAGGCTAGGGTCAAACCATGGGCATTTCAGATATCGGTCCCCGTCCCCAGGCGTTTGACCTGGAGACCGAGACGATCGAGAACCCGAACTACCGCACCGTGGCCTGGAGCGGCAAGTACCTGCAGGTGACCCTTATGTCGATTCCGGTTAACGGGAACATCGGACTGGAGAGGCACCCTGACACCGACCAGTTCATTCGCCTCGACCGTGGGCGCGGTCGGGCTCAGATGGGACCCAGCAAGGATCAACTGACCTTCGACCAGGAGGTTACCGACGGCTGGTGCGTGATCGTTCCGGCGGGCAGTTGGCATAACGTCACCAACATCGGCGACGAGCCGATGCAGGTCTACACCGTTTACGCTCCGCAACATCACAAGCCGGGCAAGGTGCAGCAGACCAAGGCGACCGCC
>DATCFU010000083.1:0-12143 GCA_036509315.1 Acidothermaceae bacterium
CGACCTGCTCAAGTGCTCTTTCTGCGGAAAGAGCCAGAAGCAGGTGAAGAAGCTCATCGCGGGCCCCGGCGTCTACATCTGCGACGAATGCATCGACCTGTGCAACGAGATCATCGAGGAAGAGCTTTCGGAGTCCGCCGACCTGAAGTGGGACGAACTACCCAAGCCCCGCGAGATCTACGACTTCCTCGAGCAGTACGTCATCGGCCAGGACATCGCGAAGAAGGCCCTGTCGGTCGCGGTCTACAACCACTACAAGCGGATCCAGGCATCGGGCAAAGAGTCGCGCACCGGCAGCGACAACGTCGAGCTTGCCAAGTCCAACATCTTGCTCATCGGGCCGACGGGCTGCGGTAAGACCTACCTGGCGCAGACGCTCGCGCGGATGTTGAACGTGCCGTTCGCGATCGCCGACGCCACGGCACTGACCGAAGCCGGCTACGTCGGCGAGGACGTCGAGAACATCCTGCTGAAGCTGATCCAGGCCGCAGACTACGACGTCAAAAAGGCCGAGACCGGCATCATCTACATCGACGAGATCGACAAGATCGCCCGCAAGAGCGAGAACCCCTCGATCACCCGTGACGTGTCCGGTGAGGGAGTGCAGCAGGCTCTGCTCAAAATTCTTGAAGGGACGACGGCGAGCGTGCCTCCGCAGGGGGGGCGCAAGCACCCGCACCAGGAATTCATCCAGATCGACACGACCAACGTCTTGTTCATCGTCGGCGGCGCGTTCTCCGGTCTCGAGAAGATCATCGAATCCCGCGTTGGCAAGAAGGGCATCGGCTTCGCCGCCACCCTGCACACCAAGCGTGACGCCGACGCGATCGACGCGTTCTCCGACGTGATGCCAGAAGACCTGCTGAAGTTCGGCATGATCCCCGAGTTCATCGGGCGGTTGCCGGTCATCACCACGGTCGCGAACCTCGATCGCGAGGCGCTGATCCGGATCCTCACCGAGCCGAAGAACGCACTCGTGCGCCAGTACAAGCGGCTCTTCGATCTCGACTCCGTCGAGCTCGAGTTCAACGAAGAGGCCCTCGAAGCGATTGCCGATCAGGCGGTCCTGCGCGGCACCGGTGCGCGTGGCCTGCGCGCCATCATGGAAGAAGTCTTGCTCTCGGTGATGTACGACATCCCGAGCCGCAAGGACGTCGCCCGCGTGCTCATCAACCGCGAGGTCGTGCTCGACAAGGTCATCCCGACCCTGGTGCCGCGCGAGTCGGCAGCTGCGGTCAAGCGCGAACGGCGCGAAAAGACCGCCTGATCTACCGGACCGTTGAAGTCCAGCGCACGTTGTTGCGAGCGCACGACTTCATCACTCCACGGAAGTCCGGTCTAGAGCGGCTCGAAGGTTGCGGTGAAGTGCCGCAGCGTCGGTGGCTCCTCGACGATCCGCATCCCTCGCAGGTCGCCCGCCCGCTTTGCCACCGCTTCGCAGACCTCGATCGTGTAGTCGATGTGGCTTTGCGTGTAGGTGCGCCGCGGGATCGCCAGCCGTACCAGGTCGAGCGACGCCGGCACTTCCGTGCCGTCGGGCTGGCGACCAAACATCACGGTGCCGATCTCGCACCCGCGCACGCCGCCAGTCTCGTACAGCGCCACAGCAAGGGACTGACCGGGATACTGCAGTGGCGGGATGTGTGGCAGGAACGCGCGTGCGTCGATATATACCGCGTGCCCACCGATGGGTCGCACGACCGGGATACCCGCCGAATGCAGCGCCTCGCCGAGGTAGGCGGTCGACCGGATTCGGTAACGCAGGTAGTCGTGGTCGACGGCTTCGCGCAGTCCCTGTGCCAACGCCTCGAGATCGCGGCCGGCTAGTCCGCCGTAGGTCGGGAAGCCCTCCGTGAGGATCAGCAGCGTGCGGCACTTCGCGGCGAGACCGTCGTCGTTCATAGCCAGCCAGCCACCGATGTTGCCGAGCGGGTCCTTCTTCGCGCTCATCGTCATGCCGTCGGCGAGCCCGGCCATTTCGCGGACGATGTCGGGTACGGCCGAGTCGGCGAACTCAGGCTCCCGCGTCTTGATGAACCATGCGTTCTCCGCGAAGCGGCACGCGTCGAGAAACAGCGGCAGGCCGTACCTGTCGCAGATTTCCCGGACGCCGCGCAGGTTCGCCATCGAGACAGGTTGGCCGCCGCCGGAGTTGTTGGTGATGGTCACCATGACCAGCGGAATCTCACCGGGCTGGGCCGCCGAGAGCAGCGCGTCAAGCGCCTCGAGATCCATGTTGCCCTTGAACGGGTGGTCGGCTTGCGGGTCCCGACCCTGCGCGATGACCAGGTCGACGGCTCGCGCCCCCGAGTACTCGACATTCGCCCGCGTCGTGTCGAAGTGCGTGTTGTTCGGCACGGTCTTACCCGCGCCGCCGACCGCGGTGAACAGGATCTTCTCTGCCGCACGCCCTTGGTGCGTCGGAATCACATGCTCGAACGGAAAGAGTTCGCGGACGCTGTCGCGAAACGCGAACCACGACGGCGACCCGGCGTAGCTCTCATCGCCCCGCTGGATGCCAGCCCATTGGTCGCGCGACATCGCGCCCGTGCCTGAGTCGGTCAACAGGTCGATGAGAACGTCCGCAGCCCGCAGATTGAACAGGTTGTACCCGGCCGCGCTGATCGCCGTCCGCCGTTCATCTTCAGTCGTGAGATGCAGCGGTTCGACGCTGTGGATGCGAAACGGCTCGATGATCGTCTTGAAGGTCATGCCTGAGCGTAGGCGCGCCGACGAGTCGGCGCCGCAGTCGGGCTAGCCCTTTTGTTCGACCGAACCGATGACTTGCCGGGTGATGACCGAGAGCTGGCTCGGGTTGCTGTTTGACGCGACCACGATGATGGCCGCTGCGCTGTCTATGGAGGCGCACGTGGTGACCGCGATGCCGTTCACCGTCGCCACCCCGCACTCCAGCGTTCCGCCGAACTGGCCGTTGCCCATCTTGGTCAGCTTCGGGTCGGCGGCGGAGCCGGAGGAGCTGAAGAACGCGTTCACGTCGGCAGTCGTGGGACGCCGAGCGAGCTTGCCGGCCACGACCATGAACGTCGGCACGCCACCTTGGCCGTAGTACGCAGCTTGCGTCTGCGAGCCCCCAGGGATGTGCTGCTGCATGTTCGTGATCTCGACGCTCGTATCCGAAGCCAGCGCCGGGTCGGTGAGTCGTTGCTGGTCAACCAGGGTCGACGGCAGCACGACGTTGCGGTTCGCGGGCTTCTGCGTGGACAAGAAGACCGGAATCGCGATCGCGGCAAGGATGCCGAGGACCACGAACCCGAGGACGCCGATCGCAAGACCAATGAGGACCTTGGATGCGGTGCTGCGTCCTGGACTGCTGATACCCGCGCCCGGTGCCGCGTGCTGCGGCACCCACGCCCCGGCCGCTGGCGCCGGCGCAAACGTGCTCAGGTTCGGGTTGCCGGCGAACTGCTGTGGGTCAGCAGGCTCCGGGGCACCCTGCGGGGGATAGCCAAAGTGCGACTGCTCGGCGTACGGCGGCTGGGGAGGGTAACCAGGCGCCATCGGGTAGGCGGTCGGCGGCGGGTAGTCGGCCGTGGGCGCCTCGGGTGCGTCGGGCGCGTCGGGTGCGTCGGGTGCGTTGGGTGCCGGGTCGTCGACCGGCGGGTACCAGCCCTGAACTGCGGGCTCTTCGTACGCCGGCGGCGGAGACAAGTGAGCGAACGCGTCGTCGGTCGGGGTGAACTGGGGCAACGCAGGGGCGAACTGGGCCGGGGGCGGCGCAGGGCTGAACTGGGCGGGGGGCGGCGCAGGGCTGAACTGGGCCGGCGGCGGTGGGTTGAAGGCTACGGTCGCCGTCGTGGACTCGACTGGCGCTGCCATCCCGACAGGCTGGGGCGCTTCGACGGGCTGGGGCGCTTCGACGTGCTCGGCGACCTCGAAGGGCTGCGCTGCCTCGAACGGCTGCGCTGCCACGAACGGCCGCTCCGTCTGGGATGGCTGCGCTGTCTCGAAAGGTGTGGCGACGTCGACGGCGGGCGCTTCTTTGTGCGTGCGCAGCGTGAATCTGGGTGCTCGCGGTTCTTTCGGCTGCTTAGCTTCTTTGAGCGGTTTGGGTGCCTCATCCTTGGGGACGCGCTCCTTGCGGACGCGCGCGGGAGCGGCTCCCGGCAAGATCGTCATCGCGAACGACGACTGAGGAGGGACCTCTTGCGTCGTCTGGTTGCCCCGCATCGCCATCTCCTCTAGTGAGCCCGGTCGTGGGACACCATCAGTACCTTCGGTCGGTCGGGTTGAGCGCTTAAGGTGCTTTGAACCGGTTCGTGGTCACTGCCTCAGAATCCCTAGACTGCGCGGTGTGACTGCGACCGACCCTGCCGACTTTGCCGACTCCGCGGACCGCCCCGACAACACGCCGTCCGGCCTGCCCTCGGCCTACACGCCTGCCTCGGTCGAGACCAAGCTCTACGAGCGCTGGGTCGACCGCGGGTACTTCACCGCCGACGCGACCAGCGACAAGCCGCCTTTCACCATCGTGTTGCCGCCCCCGAACGTCACCGGCCAGCTGCACATGGGCCACGCCCCGCAGCACACGCTCATGGACGCCGTGACTCGCCGCCGCCGGATGCAGGGCTACGAGACGCTCTGGCTGCCCGGCATGGACCATGCGGGCATCGCCACCCAGAACGTGGTCGAGCGGGAGCTCGGCAAGGAGGGCATCTCGCGCGATGACCTCGGGCGGGATGGATTCGTCGAGCGGGTGTGGCAGTGGAAGGCGGAGTACGGCGGCCGAATCCTCGGCCAGATGCGCCGCCTTGGCGATGGCGTTGACTGGTCGCGAGAGCGATTCACCATGGACGCCGGGTCGTCGCGCGCCGTGGGCACGATCTTCAAGCGCCTATACGGCGACGGCCTGATCTACCGCGCCGAGCGGATCATCAACTGGTGTCCGCGCGACCGGACCGCGCTATCAGACATCGAGGTCGATCACGCCGACGACGAGGGCGAACTGATCTCGATCTCCTACGGACCGATCACGGTAGCGACGACCCGCGTCGAGACAATGCTCGGCGACACTGCCGTGGCGGTGCATCCCGATGACCCTCGCTACGCGCATCTGGTCGGCACCGAGATCGAGTTGCCGCTGACCGGGCGGCGCATCCCGATCATCGCCGACGAACACGTGGATCCGGCGTTCGGCACAGGTGCGGTGAAGGTGACCCCGGCGCACGATCCGAACGACTTCGAGATCGGCCGACGTCACAACTTGCCCGCGATCACCGTGCTCGACGAGCGCGGTGTGATTACTGCGCACGGACCCTTCCAGGGCCTCGACCGGTTCGAGGCGCGGCCGGCAGTCACCGCAGCGCTGCGCGAACTCGGCCTGATCGTTGCCGAGAGGCGGCCCTACATACATTCGGTTGGTCACTGCTCTCGATGTGACACCGTCATCGAGCCGCGGTTGTCGCTGCAGTGGTTCGTGAAGGTCGAGTCGTTGGCCAAGGCGGCTGGCGACGCGGTGCGCGACGGTCGGGTGACGATCCACCCGCCCGAGATGGCGCGCAACTATTTCGACTGGGTCGACAACATGCACGACTGGTGCATCTCGCGACAGCTCTGGTGGGGACACCGGATCCCGGTTTGGTACGGGCCGGACGGCGAGGTGGTGGTCGTCGGTCCGGACGATGATCCGCCGAGCGGCGACGGTTGGCGACAGGACGAGGACGTTCTCGACACCTGGTTTTCTTCAGCTCTGTGGCCCTTTTCCACCCTGGGTTGGCCAGCTGAGACGGCCGACCTGGAGAAGTTCTATCCGACGTCTGTGCTGCTCACGGGCTACGACATCATCTTCTTCTGGGTCGCCCGAATGATGATGTTCGGCCTGTATGCAATGGCTGACCGCGGACCCGAAGGCTCCGTGCCGTTCCGAACGGTTGCGCTCACTGGTCTGGTCCGCGACGACCGCGGCCGCAAGATGAGCAAGTCGGCGGGCAATGGCATAGATCCACTCGAGTGGATCGACGCGTACGGCGCCGACGCAGCGCGTTTGACCCTTGCCCGCAGCGCGTCCCCGGGTTCTGACATTCCGGTGAGCGACGAGCTGGCGCAGGGCGGCCGCAACTTCGTCACGAAGCTCTGGAACGCGACTCGGTTCGCCATCATCAACGGTGCAACGGTCGAGGGACCGTTGCCTGATCTCGCAACGCTGCCGGCGGCAGAGCGCTGGATTCTGTCGAGGTTGACCCGCACCGCGACCGACGTCGACCGCTACTTCGACGACTTCCAGTTCGCCAAGGCGTGCGATGCGCTCTACCACTTCACCTGGGACGAGCTTTGCGACTGGTACCTCGAGTTGGCGAAGTTGCCTCTAGAGAAGGGCGGTGCCGAGGCGACGGCGACCCGTCGGGTGCTGGGTCACGTTCTCGACGTGCTGCTACGACTCTGGCATCCGGTGATTCCGTTCGTGACAGAGGAATTGTGGACCACGTTGACGGCCCGCGAGACCGTCGTGCTTGCAGCTTGGCCGACCGGGCTCGTGACCGGCGGCGCAACTGCCTTGCTCGATGTCGGGGCAGTCGACGGACCGGCCGAGGCACTCATCACCCAACTGCAGGCGGTCGTCACTGAGGTTCGGCGGTTTCGTGCCGAGCAGGGCCTTCGGCCGGCGCAACGAGTTCCGGCACACATTGACGGCCTCACCAACGGTGCGCTCGCGCCGTTTGAGGACCAGATCCGGTCTCTTGCGCGATTGCAGATACCAACCGACGGCTTCCGTGAAACGGCCGCCGTGGTGGTTGGCCACAGCGAGCGCGCGGTGCGGGTTGCTCTCGATCTGTCAGGCACGATCGACATCGGCAAGGAGCGCGCCCGTCTCACCAAAGCCTTCGACGTCGCGGTGAACGAGATCGCGCTCGCGGAGGCGAAGCTAGCCGACGACGCATTCATCGCGAAGGCGCCGGCCCCGGTGGTCGACAAGATCCGCGCCCGACTTCGCGACACCCAGGCCGAAGTCGATCGGCTGCGGGGACAGCTCGACGCCCTTCCACTTGAGGTACTGCCTCCTGATGCACCGCCTCCCCAGTCGCCGCAATGATTGCGCCGATGAGTGAGCAGGCGCTCGAACTCGAACGCGTTGAGAGCGAGTTGCTCGCGCGCTGGCCCGAGTCGCGCATCGAGTGGAAGCCCGGGCGCATGACCGCGCTGATGGATCTCATGGGTGATCCGCATCTCGCGTATCCGTCGGTGCACATCGCCGGCACTAACGGCAAGACATCGACGTCGCGCATGATCGATGCCCTGCTGCGTTCACTTGATCTGCGTACGGGCCGTTTTACCAGCCCACACCTCGAGTCGATCACTGAACGCATCGCGATCGACGGCGAGGCGATCAGTCCTGCGCTCTTCGTGCAGACCTACGACGAGATCGCACATTTCCTCGAGCTCGCTGATGTCAAGGGTGACATCCGGCTCTCGTTCTTCGAGGCGGTCACCGCGATGGCGTTCGCGGCATTCGCCGATGCTCCCGTCGATGTTGCCGTCGTCGAAGTCGGATTGGGCGGTCGGCTCGATGCGACGAACATCGTCAACGCTCCCGTGTCTGTAATCACCCCCGTCGACCTCGACCACATGGCCTACCTGGGCGACACGATCGCCGCCATCGCCGCCGAGAAGTCCGGCATCATCAAGCCCGACCAGCAGGTGATCGTCGCCGCGCAACACCCCGACGCGATTGACGTCATTGTGTCGACGGCAGAGGATGTTGGCGCCGAGGCGATTCGCGAGGGATTCCAGTTCGGGGTGATCAGACGCGAGAACGCGGTCGGTGGTCAGGTACTCGCGCTGCGGGGATTGCACGGCGTCTACGACGAGGTGTTCCTGCCGCTGTACGGGGGGTACCAAGCGTCAAACGCATCCTGTGCGCTGGCTGCGGTCGAGGCTTTTGCGGGGGTCGTCGAGCCGCTCGATGCCGATCTCGTGCGTGCCGCGTTCTCAACCGTGCAGTCTCCCGGTCGTCTCGAGGTGGTGCGAACCTCGCCTACAATCATTGTCGACGCAACGCACAATCCCGCCGGTGCGCGCGCGACTGTCGCGGCGCTCGCGGAGTCGTTTGCCTTCCGCCGCCTTGTCGGCGTGGTTGCCGTGCTGGGCGACAAGGACGCGGACGGCATGCTTGAGGTGCTCGAGGGCTTCCTTGCGCACGTTGTCATCACGCAGAACAGTTCGAGCCGTTCGATGCCAGCCGATGATCTGGCCGCAATCGCGGTCGACATCTTCGGTGCCGACCGGGTCGATGTCACGACACATCTTGATGAAGCGATCAGTATTGCGGTGGAACGAGCGGACGAGGACGACGAGGACGAGTTCGGCGGTGGGGGAGTGCTGATCACCGGTTCCGTCGTGACCGCGGGCGAAGCTCGCCGGCTGCTGAAGCTGCGATGAGCGCGCGCACGGGCGGCCCGATGGGTGGCCCGCCGCTGCCACCGTCGGAGTACGACGGCGACGACGTTGCGCGGATGTATCGCGAGGCAGTGAAGGGCAAACGACGGCTGACGTCGAGCGTGCTCGGCATGGAAGTCGTCGTCTTTTGGCTCGCCATCATCGTCGCGATCGTGCAGGACCACGTTTCGGTTGCGGCGGCGCTTGCGGTCGGTGGCGCGCTCGCCGTCGGTTGCGTCGTGGTTGCGGGGATGATCCGTCGATCGTGGGCCTACCGCGCGGGAGGGTCGCTTCAAGTGCTTGCCATTGCGTGTGGCTTCGTCGTCACGGCGATGTTTGTCATCGGCGGCATCTTCGCTGTGCTTTGGGTCGTCTGCATCCGCTTGGGCGATGCTGCGCTGGGCCGCGCGAAGCAATTCGAGGCATACGTCGGCATGCCTCCCACGCCGCTGCCGGCGGCCGGCAAATCTAAGGTGCCCTGACAAGAATCTAAGGTGCCCTGACAGAATTTGAGGTGCCTTCGGACATAAACGGTTGGGGTAGCACTGGCCGTCCGGGGTAGCGTCACAGGATGACCGATTCGCAACCGCAGTCGCTGATTCATGCCCGCGGACTGGTCAAGAAGTTTGGCGAGTTCGTCGCGGTCGACGGCATCGACTTTGACGTCGCACCAGGTGAGGCGTTCGGCTTCCTAGGTCCGAACGGCGCAGGCAAGTCGTCGACTATGCGCATGATCGGCTGCGTCTCGCCGCCAACGGCCGGCACCCTGACGATCCTTGGCCTCGACCCCCATCGCGACGGCGCGGCAATCCGTGGCCGGCTAGGCGTCGTTCCGCAACAGGACACTCTCGACCTCGAACTGACGGTGCACGAGAACCTGCTGATCTATGGCCGCTATTTCGGGCTGTCGAAATCGGAGGCGAGCGAGCGTGCCACCGAGCTACTCGACTTCGTGCAGTTGCTCGATCGGGCAGGGGACAAGGTCGAGCCTCTGTCTGGGGGCATGAAGCGACGGCTCACCATTGCGCGCTCGCTCATCAACCGCCCTGACGTACTGCTGCTTGACGAGCCGACCACCGGACTCGATCCGCAAGCTCGCCATGTCGTCTGGGACAGGTTGTTCCGCCTGAAACAGCAGGGTGTCACGCTCGTCCTCACGACCCACTACATGGACGAAGCCGAGCAGTTGTGTGACCGGCTTGTCGTCATGGACAAAGGAACGATTGCGGCTGAGGGGTCGCCGCGAGAGCTGATCAACGAGTACTCGACCCGCGACGTCGTCGAGGTCCGCTTCGCGGTCGGTGAGAACGAGATCGGCGCCGACAAGCTTTTTGGCCTCGCGCCGCGCATCGAAATACTGCCCGACCGCGTCTTGCTCTACACCGACGACGGCGACGAGTGTGTTGACGCGGTGAACGATCGCGGGGTCATGGCCGTCTCGACGCTTGTACGACGCAGCACGCTCGAGGATGTCTTCCTCCGCCTGACCGGCCGGACGTTGGTTGATTGATATGACGTCGACCTCAATCTCTTCTTTGCCGGCTATCCGTTCGTATCGCTATTGGTTGGCGGCCTACCGGCGCACGTGGCGCGGCAGTATCAGCACGAGTGTCGTGAGTCCGGTGCTGTATCTCGCGGCCATGGGTGTCGGGTTGGGTTCACTCGTGCACCGCAGTGCAGCAATCGGTGGTGTCACCTACCTGCAGTTCATCGGCCCAGGACTGTTGGCCGCGACCGCAATGCAGGTCGGCGCCGCCGAATCGACCTACGCGGTGCTCGGATCGTTCAAGTGGATCCGCGTCTACCACGCAATGGCGGCCACTCCGCTCATGCCGATCGACATCTTGATCGGCCATCTCTTGTGGATCGCGACGCGGATCGCCATGGCGTCAGGCATCTACCTGGCAGTGGTCGCAGCCTTCGGCGGTATCAAGTCACCGCTCGCCCTCTTGGCCTGGCCCGCGTGTCTGCTCATCGGCATGGCGTTCGCCGCCCCCATTGTTGCGTTCTCGAGTAGTCGCGAAACCGACAGCGGATTTGCCGCCCTGAACAGATTTGGCATCGTGCCGATGTTCTTGTTCTCCGGCACCTTCTTCCCGATCTCGCAGCTGCCCGAGGTGCTGCGCTGGATCGCGTACGCGACCCCACTCTGGCACGGTGTTGAACTCGTACGTTCGTTATGCCTCGGGCACCTCGTGGCTGCGGATCTTGGGCACGTGGCTTATCTCGCGACGTGGGCCGCGGTCGGCGTCGCCCTTTCCGTCCGGCAATACCAACGCAAGCTCGGGGTCTGACGTGGCGACTCTGGTGGCGCGCGTCGTGCCGGTCGGTTCCCTGCAGGGATTGGGCGGACGACGCGGGCGGGTGCTCATCGAACGCAGCCTGATGGTTTACCGGCACAGCTGGATCATCCTTGTTTCGGGTTTCTTCGAGCCGGTGTTCTACCTGTTCTCCATCGGGATCGGTCTTGGTCACCTGGTGCCTGACCTGAACGTGCATGGTCAGCACGTCGGCTACACCGCATTCGTCGCGCCGGCACTGCTCGCGTCGTCCGGCATGAACGGTGCTATCTATGATTCGACGTTCAACATCTTCTGGAAGCTGAAGTACGTCAAGGTCTATGACGCGGTGCTCTCGACACCGCTCGGCCCCCTCGACGTCGCAACCGGTGAGATCGCCTGGGCACTCGTTCGCGGATGTATCTACTCCGCCGCCTTCCTCGTGGTTATGGCGTTCATGGGTTTGTTCCATTCGTGGTGGGCGTTGTTGTGTCTACCGTTCTCGGTGCTCGAGGCCCTCGCCTTCGCGGCCTGCGGCATGGCCGCCACGACCTTCATGCGCAGCTGGCAGGATTTCGAGTGGGTGACGCTCGCGATCCTGCCGATGTTCTTGTTCTCCGCGAGCTTCTATCCGCTGACGACGTATCCGCACGTAGTGGCAGACATCGTGCGCTGGACCCCGCTGTACCAAGCCATTGACGTGCAACGGTCGCTGACCATCGGGCACGTGGGGCTCGGGCTGTTCTCGAACATCGGCTACCTGCTGGCGATGGCGCTGATCGGGGTAACGGTCACAACCCGACGGCTCGGCATCTTGCTGCTCCGTTGACGCGCTGCTGCTGCCATGACGCAATGCTGCTGCGATGACGCCCCGCGCGCGCGGCGGCGAGTTGCCTCGGTAGGCTCACGCGCCGTGACAGACACCCTCGAGCGCACGCTCGTTCTCGTGAAGCCCGACGCCGTCCGGCGTGGCTTGGTAGGTGAGGTTCTCGACCGCCTCGAACGCAAGGGCCTCCGGTTGGTCGCCCTCGAATTGCGCACCCTCGACCGCGAGACGGCGCAGGAGCATTACGCCGAGCACGCGGGTAAGCCGTTCTTCGAGTCGTTGATCGGCTTCATCACCTCGGGACCGCTGGTCGCGGCGGCGGTCGAAGGTCCACGGGCCATCGAGACCTGGCGGGCGATGATGGGGCCGACGGATCCGGTGAAAGCGCCATCAGGCACGATCCGGGGCGATTTCGGACTCATCGTGACCGAGAACCTGGTGCACGGTTCTGACTCGCCGGAGTCGGCCGCACGCGAGGTCGCCCTCTTCTTCCCGCACCTGTCGGCCTAGCCCCAATACCGTTCAGTTAAGGTTACACGGGTGTAGTTTGGGGGCATGCCTCGTGCTGGTTGGAAGAAGCCGGAGTCGGATCGTCGGCTGTCGGATCTGGTGTCGGTAGGGGTCCTGACGCGGGTGTTCCCGCCGGG
>DATCFU010000084.1:0-6840 GCA_036509315.1 Acidothermaceae bacterium
CCGCATCACACAGCGCGCCGTTCAGTCGTTCCAAGACGGACGTCGATAGCAGGAAGGTCCGTACGTGGTCGGGCTGACGTTGCAGGACCTCGTCGACCAGGTAGTCGACGATGTACCGGTCGTTGCCCGCGAAGCCGGCGATGAACCCCCCGACGTCCGCTCGTCCTTGCATTGACAAGCCGGCGAGCTGCAGCGCCGCGATCCACCCTTCAGTGCGCTCGCCCAGGATCGCGACGTGCGCCGCGGTCAAGTCGAGACCCACGACCGCATTGAGGTACGTCGCGGCCTCCTCGTGGGAGAAGCGCAGGTCGGCCGCGCGGATCTCGACCAACTCACCCCGCGCGCGCAGCCGAGCCAGCGGCAGTCGCGGGTCGGCGCGGGTGGCGATGACGACGTGCACCTGCGACGGCAGGTGTTCGAGCAGGAAGATCATGCCTTCCTCGATGTCCGGGCTCTCAACCACGTGATAGTCATCGAGCACCACAGCGACGTCGTGCTGCGCGGCGCCGAGTTCGTTGATCACGATGGTGAGGACCGGTTCGATGGGCGCGTCAGCGGACTGCAGCAGCGGGAGTGCACTCGCGCCAACGCCTGGCAGCACTGTCTGCAGTGCGGTGATCAGGTACGTCCAGAACGTCGCGGGTCTGCTGTCTTTCTGGTCCAGTGAGAGCCACGCCACCGCCCGGTCAGGCGTCGCAGCAAGCCATTCGGTTAGCAGCGTGGTTTTTGCCGAAGCCCGCGGGGGCCGAAATGAGCGTCAGCTTCGACTCGGCGCCGCGACGCAACCGCTCGCTGAGTCTCGGACGCGCGACGACATCGGGTCGCAGCTTTGGAAGGTAGAGCTTGGTTTCAAGCAGCGGCTCCGTCATCACAGCCCCTGCCTTCCGGTGTCGGGAGAAACGATACGGCCGAAAGGCGTGGCGGTCGCGGTGCCCGCTCAGAGAACTCTTGATCACCTAGGCTGCGAACATGCTTGATCAGGTGCTCGCCACTCGCTACGTCGCGCCTTTGCGCGAGGGTGGCTCGCTGCCAGGCATCGTCGAAGCGGCCGATCTCGGCACGTACGTCATGAAGTTTCGCGGCGCGGGTCAAGGTACTAAGGCACTTGTCGCGGAGGTCATCGTGCACGGCCTCGCGCGTCGCCTTGGTGTGCGCACCCCAGACATCGTGCTGCTCGATCTCGACCCGGCGATCGCGCGCTACGAGGCCGACGAAGAGGTTCAAGATCTGCTCAACGCCAGCATCGGACTCAACCTCGGCATCGACTTCTTGCCTGGGGCGCTTGGCTATGACGGCAAGTCGTTCGCGGTCTCACCGGACGAGGCCGCACAGATTCTTTGGCTCGACGCATTCGTCGCCAACGTCGACCGCTCCTGGCAGAATCCGAACCTGCTCGTGTGGCACCGAACGCTGTGGTGCATCGATCACGGCGCCGCGCTGTACTTCCATCACAATTGGACGACGGCAGCTGATGTTGCTCCGCAACGATTCGCTGTGCAGCCCTACGCGTTCGACAAACACATCATGAACGCATACGCGGCTGGCCTGCCTGCGGCGGATAGTTCGCTTGCTCCGCAGGTAACCCGAGAACTGTTGGTCGAGGTTCTTGACGACGTCCCGGCGAGTTGGCTCGACACGCCCGAGGCCGCGTCGACCGTGCGCGGTTGGTACGTCGATTACCTTCTCGCAAGGGCGGCGGCACCTCGTGTGTGGTTGGGTGAGCCGTCATGAATGTCAGGCTGCGGATGCCGTTCCAGTACTTCGTACTTCGCTGCATGCCGCGCGTCGACCGGGGCGAGTTCGTCAACGTGGGCGTGGTGATCTTTTGTCAGGCGGCCGAGTACCTCGATGCGCGTATCCATCTACCCGTTGAGCGAGTTGCCGCCCTCGATGACGAGCTCGACCTCGCGGCACTACGTGCCGCGCTCACCAACATCGAGGCGATCTGTCACGGCGATGAGAGTGCCGGCGAGGCAGCGACGGGCGACCTCGGCAAGCGGTTCGGCTGGCTAGCGGCACCTCGGAGCACGGTACTTCAGCCCGGCCCGGTGCACGGCGGATTAACGGCTGACCCAGCGGCAGAACTCACGCGTCTCGCTGAAGCCCTACTTCACTGAAGAGCCCGAGATCCTGTCGCTTGGGTTGCCGTGGTCTCGGGAAGTGCGTCGCGCAGGTTCGGAAATGCCCACAGCCCAGCCCCAGGGTGCGCCGAACTTGACAAGACTTCTTGTCACGATGATACTTGTCACAAGAGTTCTCGTGAGGAGCACAAAGACATGCATCCCTATCTGTTAGAGACGTTCGCCCACGACCGGGCGGCAGCGATGACACGCAGCGCCAGCGCCCGCTCGAGCCGCCAGCCTCAGCACCCACGGCAGCGCATCGGCTGGATGCTGGTCGCGGTTGGCCTGCGCCTGATAGGTGACGGCACGGCACGTCGGCGCCCGGCCCCGATCGGCGGCTGACGTGAGCCCGACCGCCAAGAAGGCCCCTCCCGCAGCGACACCGAAGCCCGCCCACGCGAAAGTGCCGGAGCGAGCCGCGAAAGCGAGGACGAAGGCGCCCATGAAGTCGCCTGCCAAGAAGGCCACCAAGACGATCGCCCGCAAGGAAGAGCCCCGAAAGCTCACCGATCCGCGGGTGATCCGCGCGCTCGCCCATCCGGTGCGCATCGCGCTACTTGAGGCCCTCGTACGAGAAGGTCCGCTCACTGCAACCGACGCGGCGGAGTTACTCGGTGACAGCCCAGGCAACATGTCGTGGCACCTGCAGACTCTTGCGAAGTACGGCTACGTCGAGGAAGCCGAAGGCGGGGTCGGCCGACGTCGTCCATGGCGTCTCGTTTCGGTGGGCACGTCCTACGACGAGGACCCTGATGACACCGAACTCTCCGTAGCGGCCACAGGCCTGACGAAGCTGGGCAATGAGCGCGCGTTCGATCGGCTTGACCGGTGGATGAATGAACGCGGCGGATACCCCCGCGAATGGCAACACGCGTGGTTCTCACAGAACAACATCAGCTACTTGATGCCCGACGAACTCCGGCAGCTTGGAGACGACATCCTCGAGGTCATCCTCCGCTACCGCGACCGCACAGTGCATCCCGAGCTGCGACCAGAGGGCTCGATACCGGTGAGCATCCTCGCGTACGGATTCCCGATCCAGCCGACGCCCTCGGGCAACTAGTCGCCAGCACTACCCCGAAGACTCAGATTGTTGTAACCAGGCGTAGAGGTATTGCAGGAAGTCCGCGCCGCTGACTGCGGTGAAGGTGGCGATGACGGCCCGGGTGGCTTTCGGTGCGATCGTCAGTCCGAGCATGAACCCGGTGGCGACCCACTGTCCTAAGCACATCGGGCACGTCAACAGTTCGCCGAAAGAATGCTGCAACCCGACTCCGCGCACTTCTTCGTTGAGTTCGGCTGGCGCACTAGTTCCCGCGTACGTCGTGAACGGCGCCCGTAGGGGACTTGTGATCGGGTCCTTGGCGATTGTTCGGGCAAGCTTCTGGGTGGCGACGGTCAGTTGCGCGATGTCCCACGGCCCGAGCCTGTCGGGTGGCGTGCGGCCAAGAGCCCGCGCAAGCGCCGCCGTCACCGCGGTGCCGCCTCCGTAGATGCCCATCATGACGGCGTAACCGCCCAAGGGGCGGTCATGACCGTTCTTGTACGCGTCTGCTTGACGTTGAAACCAGGTCGTCACGAGCGAGCCTTTCAGTGAGTAAACAGCCGAGCGGACGTTTCCAACATCAGTGCGTGGACGAAGGCTTGCGGCATGTTGCCGCGCATGTAGCGCTGCCGAACGTCGAACTCCTCGCTAAAGATCAGCGACGGTCCGCAGGCCGCTCGAGTGCGTTCGTACCAGCCTCGTGCTTCTAGTTCCTGGCCGCCTTGCTGGAGCGCCAACGCGACGAGGAATCCGCAAAGCAGGAACGAACCTTCGGCGTCGGCGAGCGGGCGGGCGTCGTGGCGGAAGCGATACGCGTATCCGTCGACGGTGAGGTCCTGAAGGTAGGTCTCGAGGGTTGCGATCGTGCGGGGGTCGTCGACAGCGACGGCCCCTCGAATGCCGGCGAACAGCAACGCAGCGTCGACCGCATCGTCGTCAGCTGCACGTCGCCAGCAGCCGTCAGCATGTAGGCACTGCGCTGACGTGTCAGCGAGGATGCGATCCGCAAGGCCGATCCATGTACCGGACTCGTCGCGCGGCGCGTTGGCAGCAATTGCTCGCAGCCCGCCGACTACGGTCAGTCGGCTATGGGTCCAGGTCCGGTACTCAAGCTCCCAGATGCCGGCATCGGGCTCCTGCCATCGCCGGCTGATCGCGGCGGCCGCCGCTCGGGCCGCCTGCCAGTGTTCTGAGTCGAGGCGGTCTCGCTGCGCAGCGATCGCGAACAGTTGAAGCGCCTCGCCGAAGACGTCGAGCTGGAACTGGTTAGTGACGTGGTTACCAACGATGTCGAATCCACCTGGATAACCGGGAAGATCCAGGTGTCGCTGGCGAGGAACACGTTCTCCCCCGGTGGTATAGGCCGGGGCGAGCTGATCGCCGTGTTCGAGTAATCGCGCAGTGACGAACTCAACCGCGGCATCCAACAGCGCATCGTCACCGACGGCGGCCGCCGCAATACCGGCGAAGCACTGATCACGGATCCAGACGTAGCGATAGTCGTAGTTGCGACCGGCCTCCGCACGTTCGGGCAAGCTGGTCGTTGCCGCGGCGACCATCCCACCGGTGCTGCCGGTGAGCCCGCGAAGTACGGCGTAACTAGTCCGCGCATCCGCGCGCGCTAGGCAACCGCAGAGTTCGGGAACCGTGTTCCGCCACGTAGTTTCGGTGGCCCGCCAGGCCGTATCAGCAGCGACAGGTTCTGCAGGCAAGGGACGTTCAGAGATCTCCAGAACAAGATCGTGCTGATTACCTTGCTCCAAGTCGAGGTGCAGGGTTAGCCGCTTGCCGGCGTCGTGAGTATGGGCTGCGCCCGCTCCCGACCACCGCAAGTACAGGTCACCGCAACGCGCCGTCCAGATATCTGCGTGCCGATGAAGGTCGGTCATCGGTTCGGTGTCGTAGTCGCTGCGAGGGTGCAGCGTCACGTCGAGGGAACTTGGCCCGTCAATCGCGCGAACACGACGCAGCAGTACTGCTCGCTGCGCGTCGCCTGGGTACGCGAGGGCGTCGCGACATTCCGTCGTGCCGGCGGTGGTGGTCCATCGGCTCGTCCAGATCATCGACGCGTCGTCGTAGCAGCCGCCCGAGACGAACGCATCCGCAGGGCTGACGCTGTAGACGCCTTGGCCGCCGATCAGCGCGCTGAAGATCGATCCGCTGTCGAAACGGGGGGCGCACATCCAGACGATGTCGCCACGCGGGCCCACCGCAGCTGCGCGTTCCCCATCGGCTAGCAATGCGTACTGCTGCAATGGGTAAAACGGAACCGGAGGGCCGGACGACGGGCGATCGGCCATCACGGATTCCGGCGCCGCCCGACGATGCCGCGGCCGAGCAGCATCGACCCGCTCGCAACTACGGCAGTCGCGAGCGCCCCGTGACGATGGGACGCCCACACCTGTGGGTCGCGGTCATGCGCGGTGGCATCGAATCTGCCATGCGCTCCGAAGTCGTGTCCGTCGGGTCCGTCAGCGGGCTTCCACAGGTTCACTGGGTCCGTTGGCTCGTGCGGTTCCTTAGTCTGTTGCGAGTCGAACCCGGTTCGTGCGAGATAACGGTCGAGCAAGCCGGGGGCCACCGCGTTGGCGATCAGAGTGGCTGCGGTGCTCGATCCAATCCAGTACTCGCGACGCTGTGGATGCTCCGCGGCGTAGCGGATCGCGCGGGCGACGAACTCGGGTTGGAAGATCGGCGGAACGGGCTGCGCGCGGCGCGGCAGCCGTGAGAGCACCCACGAGAATTGCGGCGTATTGACCGCCGGCAGTTGGGGCATGGTGACGTGCACATTGCTATGTTCATGCATCAGTTCACATCGCAAGGCCTCATTGAAGCCCTGGATCGCGTGCTTGGCGCCGCAGTAAGCAGTTTGCAGCGGGATCCCGCGGTAGGCCAGAGCCGATCCGACTTGCACGATCGTGCCGGAGTCGCGAGGTTTCATGTACTTCAAGGCGGCCATCGTGCCGTAGACATAGCCCAGGTAGCTGACCTCAGTGACGCGTCTGTACTCCTCCGGCCTGATCTGATCGAACGGAGCGAACACCGACGTGAACGCGACGTTGACCCAGATGTTGATCGGTCCTAGTTCTTGCTCGACGCGAGCGGCGGCGGCGAAGACGGCGTCAGAGTCAGCGACATCGATCACGATCGGCAGTGCGTGTCCACCAGCCCGCTCGACGTCGTGAGCAGCAGCGGCCAACCCCTTCTCACCGCGAGCCAACAGCGCGACCGTGTTGCCGCGAGCGGCGAACTCGATCGCCACCGCGCGGCCGACACCACCGCTGGCCCCGGTGACGACAACGATCCCCGGCTCACCCGACGTCCGCTTTCGTTTGGTGTTCATGACGGCCGAATACCCTCGATTTCTCGTATCGCAAACCCATGCCGCTCTGCGACCACGTGCGGCGTGAATCTGAATCCTGCCGGGCCTACGAGAGGCGTGAGGGTTACGCGGGCTGCAGGCCCCAATTAGCTGTGTGCGTCTGTCCGGGGGTGAGGCGGATCAAGCCTTGGCCGCTCCGGAATGCGTTAGGTTGGGCCACGGGATCAAAGGCAGACCTCTTGCGCCGGTGCACTGCTCCATACGGGCATAGCCGTCGAGCAGTTGACGCCCGCCAACGTCGTAGCGGCGCAGGCCGCCGCCGACCTCGACCACCGTCGCATGGTGCTCGC
>DATCFU010000085.1:0-2539 GCA_036509315.1 Acidothermaceae bacterium
GTTGCTGTCTTCACCCGGCGGCACCGGCGTGCTGAGCCCGCCCCTAGTGGGTCCCGCACGCGGCCATTCCGCCGTTCTGAAGAAGCCGGCCGCCACGGCGAAGCCGACACCTTCGCCGTCGGCACCTAGCTCAACGGCGCCGGCGTCCGCGCCCGCGGCTGCTGCCAGCGCCCCGGCGTCGTCCGCTGGCAACGCGCCGACCCCAACGGCCGCGCCGACACACGCGACACCAACCGCAACGGCCGCCCCGACGCTGACCCCAACGGCAACGGCAACTGCACCGAGCGCGACACCGACGGCGAGCGCGACACCGACGGCGAGCGCGACACCGACTGCGAGTGCGACGGCACCGGCGGCCGCGCCGACCGCCGTGGGCAGTCCGTAGGCAATGGCGCATTGCCTGCAGAATCGACGCTTGGCCGCCATGGCGCTGCTGATGACGGTGGTGCTGACCACGGCTGGCTGCGCGCACAACAGGGCGTCGACCGCACCAGCAAAGAGCGCAGCGGCGCGCGCCTTGTCAAGTGAGCCGGCTACCGCACTCTCTACGAACGCGCCGTCCAGCACATCGAGCCCATCGGCCGCGAGCCAACCCACGGCACAAGCGTTCTTGGCTCGCTACGTCACGGTTGATGGTCGAGTTATCCGCCATGACCAAGGTGGCGACATTGTCAGCGAGGGCCAGGCGTACGGAATGCTGATCGCCGAACTGGCCGCGGACAACGCGACCACGCAACGCATCTGGAGTTGGACGAAGCAGCATCTGCAAAGGCCCGACGGGCTGCTGTCGTATCACGCCAACGGCGATGGATCTGTACTGGACCCACAATCTGCGTCGGACGCCGACATCCTGATCGCCTTCGCATTGCTCCGGTACAACGGCCCGGACAGTAGCTCGTTGCACGCCGACGGGAAGAAGGTCGCCGCGGCGGTCCTCGCCCACGAGACGACTCAGCTACCCGACGGCACGCCCGTGGTCGCGGCCGGCCCCTGGGCTGTTGGCGCAGTCTCAACGATCGACGTCTCCTACTGGATGCCCGCGGTGTACGACAAGCTCGCCGCGCTTACCGGTGACCAGAAATGGTCGCGCGCCGCCTCGGGTGCCATCCGTCTTCTCCAGCAGCTGACCGACAGTGGCAAGCAGCTACCGCCGGACTGGGCACAACTGCAAGGAGGTGCCCTCACCGCGATCGCCGCGCCCGGCGGATCGGCGCCGGTCCAGTACGGTCTCGACGCGCAACGCGTTCCTATCTGGCTGGCAACCAGTTGCGCGGCAGACGCCGTCAAGCTGGCGGCGAACTGGTGGACCGTCCTATCCGTCGACGACCGCGCCAAGGCCATCGCGCTCACCCTCGACGGAACAGTGACGAACCCAAGCCAGAATCCGCTACCGCCGATCGCTGCCGCGGCGTCAGCACAAGCCGCGGGTGACAGCACGAGCGCTACCGCGCTTCTCCAGGGCGCACGCACCCAGGCTGCCCAGAACCCGACGTACTACGGCGACGCCTGGACGGTCCTAGGTCCCGCTTTGCTCACCGGCGTCTTGACCACCTGCCGATGAGCCTACCCGCGAGTTCCGTAATGAGACGGGGGTGCTTGCGTCGTACACGTCAGGGTGGTGTTGGTGGGGACCAGCCGTTCGACGGATCCGGGAGCCCCGTGCGTGATGGCCAGTTGCGCGGGCGAGAGATAGCCAATGAACAACTCGTTGCCCGCCGGCAGCGCTGATCGGTCGAAGGTGAAAATGACCTGACCATTGCTGTCAGTGCTCGCTTGCATGACGCCCTCGACGCCGCGGCCCACACCACTCGGATCGAGGTAGCCGTCGTCGCTCGGTCCCTTGCAAAATTCACCGACCTTCACCAACACGGGGAAGCCGGCCTTCTGCAGCGCCGCTTGCAAACCGGACGGGTCTTGGAAATAGCCCTGCTTCGTCCACGTCACGGTGACCGAGCCGTTCGGTTGGCTATCGACCGTGTACGCCGCGGTGACGATATGCACGGGTTGTGCAGCAGTCGAAGGCGTGGCTGACTTCGCAGAGCGCGACGATCCTTGGCCGTAGCCAACCGCTCCTACCGCCAGCACGGTCGCGGCCACAGCCGTGACGGTCATCGCGCGGCGGCGACGCCGACGGGCGTTCGCCTGAACGACAACGGTGTCGAGCGGGGTGTGCATCGTGACAGGTGCAAACCCATCGCGTACTGCGGTCAGCACCGATGCTGACTCGGAGTTGTACTCGGTCATGGCAAAACCTCCGCCTGGTGGTGGTTGATGAGTTGAACGCGCAGTGTCGCGACGGCGCGTGAAAGGTGCGCTTTGACGGTTCCCTCGGAGATCCCCAAGAGTTCGGCGGTGCTCCGAGTGTCGAGATCGAGGAACACCCGCACCGCGATGACTTCTCGCTGCCGACGAGGCAGTTGACGCAACACCCGCAGCAGGCCGGGATCAACCTCAATCACCGGTTCGGCGACGGCGGTCATGTAGGCGGTGATGCCCAGCGGCACCTCTTTGCGACGTTTGCGCCACCAGGACACCCGTG
>DATCFU010000086.1:0-4170 GCA_036509315.1 Acidothermaceae bacterium
TGACCTGCCCGGTCGTCCACCTCTAAGCGTCCTGCACCGTCACCGCAGACCTGCTGGTCGCCGCAGGGCGGTCTGAATCAACCTGTCGAGCAACGCCGGGTAGTCGAGACCGCTCGCCGCCCAGACCCGCGGAAAGACCGACGTCGGGGTGAACCCTGGCATCGTGTTGACCTCGTTGACGAGCACTCGCTGTGCCGCAGTGACGAAGAAGTCGACCCTAGCCAGTCCTTCGCACGACAGTGCCTCGAACGCCATGGCAGCGAGACGCCGAATCTGCGCTTCGACATCGGCGGTCAGTGATGCAGGGATCACGATGTCGGTATCGAGATCGAGGTACTTCGCATCGAAGTCATAGAACTCGCGGTCGCGCACGGTGATCTCGGCCGGAAGGCTGACCTCGGGCGGACCGCCGTCGATGCCTTCCATGACACCGACCTCGATCTCGCGGCCTTCAACCATCGCCTCAACGATCACCTTCGGGTCGCTGCGCTGGGCCAGCTCGATCGCGTCCTTGAGTTCGCCGGCATCGTGCACCTTGCTGATACCGATGCTCGAGCCACCCCTGGCCGGCTTGACGAAGACCGGAAATCCCAAGCTGGCGACCGATTCACGCACCGCCGACGGATCGTCCTTCCACTCGCGCGGTCGCACCACCACGTGTGGGATGTCAGGCAGACCGGCGCCCTGCAGTACGAGCTTCATGTAGTGCTTGTCCATGGCAGCCGCTGACGAAAGCACGCCGGCACCGACGTACGGAATGCCCGCGAGCTCAAGCAGACCTTGAATGGTGCCGTCCTCGCCGTAGGGTCCGTGCAGCAGCGGGAACACGACGTCGACGTCGGCAAGGATGCGCGGGACAGCACCCGGTTCGGAGACGACAAGCTCCGGCGCGGTCGGGTCGGCCGCAAGCACTACTGACGCGTCGGACGTTGCAACCTCAGGCAAGTGAGCCCCGTGGATCTGGAATGCCGCCGGATCACCGGATGCCAATACCCAGCGCCCCTCGCGAGTGATGCCGATCGGCACGACGTCGTAGCGCTGCGGATCGAGCGCGGCCAGCACGCTACCGGCGGTTATGCAGGAGATCGAGTGTTCGGTGCTGCGGCCGCCGAAGAGAACCGCGACCCGCACCTTGCCGTCACGATGTTGAGCGGGCTTCAACTCCGGTGCTACCTGGGCCGACTGCGTCGGTGCTGCATGGGCCGACTGCGTCGGTCGAGTCGCTTCCACGACGCCGACCCTACTGCGGATGCCGCTCCGCCTTCGCGGTTCGACCCATCAGCCGCGCGACCCCATCGCCTGGCTGCATCTGCTCGTAAAGGACCGAGACGACGACCTCGATGATGGGCACCTCGATGTCGTGCTTGTGGGCGAGCTCGAGGATCGATTTGCACGACATGACGCCTTCGGCCGTCGTTGTGGTTGCCGCGAGCGCGTCCTCGACGCTCATGCCACGACCCAGGTGCACACCGACACTGTGGTTGCGGGACAGCGGGCTCGAGCAGGTGGCGACGAGGTCGCCCAAGCCGGCCAGACCGGAGAACGTGTGTGGATCAGCTCCGAGGGCAACGCCGAGACGTGCCGTTTCAGCAAGACCACGGGTGATCAACGAAGCCTTCGAGTTATCGCCAAAGCCCATGCCGTCGGCGATCCCGACGGCGAGCGCGATCACGTTCTTGACCGCTCCGGCCAGCTCGCAGCCCACGACGTCGATGTTGGTGTACGGCCTGAAGTAACCGGTCTGGCACGCCAGTTGAAGGTGCTCCGCATTGTCGACGTCCGTGCACGCAACGACCGACGCACCTGGCTGTCGCTGCGCGATCTCCCTCGCCAGGTTCGGACCAGTAACGATCGCGACGCGTTCGGCGGGGACATCAGCAACCTCGCGAATCACCTCGCTCATCCGCTTTGTGGTGCCGAGCTCGACACCCTTGATGAGGCTCACGAGCAGGGCGTCTGCGGGAAGCAGCGGCGTCCAGACTGCGAGGTTCGCGCGCAGAGTCTGTGCCGGGATCGCGAGCACGACGAGGTCGGCATCGACGAGCGCCTCGGCTGGCTCAAGGGTGGCGCGAAGCGCGTCCGGGAGCGCAATGCCGTCTTGGTACCAAGGATTGTGATGATCGCGGTTGATCGACTCGACGATCTCGGGACGCCGGCCACACAGCACCGTTTCGGTACCGGCGTCGGACAAAACCATGCCGAACGCAGTGCCCCACGTGCCGATCCCGAATACGGCGGCTCGAGTCACGCCGCGCTCACCGGCTTGGCTTCGAAGAACGTTGCGGGCGGTGTCTCACCCCGGATGTCGGCGAGCAGTTCTGTCACGCGCGTCATCAGTAGATCGGTGACCTCGCGCAGCACGTCAGGAGTCGGCTCGCTGCCCTTGAATCGCGAAAGGTCGATCGGCTCGCCGGCCAGTACGTACACCGGCTTACGTGGGAACGGATGCGGTCGCTTCGAACCATAGCGCAGGATCGCCTGCGTCCCCCAGTGAGCGAGTGGGATGACGGGTACGTCGCAGTCCAGCACGAGACGTGCGACCCCGGTCTTGGCGAGCATCGGCCAACCGTTGGGATCACGCGTGCACGTGCCTTCGGGGTAGATGACCACGCACTCACCCGCCACCAACGCGGCTTCGGCGTCGCGCAACGAGTTCACTGCGTCGCGAGTACGGCGATAGACCGGGATCTGGCCGGCGTTGCGCAAGAGCGCCCCCACCACCGGCGCCTTGAACAGTTCCGACTTCGCAAGGAAACTCGGCGTCCGGCGCACGCCGTCATAGATCGCGTGGGACAGTGTGACCGGGTCGACGATCGTCACGTGATTAGCGACGATGAGCACGCCGCCCTCGCGGGGAATGTTCTCGAGGCCGCGCCACGTGGGCTTCGTCGACATCCACAGGAAGGGCTTCGCGAGGGCCGCGCACACGCGAAACCACCGGAGGTGTTCGCCTGACCGCACGCGCTGCTCTCCCATCATCGACAAGTGACACCGGTCGACGGTGTCGCCCTATCAGTGTCCCGTGCAGGCCTCGGCAGTGTCGAGTCGGACCGGCCGGTAGCGTCCGCACTAATGAACACATCAATGCCGGACGGCGGGGCCTGGGTCGTCGTGATACCTGCGAAGCCCCTCGCCACGGCCAAATCAAGACTGGCGGACGCCGCGGGCAACCGCCGCCCAGAACTGGCCCTGGCGATGCTGCTCGACACGATCGAGGCAGCGCTGCGCGCCGCGCAAGTGGTGGCGGTTCTGGTGGTCACGGACGACGACCTGATCCGAGCCGCGACGTCGCAGCTAGGAGCCGTTGTCGTTCCAGATGTGCCCGGCGAGGGCCTGAACGCCGCCTTCCGATATGGCATCGAGGTGGCCGCCATGCAGTACCCAGGCGTCGGCGTGGCGCTGCTCGCAGGCGACCTCCCTGCCCTGCGGACAAGCGAACTAGAAGCGGCCCTTGCCGTTGCCGCAGCGTCGCCTGGCATGGTCGCGGTCGCCGATCGCGAAAACTTAGGGACGACGATGCTCGCGTCGCGTTCAGCTGAACGGTTGCGGCCCGCGTTCGGTGTGGGATCGTTCGCACGACATAGTGCGCTAGGCGCGGTCGCGTTAGAGAACGCCGAACTCAAGGGCCTTACGAGCGACGTAGACGACACAGCCGGGTTGGACGCTGCACTTCGCCTCGGCGTAGGCAAGAGAACGGCCGCTGCCACCGAGCCTTGAAATCGCGGCCGGACATGGCAATGGGCTGAGACCCGTTGGCCGTAGCGGCCAATCTCTTCCGAACGCCATAGAGCGAAGCAGTCCAAGGAAGACATTGGGTCGCAGGCCAACGGGTCCCAGCCCGTCCTAAAGCGTCAGGCCTTCTTAGCAACCCGCTTAGCAGGAGCCTTCTTAGCCGGGGCCTTCTTGGCTGGTGCAGCCTTCTTAGCCGCAGCCTTCGCCGGTGCGGCCTTCTTCACAGCTGCCCGTGCGGGTGCGGCCTTCTTAGCCGCAGCCTTCGCCGGTGCGGCCTTCTTCACAGCTGCCCGTGCGGGTGCGGCCTTCTTGACCGCAGCCTTCGCCGGTGCGGCCTTGGCAGGTGCGGCCTTGGCCGGTGCAGCCAACTTCACCGTGCCGCTAACGACGCCCTTGAGGTGGGTGCCCGGCCGGAACTTCGGTACCGAGGTCTTCTTG
>DATCFU010000087.1:0-45513 GCA_036509315.1 Acidothermaceae bacterium
CAACCGACTCATCCGCGAACTCGACGCCGACCCCACCCGCACCTACCAGGGGGCAGAACCCGCACGCCGGCCCCGACCCGCACAATAAGTGTCAGCGATGTCTTGAGACATAAGTGTCAACGATGTCCCGAGACACCACACTCGCTCTTGCGTGCGCTGGACTTCAACGCTTACAGCAGGCCGTACTGCGCTGCTGCTTTGCCGGGTGTGTCCGAGGCGATCTCGCCACGCCGGGCCAGTTCGTGCAGCGTCTGCAACACGATCGATGGCGCGTCGACGTGGAAGAACCGACGGGTTGCGGCGCGAGTGTCGGAGAAGCCGAATCCATCGGTACCAAGTGATGCGTAGTCGGTCGGCACCCAACGAGCGATCTGGTCGGGTACTGCGCGCATGTAATCGCTGACCGCGACTACCGGACCTGCACTCCCCGCGAGCTTGCGCGTGACGTAGGGCACCAGCTGGTCGGCGTCCGGGTGGAGAAGATTGAACGTGTCACACCCGAGCGCCTCGCGCCGCAACTCTGTCCAGCTGGTTGCTGACCACACGTCGGCTCCGACGTTCCAGTCTTCTGCCAGCAGCCGCTGTGCCTCCAATGCCCACGGCACGGCGACGCCTGACGCGAGCAGTTGTGCGCGAGGAGCTTCAAGTACGGACGGCGGAGGGCTCGCGACGTGATACAGACCGGCAAGCAGACCCTCCACGTCGAGGTTGTCGGGCTGCGCGGGCTGCAGAATAGGCTCGTTGTAGATCGTGATGTAGTAGAAAATGTCCTCGCCCGCAGGATGCGCGTCGTCGCTACCGAACATTCGTTGCAGACCCGAATGCACGATGTGACCGATCTCGTAGGCGAACGCGGGGTCGTAGTACACGACCGCCGGGTTGGTTGATGCGAGTAACGGCGAGTGGCCGTCGTTGTGCTGCAGACCTTCGCCGGTCAACGTCGTGCGACCCGCAGTAGCGCCCAGCAGGAAGCCTCGACACATCTGATCGGCGGCCGCCCAGATCTGGTCGCCAGTGCGCTGGAATCCGAACATCGAATAGAAGATGTATACCGGCACCATGTACTGGCCGTGCGTTGCGTACGCAGATCCGGCCGCGATGAACGAGCCCATCGCACCGGCTTCGGTGATGCCCTCGTGCAGCAGCTGTCCGGTCGTCGACTCCTTGTACGACAGCACGAGATCGCGGTCGACGGCGTCGTACTGCTGGCCGTGCGGAGAGTAGATCTTCGCCGTCGGGAAGAGTGAATCCATGCCGAACGTGCGCGCCTCGTCGGGGATGATCGGGACGATGCGCTCGCCCAGCCCGTCCTCCTTCATGAGGTCTTTCAGCAGTCGCACAAACCCCATCGTGGTCGCGACTTTCTGCTTGCCGGACCCTTGCCGTAACTCGGCGTAAACCTTGTCGCCAGGCAGTGTCAGCTGCTTTGCGCGGTTGACGCGCGAGGGCAACGAGCCACCCAATGCACGGCGCCGTTCGAGCATGTACTGGATCTCTTCGGACTCCATGCCTGGGTGGTAGTAGGGCGGCAGGTCCGCCTCGAGAGCGGCATCGGTGATCGGCAGATGCAGGCGGTCGCGGAATTCCTTGAGGTCGGTCTTGGTGAGCTTCTTCATCTGGTGAGTCGCGTTGCGACCCTGCAGGCTGTTCAGCGTCCAGCCCTTGATGGTGTGCGCCAAGATGACGGTCGGTTGACCGACGTGTGCGCGGGCCGCCGCGAACGCCGCGTACACCTTGCGGTAGTCGTGGCCGCCCCGCGACAGACGCCGCAAATCGGCGTCCGACATGCCTTCGATCATTTTGCGCAGCCGCGGGTCGTCGCCGAAGAAGTGGTCGCGGATGTACTGCGCGGATTCGACGGAGTAAGTCTGAAGCTGGCCGTCAGGGGTCGCATTGAGTTTGTTCACGAGTGCGCCGTCGACGTCCTTGGCGAACAAGCGGTCCCAGTCGCCGCCCCAGATCACCTTGATGACATTCCAGCCGGCGCCGCGGAAGTAGGCCTCGAGTTCCTGGATGATCTTGCCGTTGCCGCGCACCGGGCCGTCGAGGCGCTGCAGGTTGCAGTTGATGACGAACGTCAGGTTGTCGAGTTCTTCGCGCGCAGCGACTCCGATGGCGCCGAGCGATTCAGGTTCGTCCATCTCGCCGTCGCCGAGAAATCCCCAGACGTGCGAGTCGGACGTATCGGCGATGCCGCGCGCGTGCAAGTAGCGGTTGAAGCGAGCCTGGTAGATCGAGTCGAGCGGACCAAGGCCCATGGAGACGGTGGGGAACTCCCAGAAGTCCGGCATCAGCCGCGGGTGTGGGTAGCTGGGCAGGCCGTGGTTACTGACCTCTTGCCGGAAGCCGTCGAGTTGAGCTTCGCTCAAGCGGCCTTCCAGGAACGCGCGGGCGTAGATGCCGGGCGAGGCGTGGCCCTGGAAGAACACCTGATCGCCGGACGACGGATTGCCGGTTCCGTTGGTGCCGTTCTTGCCCTTGAAAAAGTGGTTGAAGCCGACCTCGTAGAGGCTCGCGGCCGACGCATAGGTGGCGATGTGCCCGCCGACGCCGAGCTCGGGGCGATTGGCCCGTGAGACCATGACCGCGGCGTTCCAGCGTACTGCCCGGCGGATCTGCTTCTCGAGCCGCTCATCGCCGGGAAACCAGGGCTCCGCCTCGGGCGGGATCGTGTTGATGTAGTCGGTGCTGCGCAGGCCAGGAACGCCGACCTGCTTCTCACGGGCGCGTTCGAGCAGTTTCAGCATCAGGTAGCGGGCCCGCGTCTTGCCCTGAGCAGCGACGACAGCGTCGAGGGACTCGAGCCACTCCGAAGTCTCTTCGGGATCGATGTCGGGCAGCTGGCTCGGCAAACCGTCGCTGATAACCGGGGGACGATCTCCTGCTTTACCTACCTGGGCCACGGGAATCCTCACGCCGGAGCTGCCTTGGACGCACGTGTCGATTGTCTCATCACCGGCGACTTTGGGGCCCGGGGCGCTGGGGTTTGCGGACCACGCCATTTGTTGTTTACAGACCAGCACTTGCGCACAGGGCCCCGGTGCGTTGGACTACATCGACTAAGCCCTGCCACGGGGCCTAGAAGTTGGCGCCGTCACGGTGCCGGCAGCACGACAACGCAGGGGAGGATCTTCGTGAGCGCGACCGCGGACCACGCGGAGGCTGGACGTAGTCGGGCGGAGAAGCTCGGCTTCCAGGCGGGGCAGGTGGTCCAGGAGATCGGCTACGACGACGACTGCGACGAGGACCTGCGTGCCTCGATCGAGAAGACGATCGGCAGCGAGCTTGTCGACGAGGAGTACGACGACGTCATCGACGCCGTGGTGCTCTGGTGGCGCGAGGACGACGGCGACTTGGTCGATGCGCTCGTCGACGCGCTCACCTCACTCGCCGATGGGGGCACGATCTGGCTGCTCTCGCCGAAGGCGGGCCGCGCAGGGCACATCGAGCCAAGCGACGTCACCGAGGCCGCCCCAACTGCTGGTCTCAGCCAAACCAGTTCGATCAGCGCGGGTCCTGACTGGTCAGGTGCGCGCCTCGTCGCGCCGAAGAGTTCTCGCAAGCGTTGAGCTCTGCACCCGATTCAGGGCCGGACGGCGGGTTGCCGGCGGTGGGCACGGTCGCACCTGATTTCGAACTCGTCGATCAGCACGGCACTCCGGTGCGGCTGTCGTCGTTTCGGGGCGCGCGCGACGTGCTGCTCGTCTTCTATCCCTGGTCGTTCTCCCGTACTTGCACTGGCGAACTGTGTGTCTTGCGCGATGACCTCGCGTCCTTTCAGAACGACGATGCACAGTTGTTGGCGATCTCGATCGACTCGAAGCATGTACAGCGGCAGTTCGCCGAGTACGAGGGATTTGAGTTCCCGCTGCTCGCCGATTTCTGGCCACACGGCGAGGTGGCCCGTCGCTACGGCGTGTTCGATGAAGTGAAAGGCGCGGCATTGCGCGGGACGTTCGTCATCGATCGCTTGGGTATCGTGCGCTGGTCAGTGGTACACGGCATCCCGGACGCCCGGGACGCCCACGAGTACCGCCGGGTCCTCGCCGAACTGCGCTAGTCGGCTGCGCATCGGTAGGCTGACCGGCGCGCTGCTTGTCCGTCGGGCAGCCGCGGGCGCGTAGCTCAGCGGAAGAGCACCCGGCTTACACCCGGGCGGTCGCAGGTTCGACCCCTGCCGCGCCCACAGGTGTGTGTGCACGTTCGCGCGAGATTCCAAGAAGGCGGTCAGGTTTCCGTCGGCCGACGTCCAGGTTGGTGGGCGAAAGTCATCGCAGGAGGTGAGACGGCGCCGGTACCCAACGGCAAGAAGCGGCGTCGGAAATATGAACTGGATCCTGATGAACACTGCCCTCGGCGCCGTCATGGTTGCAATCGCGGCCGGTCTGCCAGCGTGGGTGATCTGGAAGTTCCCCGAAGGCGACGACACCACCACGGCAACGACCGCTGCATCGGGGCCCCGCGAGCGCACCGCGCCAGCCGGTCGCAACATCTACCAGCAAGCCGCGGAGCTCTACGCCAACGCGGCCGCGTGACGTCGCAGGTCGTCCTCCCCCACGAGCCGTAACCCGGGTGCCGCGTTTCACCAGCCCATGCGTCGGGTAACTCCGTCGTATCCGGCTGCGTCGCAGCCACTTAGTGGGGAGTCCTCATGCGGATCGGCTTCTCGGTCTTTCTCATGGCCGTAGGTGCAGTTCTGTTATTCGCTGTGCACAAGACGGCGACCGGCGTGAACATCCACACCATTGGCGTCATCTTGATAATCGCCGGTGTCATTGGCCTCGCTGCCACCTTGACCATCTTCGCGCCACGCAGGGGCGTCACCGGCGTGGCTTCGGAACGGACTGTTACGACCGACGCTCCTGCGGCTCCGGTTGCCGCAGCGCCAGTCGCAACGCCCGTTGCTCCCACCACGGCGCCCGTCGCCAACGTTCCGGCAGGTGTGACCACGCAGCAGGTAGTCGAACATCGAGAGGTCTACTAAAGGGTTGCCGCACGCGTGCTGGCGTTTGGGAACAGGACCCCATGCGCCGGCACGCGTTCGGCATAGCGAGGCGCCATGGGCTTCATGACGAGAAGGGTCCGCTACTTACTCACTCCACGCGCAGTGCGTCGAGCGGTGCGTGCTCGGCAATCCGTTGTTCCGCACCGGGTTCGGGCCTCGGTATTCAAGCGCC
The DNA here is from genome assembly GCA_036509315.1 of Acidothermaceae bacterium. Taxonomy (GTDB): domain Bacteria; phylum Actinomycetota; class Actinomycetes; order Acidothermales; family Acidothermaceae; genus PALSA-607. The sequence continues at coordinate 5,178 of DATCFU010000087.1, forward strand.
GTCGTTAGCTACGGGACGAGATCGGCCGGCTTGCCCGCTCGTCGTCCACCTGTTCGCCGCTACGACCTAGGGCCTACGATCCGCGGAACGGGTCCGCGTAGATGCCGGACCCACCCAGCCCAGGAGTCGGCATGCCAACAGTCATCGGTCACCACAACGTCAAGGACAAGGACCACTGGCTCGCCTCGCCCAAGCGTGAAGAGGTGTTCGGACCGCTCGGCGTCACGAACATCCGCACGTTCGTCAATCCGCAGGACCCGACCCAAGTCGCTGTCCTGATGGACGTCGCAGACCTGGACGTCATGATGAAGGCGATGCAGGACGACCCCGCGATGGGCGAGGCGATGGCGTACGACGGCGTGCTGCCTGAGACCCTGGTGATCCTCGTCGAGGCGTAACTCTATCGAGGCGTAGCTCTGGGACAGCGCCCGGAGCTTGCCGTTACTCAGCGGAGGGCGCGTGGACAAGGTAGTGCCGTCGGCCAGCGAAGCCGTGGCGGATGTCTTCGACGGCGCGTCGATCGCGATTGGCGGATTCGGCCTGTGCGGCGTTCCGTCGGTGCTGATCGACGCGCTGTTGGATCAAGGCGCCACCAACCTCGAGACCGTGAGTAACAACTGCGGCGTTGACGGTCTCGGGCTCGGCGTCCTGCTCGAGGCACGCCGCATTCGCCGGCACACCGGTTCGTATGTCGGGGAGAACCAGGAGTACGAGCGGCAGTACCTCACTGGTGCGCTTGAGGTCGAGTTCAGCCCGCAAGGAACGTTGGCCGAACGGCTGCGCGCCGGCGGCGCTGGCATCCCTGCTTTCTTCACGCCGTCGGGCATTGGCACTCAAGTAGCGGACGGCGGCATTCCTCGCCGTTATCACCCTGACGGCACCATCGCGGTGCTGAGCGAACCCAAAGAGGTCCGCGAATTTGACGGTAAGAGCTACGTGCTGGAACGCGGCATCGTCACGGACTTTGCGTTGGTGCACGCGTGGAAAGGCGACCGGCACGGCAACCTCGTGTATCGAAAGACTGCACGCAACTTCAATCCGCTGTGTGCAACAGCAGGACGCATCACGATCGCCGAAGTCGAGTTGCTCCTCGAACCCGGGGAGATCGATGCGGGTGAAGTCGACACTCCTGGCATCTTCGTGCAGCGCGTGGTGCACACGCCCGACGTCGAGAAGTTCATCGAACGTCGCACCACCACTGAGAAGAGTGCGTGATGGCGTTCGATCGCGACGGTCTTGCGGCCAGAGTTGCTACCGAACTTCATGACGGCCAGTACGTGAATCTCGGCATCGGCATGCCGACGCTTGTGTCGAATTATCTGCCCCCGGGCGTGACGGTCGTCCTGCAAAGCGAGAACGGCATCCTCGGCACCGGGCCGTATCCGACCCCTGACAACGTCGATCCCGACCTCATCAACGCAGGCAAGGAAACCGTGACGGTGTTGCCTGGTGCGAGCTTCTTCGATTCGGCAGCATCGTTCGGCATGATCCGCGGCGGTCACATCGATGTCGCGGTTCTCGGTGCGATGCAAGTGAGCGAACAGGGTGACCTCGCCAACTGGATGATCCCCGGCAAGATGGTCAAGGGCATGGGCGGGGCGATGGATCTTGTCCATGGCGCAAAGCGCGTCATCGTCATGATGGAGCACCGTGCGCGGGACGGCAGCTCCAAGATCATGAAGCAGTGCACGTTGCCACTGACAGGCCGCGGCTGCGTCGATCGCATCATTACTGACCTCGCGGTCATCGACGTCACACCTGACGGTTTGCTCCTCGTGGAGACGGCCCCAGGGGTCACCGTCGACGAGGTCAGCGACGCCACGGCGGCACCCCTCGTCGTCCCGCAAAGCCGTTAACCTGCCGGTTTCACGCCGCGCGCCTGCCCGGATTCACCCCGTTTCAACCGATAGTTGGTGGTAGTCGGGCGCGAGCTTCGCCCCCTAGGGTCGTGAGGACCGACGGAGAATCGGCAGCGTGAATACGCCTGTGCAGTGGGGAAGGCGTTTTGAACAGGACGACACGTCCGTGGGGGACGCGATGACATTGACCAATCACAAGACCCATGAGGACAGGATCGTCCGGCTGCACGAGCTGGTGGATTCGACGGCGGCGCCGGTCCTCGAGGGTTATACGTTTCGACGCTGCAAGGTCAGCGGGCCTGTTTTGCTGTGGCTCGATCCGACCGGCAGCATCCAGATCGAGGGCTGCGGCTTCAACGCGCCCGATCTTGAATCCATCCTCTGGGTGAACACCTCGCAGGTCGCGTTCGTCGGTGTGACCGCGGTCCGCAACTGCTCGTTCATCAGCTGTGAGATGGATCGGGTCGGCTTCGGCGGCAGTCCGGCGCAGATCAGCGACCTGCGGCGGATCCTCAGCGGCATAGTGAACGGCGCGGCCGGCCCTGACCGTCGCTCCTGATCTGATCCGAGCGCTCCGACTGCTGGGCGTGCAACTTCTGCGCCGGGTCGAACGTCCACTGAATACGGCGTCGCATCCGCTCACCCCGGGCCGGGCGTCGAGTGGCCCGGACGCTTCGGCGTCCGGGCCGCGACCAAAGCATCACGGCGTTACCCAACACCACGGTCACCGCGCGGCGGCTAACCTCTGAGCTGTGCCAGAGACGACGCTCGCCGACGTCGTGGCGATCATGGAGGGTCTGTACCCGCCGTCGCTCGCCGCGTCGTGGGACGCCGTGGGGCTGGTGTGTGGTGATCCGGCGCAACCGGTCAACCGGGTCCTGTTCGCGGTCGATCCCGTCGAGGTCGTGATCGACGAGGCGATCGCTTTGGGTGCCGACCTGCTCGTCACGCATCATCCGCTGTTCTTGCACGGCACGTCATCGGTCGCGGCGACGACCGCAAAGGGCCGATCGGTGCACCGGTTGATCCGCGCCCGGACTGCGCTGCATGTCGCGCACACCAACGCCGACCTGGCGAATCCCGGAGTGTCCGACGCCCTCGCGTCAGCGCTCGGGCTCGTCGATACCCGACCACTCGAGCCGCTGCCAGCTCCATCGCTCGACAAGGTCGTCACGTTCGTCCCGGAGGCAAACGCCGAGAAGCTGCTCGACGCCCTCGCGGCGGTTGGCGCCGGCGAGATCGGCGACTACGCCCGCTGCGCCTGGACTGCAGCTGGGGTCGGCACGTTCGTGCCAAAGCCTGGCGCGAGCCCGACGATCGGCGTTGTGGGTGACGTGACACTAGTCGACGAGATTCGCCTCGAGATGGTCTTGCCGAGGGCGGCGCGCGACGAGGTGATCCACGCGTTGCGAGCGGCGCACCCCTACGAGGAGCCGGCGTTCGACGTGTTCGAGTTGGCGTCGTGGCCCGGTGACACCGGCACCGGTCGGGTCGGCGAACTGCCGAGCCCGGTCACCTTGCGGGAGTTCGCGGTTCTTGCGGGTGAAGCGCTGCCCTCGACCGCGGCTGGCGGCCGGGTTGCGGGCGATCTCGACGCCGTCGTCTGCCAGGTCGCGGTTTGTGGCGGCGCCGGCGATGCCTATCTACGCCAGGCCTCGGCGTCCGGCTCTGATGTCTTTGTCACTGCCGACCTACGTCACCACGTCGTTGCTGAGCACCTCGCCGACGGCGGTTGCGCGGTCGTCGATATGCCGCATTGGGCCACCGAATGGCCGTGGCTAGGTGCCGCCGCCGATGCCTTGCGCGCGGCCCTCGCGGGACTCCGCACTACGGTGAGCACAGACGTCTCGATGGTGTCCACCGATCCGTGGGTGGCTCGGGTGGACGCAGGAACACGAGAGGACCCGCACTGAACGCCGATCCCGGAAGCCAAGCCCGCCTGCTCGACTTGCAGGCGCTCGACTCCAGCCTCGACAGGCTCGACCATCGGCGCCACACGCTGCCCGAGTTGGCGACCATCGACGAGCTCACTTCGCGGCTGCGTGAAGTCAGCGATGCGTTGGTGACTGCGGAGACGCTCGAGTCGGATCTCGCGCGCGACCAGCGCAAGGCCGAGGGCGACGTCGATCAGGTTCGGCAGCGGTCGGATCGCGATCAGCAGCGACTCGACGCGGGTCAGGTCAGCTCGCCTCGCGAGTTGGAAAACCTTCAGTCGGAGATCGGTTCCCTTTCGCGGCGCCGGAACGATCTCGAGGATGTCGTGCTCGAGATCATGGAACGCCGCGAGATGGCGCAGTCGTCGATATCGTCACTCGCAAGTGAGCGCGACAAGCTCACTGGTGAGCTCGCATCTGTGACGTCGAGGCGCGATGAGTTGTTCGCCGAGATCGATGCGGAGATTGCGGCGAGCCGTGCTGCGCGTGCTGCAGTCGCTCCAGATGTTGGTGCGGAATTGCTTGCACTGTACGAGAAAATCAGGGCTTCCTCGGACGGCGTCGGTGCGGCAGCGTTGCATCGCGCGCGGTGCGAGGGTTGTCATCTCACAGTGAACCCATCGGAGCTCGGGCAGATGCGCGCCGCACCGCCCGATGCCGTGCTGCGATGCGAAGAGTGTCGGCGCATCTTGGTGCGAACTCCGGATTCCGGTCTGTGAGCCCGCGCCGGCTGATTGTCGAGGCCGACGGCGGATCGCGCGGAAATCCGGGACCTGCCGGCTACGGTGCGGTCGTACGCGAAGCCTCGACCGGCGAGGTGTTGGCCGAGCGTTACGAGTATCTCGGCGTGGTCACGAACAACGTTGCCGAGTACCGCGGCCTGCTCGCCGGGCTGACCGCGGCCGCCGAGATCGACCCCGCCGCGTACATCGAATGCCGGCTGGATTCGCGCCTCGTGGTCGAGCAGTTGTCAGGACGCTGGCAGGTGAAGCATCCCGACCTGCGGCCGTTGGTGCGCGACGGTGCTGCACTCGCTGCGTCGTTTGGGCCCGGACACGTGACCTACACGTGGATTCCTCGCGAGCGAAACAAGGACGCCGACCGGCTGGCGAACCGCGCGATGGACGAGGGCACCGGTCAACCGCTCGGTGCCAAGGCATCAGGCTCATCATCGGGCCTACGTGCGTCCGCTCCTGCGGAACTGCCGCCGTCCAACCGCATTGTTGGCTGGACGGCGGGTGCGCCGCCCACGACGCTGGTGCTGGTCCGGCACGGGGTGACGACCTTCACTGTGGAGAAGCGCTTTTCCGGCGTCGGTGATCCGCCGCTGATCGAGCAAGGCCGGCAGCAGATCAGGGTGGCTGCTGCTGAGTTGGTGGGACGCGGCGGTGTTCAGCGGATTGTCTCGTCGCCGCTGTCGCGCTGTCGTGAGTCGGCGGCGATTATTTCTTCTGCTCTGGGGGTTCCGGTCGAGATCGATGACGACTTGCGCGAGGTCGATTTCGGCGCCTGGGAGGGGTTGACGTTTCCGGTTGTCGAGGAGTGTTGGCCACGTGAACTTGCGTTGTGGCTGGGGGATACCGCGATCTCGCCGCCTGATGGTGAGAGCTACGAGTCGCTGCGACACCGAGTGCGCGCCGCTCAGGAACGGATTGTCAATCGCCATCGCGGCGAGACCATTTGCGTGGTGAGTCACTCACGACCGATCGCGATGATCGCGGCGAACTTGCTCGACACTCCTACTGGTTCGCTATACCGATTGCACGTCGACAACGCGAGCTTGAGCGAGGCCGACTACTACGACGACGGACCGGCGGTTTTGCGGCTGTTCAACGGTACATCGCATCTTCGGTGAACATCTCGCTCGTCAAGTCGTGTTGTCGGGGCAGCGCTTCCCACGTAGCCGACCTTCTGGTGGCGGGAGCGGGGCGGAACCATTGCTTGACGGCGTGGACTGAGCGGAAGGCCCAACGCTCGAGCCGGTCGTAGGTCGCTGGCAACGTCAACATCACGAGCGCACCGGCGAGCCAGCCTCCGAGCACGTCCGTCACCCAGTGCGTGTCGAGGAAGATCGTGCTCAGGCCGACGGTCGTCGAGACGAACACCGCGAGCGCGATCCACGCCCGGCGATGCTCGGCCGCCACCATCGCCAACACGCCGAAGATGACGACCGCGTTCGAGGTGTGACCCGACGGGAAGATGTCGCCGCCATCAAAAACGGCACGCGGATGCGTGGTCAGTGCTGGCCCCAGGCGCCCGATGGCGAGTTTCACACTGCCAACCGTCAAGTTCAGCATGGTGAGGGAGGTGACGAACAGTGCGAGCGGTCGCCACGATCGCTGCCGTGCGGCCCGGTAGACGAGGTAGACGAAGGCGACATGCGACGAGGGCCCGCGTTGCCCAAGCATCACGTAGTGCAGCACCCAGGGTGTCGCCTCCGGGAAGCGCTTTGCGAGATGCGAGGCTGCGGCTACGCGATCGATGATGTCGAGCGGGGAGCCGAAGACGACTGCAGCGGTGAGTGCGATATATACGCCGAGCGTGATGAGAACGAGCGTGCGGATGGGTAGATCTCGTATCCGCTTGTATGTCGACGCGATGCTTCGCCCAACGCGCACTACAGGTGAACTCGGTGTCGTCACGCGGACTGGACTTGTCGCCGCGGAGTCTTGGTTCTCCGTTGGCCGATCAGCTACAGGCTCGTCGCGCATCACTCGATTTTACTTCCCCGGGATTGCGGGTGTATTTCACGCGCGAAGCTTAGAACTACCTGGTAATAAACAAAGAAACACCTGAGGAAACGTGCATTTGTGATCAGCGATTCACGCTCAGCGTGACGGTTTCGTGACCGTCGCGTGACCATCACGATGCATACATCCGCGCACGACCGCGCGATCGTTCGCGGCTCGATGTTAGTTGCGTCACACCGGCACGCCGCGCGAGACCTCGAGTGGTCCAGGCTGTCACGGCCACTTGTCGAGTGAAGGAATTACGTTGCATCCAAGCGAGGAAGTGTGCGCAATTTCTGACCCTATTTGGTAAGGGTGAGCCCGGCCCAGGAGGCGAGCAGCAGGACGGGCACGCCCACCAGGCCGATTCGGGCGAACTGCCACGCGCTGATCTCGACGCCGCGCGCCTTGCATCTTTCACGCCACAGCAACGTCGCGAGCGATCCCCAGAGCAGCACCAGCGGGCCGACGTTGGTGCCGAGAAGGAGCCCGAGCAACTGGTGTTGACGTCCGTCAGTCACCCGCTCGAGGGCGAGGTAGCTCGGCAGGTTGTTCGCGAGGTTACTGGCGGTCGCACCGACGCCGGCGGTCCGCAGGACACCGAGCGCACTGTCACTGTGCCCGGCGGCGTCGCCGAGCAATCGGTCGAGACCGTGCGCACCGAGCGTCGCAACGAAGAGGAACAGCCCTTGCACTAGGACGACCAAGCGCCATGGCAGAAGTGAGACTCGCAAGCGGTTGCGCTGCCGAAACGCAAAGAGCATGAGCAGGACGACGGCGGCAACGCTCGCCGGCAACCACACTGGCAACCCGATGACGAAGAACGGCGCGATGACGACGCATACGGTCGCGCTGATGCGGAAGCTGACTCTGTCGGCGATGTCGAACGTGCCGGGCACTTGATAGTGACCGGCCAGGTCTCGGCGGTAGGCAACGCCAATGACCAGAGCCGTGACCACGATCGACGCGATTGCGGGCAACCACATCTTCGCGGCGAATGACGTCGCCGACAGATGCAGGCGGTTGACCGCGAGCAAGTTGGTGAGGTTCGAGACCGGCAGCAGCAAACTCGCAGTGTTCGCCAGCCATACGGCGGCGATCGCGAACGGGATGACCGCGATCCGCAGCTGCGACGCGAGCGCGAGTACGACCGGTGTGAGCAGGACGGCGGTTGTGTCGAGGCTGAGCACGATTGTGGTCAGGCTGCCGAGAACGACGATCAGAGCAAAGAGACCCCACGTCCGCCCGCGCCCGAGCTTGGCGGCACGGGTTGCCGCGACATCGAACACCTGCGCCGCATCGGCCAGTTCGGCGACGACGGTGATCGCAACAAGGAACAGCAGGATCGGTCCGACGCGTTTCGTCGTCGCGACCGCCTCGTGCCAAGGCAGCGCGGTGGTTGCAACACAGATCGCGCCGGCGACGGCGGCGATCAGCCACGCAGGCGCGAACCGAGACCACGCGGCTACCCGAGACCACGCGGGCCACTTCGACCGTTTCGGCGTGGGCACAGTGAGAGCCTGCCCTACGCATGATCCTTTCTCACATACGGTGGCGGCATGCCGCACCGCCGCGTTCGCCTCAGCGTCGACGGACCGCTGTTGCGAGACGGATTCGAGGCCATCCGCACCGAACTCCACGTCCCGGGCGCATTTCCACCCGAGGTCCTCGCGGCCGCTGCACAAGCCGCAGCCCACTGGAGCCCCGCGATGTCGACGGCGCCGGACCAGACCGACGTCCCGTATTTGACGATCGACCCGCCCGGATCGATGGACCTCGACCAGGCCATGCACATCGCCCGAAACGGCGCTGGCTACCGGGTGCAGTACGCGATCGCGGACGTCGCGGCGTTCGTGTCGACAGGCGATCCGGTCGATGTCGAGGCGCACGCACGCGGCGAGACCCTTTACAGCCCGGACATGCGGACGCCGTTGCATCCGCCGGCGATTGGTGAAGGCGCGGCGAGCCTGCTGCCCAACCAGATCAGGCCGGCCCTCGTCTGGACTATCGACCTAGACGCTGACGGGCGCCAGACCGCGGTCGACGTCAAGCGGGCGGTCGTGCGGTCGGTATCGCGACTGAACTACAGCCAGGCCCAGCAACTCATCGACGCGAAGACCGGTGCGGGTGCGGCCGACGGCACGTTGGCGTTGCTCGCTGAGGTAGGACGGCTTCGGCAATCCCTCGAGGTCGAGCGCGGCGCGGTGAGCCTTCGCCTGCCCGAACAAGAGGTGGACGCCGACGGGTCGGGCTTTCGGTTGCGCTACCGCGCTCCGCTGCCGGTCGAGGACTGGAACGCGCAGATCTCGCTACTTACCGGAATGGCAGCTGCGGGCATCATGCTCGGCGCTAATGTCGGGATCCTTCGCACGTTGCCGCCGGCTGACGCGGGCGCGATCGGATTGCTGCATCGGGTAGCCCACGCGCTCGGCATCGCATGGCCGAAACACCAGACGTACCAAGCATTTGTGCGCGCCCTCGATCCCGCGACGGATGCGGGAGCCGCACTCATCGAGCTATCGACTCGGTTGTTGCGTGGCGCGGGCTACACGGCATTCGACGGCAGTCCGCCGGTGCAGCCCAATCACAGTGCGGTCGCGGCTCCGTACGCCCACGCGACTGCACCGCTGCGGAGGCTGGTCGACCGTTACGTGGGCGAACTGTGCGTGGCTGTGTGCGCACATCTCGACGTCCCGCCTTGGATTCGTGAAGCTCTACCTGCACTTCCTGATGTCATGGCTGACTCTGGGCACAAGGCGCACGCACTCGAACGTGCGTGTATCGATCTGGTCGAGACGGTGATGTTGGCGGCGCATGTGGGGGAGACGTTTGAGGGTGGCGTGGTCGAGACGATGAAGCACGGTGCGATCGTGCAATTGCGGACGCCACCGGTGCGGGGTCGATGTGACGGCGACGGGCTGCTACTGGGCGCGCGGATCGACGTGCGGCTAGTGACAGCCGACCCGGCGACCCGCACGCTGCTGTTCGAACCGGCCTGACCGTCTACAGTTGCCGGTACGGCGGACGAGTCGGCCGGGCGACCGCGTTGCATGCCAATGGGCGTGTACCGAGGAAGGTCCGGGCTCCACAGGGCAAGGTGGTGGGTAACGCCCACCCGGGGTGACCCGCGGGACAGTGCCACAGAAAACAGACCGCTACCGGATTCGGGCCTTGGCCTAGGTTCGGCAGTAAGGGTGAAACGGTGGTGTAAGAGACCACCAGCGTGCGGGGTGACTCGCGCGGCTTGGTAAACCCCACCTGGAGCAAGGTCAAGAGGTCACGCTTCGGTGTGACTGCGCAGGCGTTTGAGGGCTGCCCGCCCGAGCCTGCGGGTAGACCGCTGGAGGCTGTCGGCAACGGCAGTCGTAGATGGATGGTCGCCCGCCTGGACCGTTTGGTTCAGGTGACAGAACCCGGCCTACGCGTCGACTCGTCCGCCCCTACCCCGTTTGACCTGCACGTTTGCACTTGCGGATAGCTTGGTGTCACACGGATGTCACGTCGGCGGCGCGAGCCTTGGCGTTGATCCTGCGCGTGGTCTGGTCCGCGGATTCGGACAATAGGTTTCCCCTAGGAGTTCGTCATCTCTCGGCGCTCGCTAGACCGAGGGACAGACGGAGCGATATGACGCGAGCGGCACATCCCGGTATACCCGGGCCATCGTAGTGCGGATCTGATGGACAGTATGACAGCTAGAGTATGTCGCTATAGCCGGACCGTAGTAGCCTGTACTCTATGAGCTCTGCTGCACCTGTGCTGTCATCGGCGGGGATCAGTCAACGGAACCGCGAACACGTCGAACGTCTGCATCGAGAGGCTTCCGCGGCGTTCGATGTGGCCGAGGCCTCACGGGTCTTGGGTCTCGACCCTGGTGAGACCGCACGTTTGCTGGGGTATCTGGCGCGACGCGGCTGGTTAAGCCGGGTGCGGCGTGGCCTGTACGTCGCGGTGCCGCTTGACGCCCGTCGTTCCGGTGAGTGGGTGGAGGACGCGTGGATCGTTGCCGGCCGTGTTTTCGCGCCGTGCTACATCGGCGGCTGGACGGCGTGCGAACACTGGGACTTCACCGAGCAGCTATTTCGGACAGTGCTTGTGGTGACTAGCCGCGACGTTCGGCACAACGAGGTGGAACTGCAGGGCATGCGCTTTCATGTCACGTCCCGTGCGCCCGAGCTGATGTTCGGCACTGTCGGGGTGTGGCGTGGTCGGACTCGCGTCGAAGTGTCTGACCCGAGCCGCACCATCATCGATGTGCTTGACGACCCGCGGCTGGGCGGGGGGATCCGTCACTGCGCCGATGTTGTGCACGAGTACTTGACCAGCAAGCACCGCAACGACGCGGTGCTCGTCGACTACGGCGATCGGCTCGGCAATCGGAGCGTGTTCAAACGTCTTGGTTATCTGCTCGAAACCCGCGAGCACGACACCGGATCACTCATCGATGCCTGCCGCGCGCGGCTGAGCACTGGCGTCACCGCACTCGATCCGTCCAGCCAGTCCCGTGGCCGGATCGTGCGGCGCTGGGGTCTGCGCGTCAACGCCAACCTGACCCGAGATGATGAGCAGTGATCACCCGGGCCGACATGGTTGCGCGCGTCAGCGAGTGGGGCCTGACGGAGGAGGTGATCGAAAGGACTATGTCCTGGGGTGGTTGCTGTGGGGCATCGGGGCAGACCCGGTACTTGGACAGAGCTGGATCTTCAAAGGCGGGACGTGCTTGAAGAAGTGCTACATCGAGACCTACCGCTTCTCCGAGGACCTCGACTTCACCGTCCTGCCCGGTGGCCCGTATCTGCCCGACGACATCGCCGCGCATTTGATGCGCATGCTCGACCGGGTTGCAGATGCCTCGGGCATTAACTTCGCGACCCGCGACCCGGTGCTGCGGCTTCGCCCAGATGGCCTGTCTGTGGAGGGCCGCGTGTACTACGTCGGTCCGCGTCAGCAACTGCAACCTGCGCGGGTCAAGCTCGACATCACCGCGAACGAGCGTGTTGTCAGGCCGCCGGTCCTGCGCGACATCGGGCACCCCTACCCCGACGCGTTGCCCGGTAGCGGGCAGGTCAGGTGCTACTCGTTTGAGGAGTTGTTCGCCGAGAAGCTGCGCGCGATGGCGCAGCGCGGTAGACCACGCGACCTGTATGACGTCATCAACTTATTTCGACGCAACGACCTGCGGCTCTACCCCGACCTCATCCGGGACGCACTTGCGGAGAAGTGCGCGGTTAAGAACATTCCGGTTCCGACCGCGCTGGACATCCTCAACGAGGAGCGAACCGCGGAGCTGGAAGCGGACTGGCCGAACATGCTCAGCCACCAGCTCCCCGCGTTGCCTCCGTTGGCGCCGTTCCTCGAAGAGCTGCTTGTGCTGTTTTCGTGGCTGGAGGGCAGCATCCTGTTTGAACAGATGCCACCGATTCCGTACGCGGCGGATGAGGACCAGGACTGGTCGCCGCCGGCGACGGTGTGGGTGTGGGGAGCGGGGATCCCATTGGAAGCTGTGCGCTTTGCGGCAACCAATCACTTGCTTGTCGAGTTGACCTATGACGGCAGCAACCGGCTGATCGAGCCGTACTCGTTGCGGCGCACCCGGGCAGGGCGATTGATGCTGCATGCCGAACGGGCCGACAACACCGGCCACCGCAGCTACGGCGTTGACAAAATAACGCGCATTCAGGTGACAACGACACCGTTCCGGCCGCGCCCCGGACTGCCCATTGAGTTCTCCGCCCACGGGTCTATGTACGCACCACCACAGACGCGCAGCACCAGCGGCGCGTCGAGCTTGCGAGCGTTGGGTTCAAGCCAATCGGGCCCTGTGTACGTGTACCGCTGCGCTATGTGCGGGCGCGAATTCGAGCACGGTCGCCGGAACCCAAGACTGCACAAACACAACGACCCCAAGGGCTATCCATGTCGCGGTCGCAGCGGCACATTCTCGGGAACACGCTAGCGATCCCGTCGCGGAGTTACTCGTCCGCGCCACGAGGTGCAGTGTCGATCTCGCGGCGGATACTCCGGCAATGCATCAGTTTTCAGGGCTTGGGTTCGCCGATGCCTCGTTCATCCGGCCGGCGATAGTGAGCAGTTCGTCGGTAGTGACGACGTCAATGGTCCAGCCAATCGACGCACTGCCGCTCACGACGCCAGTCCGACTCAGTTAGACCGGATACAAGCTGTGCCTCGTCTACGTCACAGTAATCCAAGAACAGCGGCGGACGCCTTGCGAACGGATTGGATAGCCCGCCGTGGCGCACTGGGAACGACCCGCGGGACGGACGGGCGACCGGGTGGCGCTTTGCGAACGCGGGCCATGAATAATGCACCTTGTCGCCGCGCTCGGCCGACGAGGTATACGACCCGCACGGTCAGGCTCCAACTCGGCGAGAAACGTTGACCGGGCAGGAGAGTCACGCAGGCGCACGCCACCCGCCTGGGCGCGTGTCAAGGTGACCAAGTCCGGGCGCGCCGTGCATTTGCGGGGCGGTATGGACTGAGGGTTGATCGATAAGGGAGCCTGCAGTCGTGCTTGCGGCCAGAGCGGTTCCGCGAGGTCGTCAAGCGTACGAGCAAGTTCACTCAAGATATGGGCGTCGTCTGCAAGGTCATCCAGCGGCACGACGATTGTTGCGATCGGCCGTCGCGATGGAACGGGCTCGCCGTACGCCGCAACCGGCGTAGTCCAACCAGTGGGCGTGAACCGCATTGTCACGGAGCTTCTTTGCGTGCTTTCCGCTGGCCCAGTTGAGAACGTTGGCTAAGGCGGCCGACACCGACGAGGGTCTGCTGTGTCACAACGGACGCACCCTCAATGATGCCGCCGCGACTCACCGACGTGCCGCCCAGGTCGAAGCTGTTCACCGGGTCTTGGCCGGCGTAGTCGCTAGTTGTTGCGGATTGTCGTCGGTCAGGATGGACTGGGCATGACGCTGATCGACGCGGCCAAGGTAACTGTCTGGCTGGCTCTTCGGCCGTGTGCCAGACGGTCCAGAATCAGACGACCGGCCGCGTGCCCCAACTCGTAGGCAGGCTGCGATACGAGGGTAAGGGTGTCCCGGAATAGCTCGACCCACGGCGCGTCATCAAAGAGTGCGATATAGACGTCGCGGCCTAACACTCTGCCCGACTGACGGATCACCTGGATCGCGCCGATGGTCATCTGGTTGCTGGCGACCAGCAGCGCGTCGACATTTTTTGCCAGCAGCTCCTCTGCCGCCCAATGGCCGCCCGCCACGCGGAAGTCCGCGTAGCGGATCAGGGACGGGTCGATGGCGTAGCCTCCCTGGGCCAGGCCGTCTCGGTAACCTGCGACGCGCTCCTCGGCGGTGAAAGTGTCTCGCGGGCCGGTGATGCAGCCGATCGTTTTGCGGCCGGCCGCGATGAGCGATGCGACCGCCTTGCAAGCGGCGGACCGTGTGTCGACCAGAACCGTGTCGGTGCCGCTGGCCCCGGCGAGTGGCCGGTCGAGGGCCACGACGGGGATGCCCAGTTCCAGCAATCGGGACACGTCGCTGTGCTGTGACGCGGGCGTCACTAGCACGCCGGCGACCCGGTTCTGCGCCGCGATCTCAAGGTATCGCGCCTCGCGATCGACCTCGCCGTCCGAGTTGCACAGCAGGACGGAGTAGCCGGACGCATGTGCCGCGTCTTCGACTCCTCGAGCAACCGAGGTTAGGAAGGGGTTCTCGATGTCCGTCACGATGAGGGTCCAGACCGGCTGACGCTGCTGGCGCAGGTTTCGACCGAGCGAGTTCGGTGAGTAGTTCAGACGATCCGCAACGGCTTTGACCCGTACGACGTACTCGGGGCTGACACCTGTCGCACCGTTGAGTGCGCGGGACACGGTGGAGATGGAGACACCGGCCGCAGCGGCGACGTCCTTGATCGTTGCCACGACTTCTCCCACCCGAAATGAGCCTCACACCGTGAAAACGTTTCTACCAGGATGTTTCAGTAAGGTCAACGAGGTCGCTGCCCCCGCCCGCGTTGAAGCGGCCTGGCGGTTCCCACATCGTGGCCCAAGTTAGGCCTGATCTTCAACGTGAGTAGCGATTTCCGGCCGAACCTTGCTTCCGATCGTGATCGAATCGTGTCTTGACCGAGGCGAGAACACGGCGTACTTTTCCCCTGGAAACGTTTCCTGGGGCCAGCGGGCACCCCAACCTACATCGTCAAGGAGGACGGATGAAGCGGTTCGGGTTCGCTATGGTCACCGCTGCGGTGGCCCTGAGCTTGACCGGTTGTGTGAGTAGTGGGAAATCCACCAGTGCTGCCTCAAGCTCGTCGGCTTCTGGTGCTAGTTCGTCTGCTCCCGCTGCCGCAGGCGCCTCGTCTGCTCCGGCTGCCGCAGGCGCCTCGTCTGCTCCGGCTGCCGCAGGATCGTCGACCGCCGCGGTCGCATCCACCGGCAGCCACCAGACGGTGACCATCTGGTCCTGGTTCACCAAGTCGACGATGCAGAAGGCCATCGACCAATACCAGACGGCACACCCTGGCGTGAAGGTCGAGTACTCGTACTACAACTACGACCCCGAGTTCCTCACCGCGCTCAAGACCGCGGCGGCGAACGGCACGCTACCCGACATCATCGGCCTCGAGCCGGGATCTCTAACGCAGCAATACCGAACCAACCTCACGCCACTGAACAGCCTTGCCGCGAAGCAATGGGGAGCCAACTGGACGGACAGCGTCTACCCGGTCAATCTCCGCCAGATGCAGATGGGCAACCCTGCCGGTGACAAGAATTACTACATTCTTCCGCAGGAGTCGCAGGTCTTGGCCATCTGGTACAACACCCAGATTTTCGCGAAGCTCGGTATATCGGTTCCGACGACGCTCACCGAGCTCGTGGCTGACGCCAAGAAGATCAAGTCTGCCGGCTACATCCCCATGTACCAAGGTGCCGCGGGTGCCTGGCAGAACGAGAACGTCTTCCTGATGATTGCCAACCAGCTCAAGAGCGGCATCACCGACGACGCTCAGAACGGCACGACGCCGTGGACGGATCCCAGCCTGGTCAGCGCGATGAACGTGTGGAAGTCGTTGTTCTCCGACGGCGTATTCCAGTCGGGCGCACTAGGCGACCAGGCATATCCGACCGGCGCCCAGCTGTTCGCCGCGGGCAAAGTGGGCATGATGGCGCTCGGCTCGTGGTGGCTGCAGGAAGCTGAGCTGACGCCTCCGATCCCCAGCCTCGTACAGGACCTCCAGGGGTTCAACTACTTCCAGTTCCCCGCTGTGTCGAGTACCACACAGCCAGGCGCGGTAGTGGGCGGCATCGATGTTGGGCTTGGACTGACCAAGAACGGCGCCAATAACCCGAATGCGTTCGACTTCATGGCCAGCTTGGTCAAGGGCGACGCAGGCAACGCTGCCTTGAGCGATGTCAACGACCTACCGGCGTTCAGCGGTGTCACGCTGCCCTCAACAGTGGGCTCGAACGTAAAGACGCTGTACGCGAAGTTCAACGCCCAGCTGCCGACCGCTGATAACCAGCGATTCGGCTCTCCCGTGGTTCAGCAGGCCCTCGACGACGCTCTGTCAGGTGTCGCCGCAGGCCAGGAAACTGCTACCGCAGCCCTGGCCAAAGTAGAGACAGCTCAACAGTCCGCAGGCTGACCGATCTCGGAGTGGTGGCGCCCAGCCCGCAAGTCCGGGCGCCACCACTCCGTCCACCACGCGGCAAGCTCACGAGGTAAGGAGCCACCATGGCCGTCGTCCCTGCACCTGTTGCGCGGCCCCTTCATCCGCGCCGGTCAGTCGGGCCGATGACCATCGACACTCTGCTCCGGCGCAGTCGTCGGCGGTACATCTATCTTGTGCCCGCCATCGCATTCTTCGGTCTGTTTGTGGCGTGGCCGGTCGTATCCGTGATCCAAGCCAGTCTCGGCATTCGCGATCAAGGCATGTCCGGGGGCTTCCTCGCCAACTTCTCCCACGTCCTGCATGATCCGATCTTCTGGACGGCAACGCGCAACATGATCTACTGGGCAGTCATCACGGTCATCGTGCAGCTGGCGGTCGGCTACACCCTGGCCTATCTGATCGAGACCTATGCCGCACGTAGCACAGCGATCCTGCGCACGGCCTTCCTAGTCCCCCTCGTCACGAGCGCCTCAGTCATCGCCATCGTCTGGAGCCAGATCTACTCGCCGGACTACGGCCCGCTCCAGCACGCCCTCAGCGATGTCGGCATCAACTTGAGCATCAGCCTGTTGGGTAGCCCGCACACAGCGATCTTCGCGATCATCGGCATCAACATTTGGGAGTTCACCGGCTTCTCCATGCTGATGTACATCGTTGGCCTCAATCGCATCCCCAGCGAGCTCACCGAGGCTGCGAAGGTTGACGGCGCCACCGGGATCCGGCTCATTCGATCCGTGCTGGTGCCACTGCTCGCGCCCATCACGAAGAGCTTGGTGTTGCTCGGCATCATCGGTGCGCTGCAGACCTTCCCGCTGGTCTACCTCACGACTTCGGGCGGTCCGGACCACGCGAGCGAGATCTACGGGACCCAAATCTTCCGCACCGGCTTCATCCTTAACGAGAACGGCTACGCCTCAGCACTCGCTGTCCTGACGCTGCTCATCGCCCTGTGCGCAACGGCGGTGCAGGTAGGCGTATTCGGGACCCGTCTGACGGTGGGGGGCCACTCATGAGCGGCGCGATCTCCGGCAGAGTGAACGCCTCGGAACTGGCCGTGCCCGCCGGTCCGGTCGGCCGCACCACCAACCAGACGTCACATGATGGCGGAAGGAGGAAGCGTCGGCGCGTTGGAGGGCGACTACTACCGCGGGTGGTGGTCACGGGCCTGAGCGTCGTCGCCGTGATCTGGCTTCTGCCTATCGTCTACCTGATCAGCGTGTCTTTTCGCAATCCGGATCACGCGTTCGACCCGACGATCATCTCCACTAACGTCACTCTGGCCAATTACAAGGCCGTGTTCCATGGCAACCCGATGCTGCATTACTTCGTCAACTCGATCGTCGTCGCCGGCATCTCGACGTTGGTCGTCGTGGCCGCTGGGGCGGCATTCGCCTATGGATTCACAGTTCTGAAACTGCGGTACACGACAGCGCTCTATCTTGGTCTCCTGGTCACACTGATGGTGCCGATCTCGTCGTTGGTGATCCCGCTTGGCGCCCTGTTGCAGTCGCTCGGTCTGGTCAACACCTACTGGGGGCTAATTGGGCCGTACGCCGCGTTGGGAATCCCTTTCGCGGTGGTGGTTCTGACCGGGTTCATGCATGACCTACCTCGGGACGTCTTCGAGGCTTCGATCCTCGACGGTGTCGGCGGCTGGCGTCTGCTGACCTTGATCGTGGTGCCGATGCTCCGCCCGTGCCTGATCTTCGTTGCGGTCTGGCAGTTCATTACCAGCTGGAACGAATTCTTCCTTGCGCTGACAATTGAGACCAAGGACGCCATGAAGACGCTGCCCTTGATTCCGCAGCAATACAGTGGTGTTTATCTCGGCAACCCCGGGGCCCTCTTCGCGATCCTCTGCTTGGTCGCCGGTCCGTTGATCCTGCTGTACCTCGCCGTACAACGCTGGTTCGTCGGTGGGCTGCTTGAGGGCGCAGTCAAGGGATGACGCGTCCATCCACGGTGCGGAGCGCACCATGAGCGTCCTCGGGGTAGACATTGGCACCTCGGGTTGTCGCGCTGTTGCTTTCAACGATGAGCTCGCCGAGCTCGCGTCAAGCGAGCAGTACTTCGACGTACTGCGCTCGGGTCCTGGCCACGCGGAACTGGATCCTGCGGCCGTTCTGGAGCAGGTCGCCAAGTGCATTCGCAGCGTCAACTCAGTGGTCGATGCCGATGATCCGGTAACCGCAATCTCAGCTTCGGCGCTCGGCGAGGCTGTCGTGGCGGTGGATGGAGCCGGGGAACCCCTCGGTACGGCCCCTCTCAGCGCGGACCTGCGGGGCGCTGAGATTACGGCCGCGATCAGTGCCAAGTTCGGCGCTGTGCAGTGGCGTGAGCTGACGGGTCAACCGGTTCATCCCATGTTCAGCATCGGCAAGATCGTGCAATGGCGCCATACCCAACGGGCGTGGGCGTCGGCCGTTCGCCTCCATACGTTCGCCGACCTGGTGCTCACCTGGCTGGGAGGGCATCCCGTTATCGACTACAGCTCGGCAGCTCGGACGGCAGCGTTCGACGTGAACCGGCGCGAATGGTCGCTCGATATTCTCGACCTGGCGCAACTCGATCGAAGCCTCTTCCCAGACCCTGTCCCTGTCGGGTCACGGGTCGGGTCGGTGTCCGACCGTCGCAGGGTCGATCTGGGATTCAGCTTGCGGGCCGACCTTTTCGCTGGCGCGCACGACCAGGCCTGTGCCTTCTGGGGCGGCGGGGGGACGACGAGTGACGCAGTCTTCTCCCTCGGAACGACCGAATGCTTGACCACAGCAAGCATCGGTCGGCCTACCGCCTATATCGACGTCAACATCGCGAGCTACCCGGTGGAGGACGGGCCGGAGTGGTTGTCGCTGAACGGTATTCCGTCGGGCGGATCGACACTCAGCTGGCTGAATCGGCTCGTCGGTCACACCGATTCCCATGTAGACGCGTTGGTCGCGAGCATCGGCGACGGTCCGAGTCCCGTTCTGATGCTCCCGCACCTGGCCGGGAGTGGCGGGGTGGACAACGACCCCGACTCGACCGGCGTTGTGATCGGGCTGAGCCTCACGACGACGGCGGCAGACCTGGCGGGCGCACTGTTCGAGGCCTCGGGCTTCGAGCTAGCCCGCAGCCTAGCTGTCGCCGAGGCTGCCGGCTCGCGGGTCATGTCAGTGCGGGTCGTCGGTGGCGGGGCCGGCCGCGCCGCTTCCCAGCGTCGTGCGGATGGCGCTGGCCGCGCCCTTGTGCTGGTACCAGGACCGGCGGCAGCGCGCGGAGCTGCCATCGTCGCGTTGTGCGGGTCTGGACGGCTCCCGTCACGTCACGGCCAGAAGCTGGCCTACGGGCCGGTTCTGCAACCGCGAGATCAGCACTGGTTCGCCCAGCGCCGAGCCCAGTTCGGGCGCCTTTACCCCGCGGTCCAGTCAGTCGTGTCCACCACTATGCAGGAGGAACACAGCTAATGTCTTACGCCAGCTTTGTGCAACGTGAAGAGGTTCTGCGCTACTGCAGGCTCTCCATGCGGTACGGACTGAATTTCAACACACAAGGCAACATCAGCATCAGGTTGCCAGAGCACAACGCCATCCTGGTCACGCCCACCGACCTCGAGTACGACCTGATGACACCCGACGACATGGTTGTGGTCCACTACGACGGCTCGGTGCTGGAAGGCAGCCGCGAACCTTCCAGTGAGGTCACCGTGCACAACGCCGTCTATGCCGAGAGACCTGACGTTCAGGCGATCGTCCACACCGAGCCGACCTACAGCAATGTCATGGGGGTTCTCAACAGGCCGATCGAGGGCGTTCTGATCAACATGATCATCTATACCCGCGGACCGGTTCCGGTCATGCCGTTCGCGCAAAGCAACAACACCGAGTTCGGTAAGGCGATGGCCGCAGTCATGGGTAACCGCAACGGGATCGTGTGGGGGAACCATGGCCTGCTGACCGTAGGCGAAACGCTGCGCGAGGCGTTTAAGACCACCGTCGCCGTGGAGAGCGCCGCCAAGGTGCAGCACCTTGCCTCACTGCTTGGACGTCCCGCCGTGCTCGACTACCACACGCTCGGGCTCGACCATGCCCACTAAGGGTCGTTGGCGGCGCTCGCCTGCCGAACGGGAACTCTGATGGCCATCATCTCGCTGCGAGAGGCCATGGATCGGATCGCCCTGACGCACGGTGCGATCGGCGCCTTCAATGTGACCGAGCTGCTACAGGCGGAGGCGGTGTTGGACGCCGCCGAAACAACAGGGCTGCCGGTTATCGTACAGACCCTGGCCGGCAGCAGTGCCCATCACAGTGATGAGCGATTCTGGCGTGGACTGCGCTGGATCATTGGCGAGTACCCACAGGTCGACGCTGTCATGCACCTCGACCATGGACCCGATTACGAGACCTGCGCCCGCGCGATCGATGCCGGATTCTCCAGCGTAATGATTGACGCGAGTCTCGAAGCTGACCGCCGCACGCCGGCAGGGTTCGAGACCAACGTGACGACCACCTCGAAGGTCGTGGTCTTGGCTCACGCGGCCGGCGTCTCCGTCGAGGGCGAGCTGGGCACCATCGGCGGCGGCGAAGGAAGTGACGCGGCGCAGCAAATCGTGTTGGCCGATCCAGAGCAGGCCGAGGAGTTCGTCCGGCGCACAGGAGTGGACGCTCTCGCGGTGGCTATCGGGACTTCCCACGGCGCCTACAAGTTCGCGACAGAGCCTGACTCCGAGGTCCTGCGGATGGATCTGATCGAGGAGATCGCCTCGCGCTTGCCCGGAACACATCTCGTCATGCACGGCTCGTCGACGCTGCCGGCTGACACCCGGCGCCGCATCAACGCCAACGGCGGCAGACTGCCCGAGTCGTGGGGAGTCCCCATCGCCGAAAAGATACGGGCGGGGACGATCGGCATCCGCAAGATTAACCAGGGCATGGATTCACACATGGCTTTCACGGCGGCGCTGCGCGAGGCCCTGACAGCAGACCCACAGGCAGTCGACCCAGCCTTCTACCTAGTACCAGCTCGACGCGAGATGAGCGCCCTCGTCGCCGAGCGAATGCTCGATTTCGCCGGCCGCCACGCGACTCGCTCGTGAACCAGTCCGCACACCACCTGAGGAGATGCCCATGCCCGCAGAATCACGAGACCTCGCACAGTCAGTCGTTGCCATCACCGGGGCGAGCGCCGGCATCGGACGGGAGGCTGCCCGGCTACTCGTCGAGTCTGGGGCCCGCGTTGCGGTACAGGCCCGGCGAGTCGACAGGCTGTCGGGGCTGGTCGACGAGCTGGGCGAGAAGAGTGTGCTCGCAGTCCCCGGCGATGTGATGCAGCCTTCGAGCGCAACTGCGCTCGTCGAGGCGACGGTTGCACAGTTCGGCCGACTAGACAGCATCGTCGTGAACGCCGGAATCGGCATGTACGGCGGGATTTTGGACGCTGACGAGGATGATCTTCGCACGATGATGCGGACCAACGTCGAGGGGACGGTCTGGGCCGTTCGCTCCGCCGTCCGCCAGTTTCGGAGACAGGGCGGGGGAGGCGACGTGGTCATCGTCGCGTCCGTGGCCGGACTACGCGGGGGCGGGAACGAGGCGGTTTACGCGGCAACGAAGTTTGCCCAGGTAGGTCTGGCCGGTTCCCTGGATCGGGAGGTCCGTCAGGAAGGCATACGGGTGTCGACGATTTGCCCCGCGGGCGTCCACACCGAATTCGCAATAGGCGCTGGGCGTACTGAGGGCGACCCCTCACTGGACGAGTTCCTGCGGCCCTCCGATGTCGGGGCTGCCATCCTCGCGGTGCTGCAACAGCCGCGGCGCATGCGAACCACCCTCTGGTCGATGTTCAGCATGAGCGAGGGGAGCTGAGATGAAGGCCATCGTAATCGAGACTCCCGGCCGCTTCGCGCTGGCGGACATTCCTGAGCCCGTTGCCGGGCCCGGGGATGTGGTCATCGCTCCTCGAGCCGTCGGCATCTGCGGGACGGACCTGCACATTCTCGATGGTCACTTCGCGCCTGCCCCGTACCCGCTGGTCCCGGGGCACGAGTTCGCTGGGCTGGTGACGGCTGTGGGGTCAGCGGTGGTCGGACTCGCGGTCGGCGATCGCGTCGCGGTCGACCCCTCCCTGTTTTGTGGCCGATGCGTCTACTGCCAAAGGCAACGAGGCAACCTCTGTCAGTTCTGGGGTGCCACAGGAGACACGGTGAACGGCGCGTTCGCAGAGAAGGTGGTCGTACCAGCCGGCAACGCCTATCGCATCCCTGACGCCATGAGTTGGGAGGCGGCTTCGCTGGTCGAGCCGCTGTCCTGCGTGGTCCATGGTTTGCGCCGCCTCGCCATTTCCCCCGGCTCCGAGCTGCTCGTCGTCGGAGCCGGTACGATCGGTCTCCTGATGCTGCAGGCCGCAAAGGTGAGCGGGGCGGTCCTTGTCTCGGTGCTCGAACCGGATCCCGCGCGACGGGAGCTGGCGATGCTCTTCGGGGCAACAGCCGCGGCGGCCACACTGGAGGAGCTCATGGCCAACCGCCCCCTCGGGTTCGAATACGCCGTAGAAGCGACCGGGGTTCCTGCGGCCGCGAAGTCGGCGGTGGCCAGCCTATGCCGCGGCGGCACCATGCTGGTGTTCGGTGTCGCGCCGCCTGAAGCGACGCTCCCGCTCTCCCAGTTCCAGGTCTACAACGACGAGATCAAAGTGCTCGGATCGATGGCGGTGCTTAACACGTTCGAGCCAGCGCTGCGGATCATGGCCGCGGGCGCGATCGACTCCGATCGAATGGTTACGCACCGCTTCGCGCTGGAAGACTTCGAAGAGGCGGTGGCGGCCGTGCGCAGCCGCGCTGGCCTGAAGGTCCAGGTCACCATGGCTGCCGCGGGCTGATCGATCGGCCCATCGGCTTTCGCGCAGGAGGCTCAGCCCCGTTGACTCCAGCCTCGACATGACCAGCAACCCAGCAAGGGCCCAGTTGGGGGACGGCGACCGGGTTGGCTGGCGAACGGTGCGCGTATCGCAGTGGCGTCAGCCTTCGTGACTGTATGCGCGGTCGAGTGCGTCGGTGGTTTCGTGGTTTTGGTGCGGGAACAGGTGTCCGTAGGTGTCCATGGTTTCGGTGATCGATTTGTGTCCGAGCCTGGTCTGGATGACTTTGGCGTGCAGGCCGGCGGCGATCAGTGTGCTGGCGTAGGTGTGCCGCAGCGCGTGCATGCCGTACGTGGTGGGCTCCGGCGCGGAGCAGGGTGGGTTTCCAGACGGAGTCGTTGAACGCGCCGCGCCGCCACGGGCCGCCGTGCGGGTTGGTGAACAACGGTTGGGCGTCGTCGCTGACGGTGTAGTTCTCGATGTGTTCGCTGAGCGCGTCGATGGTGAAGCGGGGGAGCGGGATCACTCGTCTGCTAGCGGCGGTCTTGAGGGTTTCGGTCAGGTAGGGCATGCCTGCCCCGGCCGGGGTCAGGCACTGGTGTTCGACGGCAAGCTCACGCCGCAGCAGATTGATGCTCGCCAGTCGCAGGCCCAAAAGTTCCCCTTGCCGCATCCCGGTTCCGATCGCGGTCGCCAACACCGCGCGATGCTGCGGCTTCGCGGCCGCGAGTATCGCAGTGATCTGGTCTGGGGTGAACACGGTGAGCCCGCGGGCGGGGATAGGTGGCAGTTTGATTTTGAAGCAAGGGCTGGCCGGGATGAGCCGGTCGTAGGTGGCGGAGCGCAGCACCATCGCCAACACCGTGTACGTGGATTCCACCGTGGTGGGGGCGAGACCCTTCGCGGATAGTTCGGCGACGCAGGCGACGATGTCGGAGCGGCGCAGCGATCCGACCGGTACATGGCCTAGCGCAGGCAGGATGTGCCTGCGCAATGACAGTTGGTAGTGGTGGCCGGTCGATTGTGCGACCTGCAACCCCGCGATCCATCGTGTCGCGTAGGCCGCCAACGTGATGCGCGCTTCGGCCGGCGCCAGATGCGTACCGGCCCGGATCCGGGTGCGTGCCTGGGCCATCGCGTCCAGCGCCGCTGCGCGGGTGGGGAACCGGCGGCGCACCATCCGACCGTGGATGCGGTAGGTAATCTCATACGACGTGCCGCGGCCATGGATGAGTTTGCGTGGGCTCGACATGGCGGGGTCAGGCTCGCTTCCGATAGTGACATCGGAGTGACACCGAAACCGTGAACATGCGCGCAACCTAGCCCTGACCTGCGGCAATCCCGCGCACAAGTTGGAACGAGAACCGCCCGGCCTATAGGCCGACTCGTCCGCCCGCCCCACCGACCTGATCCACGCGAGGGGCGGTCAGTGCATGCGTTCGTAGGCCGGCACAGTCAGGAAGTCGACGAACTCATCGGTGAGGGCGACTTCCTCGAATAGGTCGCGGCCGGCTGCGTAGTCGGGCCCGAGGGTGCGCAGCTCCTCATTCAGCATCCACGACACCACCCTGCGAGTGACCGGCCGGCCGTTGCTGAGCTTGACGTCGTTGTGCAACCACTGCCACACCTGGGTGCGGCAGATTTCGGCGGTGGCGGCGTCCTCCATCATGTTGTTGATCGCGACCGCACCGCCGCCGCGCAGCCACGACGAGAGGTACTGCACAGCGACGCTGATGTTGTTGCGAAGACCCTCTTCGGTCATGGCCCCGGGAGTGGCGTGCGCGTTGAGGATCTGCGCCGCATTGGCTCGCACATCGCCCCGCAGCCGGTCGCGCTGGTCGGGGCGCTCGCCGAGCACGGCGGTGAAGACCTCCATGCACACGGGAACCAGGTCCGGGTGCGCGACCCAGGAGCCGTCGAATCCGTCACCGGCCTCGCGTTCTTTGTCGGCGCGCACATTCGCCATCGCGACTTCGTTGACGGCGGCGTCGCGGCGGTTGGGGATGAACGCCGCCATACCGCCGATGGCATGCGCCCCTCTCCGATGACACGTGCTCACGAGCAGATCGGTGTAGGCACGCATCATGGGCGCCGTCATCGTCACGGTGTTGCGGTCGGGCAGCAGGAACTCGGCGCCCCGGGCGCGGAAGACTTTCATCAGCGAGAACAGGTAATCCCAGCGACCGGCGTTGAGTCCTGAGGAGTGCTCGCGCAACTCATAGAGGATCTCGTCCATCTCAAACGCAGCCCAGATCGTCTCGATCAGCACGGTTGCCCGGATCGTGCCCCGCGGTATGTCAAGTGCAGCCTGTGCATAAAGGAAGACGTCGTTCCATAGCCGCGCCTCGAGATGACTCTCCATCTTCGGCAGATAGAAGTACGGACCCTTCCCGGCATCGATTTGCCGTCTGCCGCAATGGAACAGGTACATGCCGAAGTCGAAGAGACTGCCCGACATCGGCTCGCCGTCGACGAGTACGTGCTTCTCGGTCAGGTGCCAACCGCGCGGCCGCACCACAATTGTCGGCAGCTCCGACGGGGATGCCAGCGTGTAGTGCTTTCCGTCCGGCGACGTGAACTGCAACGTCCCGTCGATCGCAGATCGCAGGTTCAGGTGGCCGCCGACCATGTTCTCCCACAGCGGGGTGTTCGCGTCCTCGAAGTCGGCCAACCAGACCTTCGCACCCGAGTTCAACGCGTTGATCGTCATCTTCGCGTCAGTCGGACCGGTAATCTCCACCCGCCGATCCGCCAACCCCGGCGCCGGCGCCGCGACCTGCCACGAACCCGCGCGGATCTGCGCGGTCTCGGGCAGAAAGTTCAGCGTGCCACCCGCGTTGATCAGCGCCTGCCGTGCAACCCGCGCGTCCAGCAGCGCTAACCGCCGCGCTCCGAACTCTCGTTGCAGATCGGCGACGAACTCCAGAGCATCAAGGGTCAAGATTTCATCGCGAACGGCGGATGGCATCCGAAAGATCGCCAGCTCCACGCCGTCCGCAATCTCTTCAAAGTCCGAACGGTCGAACATCGCGGCCTGCGTCATGAGAACTGCTCGCTTTCGGTTGAGCCCGCAAGAGCCAACGTGTCGGATGTGGGGTTGAGCGCGGCCGTGACCATGTCGAAGTAGCCGGTGCCGACCTCGGCTTGATGTTTGACCGCCGTGTAGCCGTGGCTGGCCGCGGCGAACTCGGCTTGCTGCAGTCGCACATAGGCGCTCATGCCAGTGCGTGCGTAGCCGAACGCAAGCTCAAACGTTGCGTGATTGAGCGAATGGAATCCGGCCAGCGTGATGAACTGGAATGCGTATCCCATCGCGCCGAGCTCCTTCTGGAAAGACGCGATGGTGTCGTCGTCCAACGTCGCTTTCCAGTTGAACGACGGCGAGCAATTGTACGCGAGCAACTTCTCGGGGAACTCGCGATGGATTGCCTCGGCGAACTGGCGCGCGAACGCAAGGTCAGGCGTTGCCGTCTCGACCCAGAGCAGGTCGCAAAACGGCGCGTACGCGAGGCTTCGCGCGATCGCGGCATCGGCGCCAGGTGTGATCCGGTAGAAGCCCTCCGCCGTCCGCTCACCTGTCGTAAACCGCGCATCGCGCGCATCAACGTCGGACGTGAGCAGGTTCGCTCCGAGCGAATCGGTGCGGGCGATGATAAGCGTCGGCACGTTGCAGATGTCGGCCGCCAGCCGGGCCGCGTTCAGCGTGCGAATGTGTTGCGCGGTCGGCACGAGCACCTTGCCGCCCATGTGCCCGCACTTCTTTTCACTCGCCAGCTGGTCCTCGAAGTGCACCCCAGCGGCACCGGCGGCGATCATCGCTCGCATCAGCTCGAACGCATTCAACGGGCCGCCGAAGCCGGCCTCGGCGTCGGCGACGATCGGCGCCAGGAAATGCGGATCGGGCGCGCCGGCGTCCTCAGTCCAGGAGATCTGGTCGGCCCGCAGCAGCGCATTGTTGATACGGCGGACGACGGCGGGCACCGAGTTCGCCGGGTACAGCGACTGATCGGGATAGGTCTGCCCGGCCAGGTTCGCGTCCGCCGCAACCTGCCAACCCGACAGGTAGATGGCCTTCAAGCCGGCCTTCACCATCTGCACAGCCTGGTTGCCGGTAAGCGCGCCGAGCGCGCTGACGTAGTCGTCGGTCCTAAGTAGCTGCCACAGCCGCTCGGCGCCCAGGCGGCCCAGCGTGTATTCCTCGACGACCCGACCTCGCAGGGCGACCACATCGGCGGCGTCGTAGCTGCGCTCGATGCCGGCCCATCGGGGCTCCGTCGCCCAACGGCGACGCAGGTCGTCGGCGTCCGGCGGCACGGTGGTTGGCGGCACGGTGGTTGGCGGCACGGTGGTTGGTGGCGCTGTGGTTGCGGTCATCGCGGCCTCCGTCGGCAGAAGAACGTCTGGTGTGTAGACCTTGCAGCAAACCGGGCCGCTATCTCGGGAGAATCCGTGGAAACTTTGGCAGTTCTTTCGCTATCGTCAAGCCATGGGTGTCACTCTTTCTCCCGTCGCCGTCGACGCCGGCACCGCGATCCTCACCGTCGGGCGGCGGATCCGCGCGTACAGGCTGAAGGCCGGGCTGACCCTTGACGCACTCGCCGTAACGGCCGGGACATCACCGAGCCAGTTGTCGTTGATCGAGAACGGTCGCCGTGAGCCGCGGCTCACGCTGCTCAATGCCATCGCCGCGAGCCTGCACGTTGAGGTCGCCGACCTGCTGGCTGCTGATCCGCCTACCCGTCGCGATGCGCTGGAGATCGCGCTGGACATCGCGCAACGCAGTCCGCTGTATTCGGCGCTGAAGCTGCCCGCCGTCCGGTCGAGTAGGAAGCTGCCGCGAGAGGCTCTCGAGGCGTTGGTGGGGTTGCACGCCGAGCTCGCCCGCCGCTCGAGTGAAGCGAGCGCGACGCCGGAGGAGGCGCGTCGCGCGAACACGGCGCTGCGGCGATGGATGCGCGACCGCGACAACTACTTGCCCGACATCGAGACCGCCGCCGAAGAACTCGTGCTCTCGGCAGGCCACACGGGCGGAGCGCTGACGCACCGAACGGTCGAGCGGATAGTGCAGCGGCTCGGATTCACTTTGCATCACGCGGCCGATCTGCCGCACTCGACCCGTAGCGTCACTGATCTGGAGAACCGTCGAATTTACCTTCCGCCGCAGTCCATTCCGGGCGGCCACGGCCTGCGCTCACTGGCGCTGCAGGCCGTCGCGCACCGCGCACTCGAACACACCAACCCGACGACCTACGCCGACTTTCTCAAGCAGCGGATGGAAATCACCTACTTCGCGGCGTGCTGCCTGATGCCCAAGACTGCAGCCGTCGCGATGCTTCAACGCGCGAAAAGTGATAAGGATCTGGCGGTCGAGGATTTCCGCGACGTGTTCGGTGTGACGCACGAGAGCGCCAGCCATCGCTTCACCAACCTCGCAACGTCGCAGCTCGGAATCCCCGTGCACTTCCTGCGCGTGAGCCGCGACGGAACCCTGCTCAAGGGCTACGAGAACGACGGCGTCAACTTCCCGGCCGACGTGACCGGTGCGATCGAAGGCCAGACCATCTGCCGGCACTGGACCTCCAGGCAGGTGTTCGATCACGGCGAGGACGCCGGCGGGTTCAGCCAATACACCGACACTCCCGCTGGCACGTTTTGGTGCACCGCGCACACCGGCAAAGGCACCGACGGCGAGTTCTCCGTCACCCTTGGCGTGCCATTCACCGCGTCGAAGTGGTTCCGCGGCCGCGAGACCACCTCGCGCACCACGTCAACCTGCCCCGACCCCGCGTGCTGCCGCCGACCGGTCGCCACGCTCTCGCGCAAATGGTCCGGCGTGTCATGGCCTAGCGCGAAGCTGCACACCCACATCCTCGGCGCGCTTCCCTCGGGGACCTTCCCCGGCGTGGACGACGCCGAGGTGTACGCATTCCTCGAGTCCCACGCGCCGACCTCAAGCTAGCGGGAACACAGGCGACGATGGCGGGACCGGGTCGTGGCTGTGCAGTCATGTCTTCAATGTGGCAGCGGCCTGTGACCCCGGGAACAGATTGAGCACGAATCGAGAAGCAGTGCAGGCCGCGCTTGCCCTAGCGTGGCGTGCGATCCGCCGTGATCGCGGCAACGATTCCCGGATCCCCGGGACGCGAAGGAGACGCAGTGCAACGGTTGGCTGAGTTCGTGCTGAGGCACCGCCGGTGGGTTCTGGCGTTCTGGGGCGTCGTGCTCGTTGCCGGAATCGCGTTGGCCGGTAAGACGACCGGCCGGCTGACGGTTGACTTCTCGCTTCCCGGGCAGCCGGGCACGGTCACCGCGCACAAGATCAAGGCGGACCTGGGTAACGGTGGTGACACCGACCCGTACCTCGTCTCGGTGACCTTGCCGGCCGGGCAGCAAGTTTCGGGCAACACCACGGCGGTCGCGAAGGTCTTCAGCACCGTCGAGCAGAGCGTGCCGAATGTTCGGGTGCTCGACGAGGCCAACACCGGCGACAAGGCGTTTCGGACCAGCGACGGGCGGACGGCGTATGCGCTGTTGTTCTACCGGTTCAATCCGTCGCCGACGGCCAAGCTGCAGACCGACGCGATCCGCACTGCCGCCGCGTCGGCGGCACCCGCCGGCGCGACGATCGGGGTCACGGGTGAGGATGCGCTTGCCGTCGGGAGCTCTAGCGGCGGCCCCGGAGTACTCGGTGAGACGTTGCTCGGCGCGCTCGGCGCGCTGATCGTGTTGGCCTTCGTGTTCGCCTCGTTTTTGGCGTTTCTTCCGCTCGCCGTGGCAGGAGTGTCGATTCTGGCGACGTTTCTGATGTTGTTGCCGATCACCTATCTGACCAATGTGTCGTTCATCGTGGAGTTCCTGATCGCTCTGATTGGTCTGGGGGTGGCGATCGACTATTCGCTGCTGCTGGTTACGCGTTGGCGGGAGGAACGCGATCACGGCCGCGACAACCATGACGCGGTCGTCGTGGCGATGGAGACAGCGGGCAAGGCAGTCGTGTTCAGCGGAGTGACAGTCGCTATCGGCTTGCTGGCACTCGTGGTATTGCCAGTGCCGTTCATGCGCAGCATGGGGTACGGCGGTGCCCTGATTCCACTCGCCAGCGTTCTATCGACGCTGACTCTGACGCCGGCGATCCTCGGTGGGATCGGCCCACGGGTGGATTGGCCGCGGATCCGGCATGAGAGCCGGGCCAGCAAGTTCTGGGGCCGCTGGGCCGCACTCGTCGTGCGCCGACGGTGGATCGCCGCAGGCGCTGCGTTGGTCGCGTTGTTCGCGCTGATCAGCGTGTTCTTCGGTGTCAAGATCGGCTTGGCGTCCTCGAAGTCGCTGGCCCAAAATGGCCCCGCCTACACGGCGCTCCAAACTCTGGAGAAGGGCGGTGTAACCACCGGCACGCTCACCCCGATGGAGATCCTGGTCAACTCCGATCAGGCCCACGCCACCGCCGCGCGAGTCGCCGCCGTCCCTGGCGTCAGCCACGTCTTTATCTCGACCGACCCGAGCAGCACCCGCAACGGGCAGACCGTGATTGTCGCCGTGCCGGACACCGAAACCGTGAACTCGCACAGCGTCGGAGTCGTCAAGCGCGTCAAGTCTGCGGTCAAGGGCTTACCGGGGGTCGTCGGAGTAGCCGGTGTCGGAGCAGCGCAGATCGACTTCATGCACGCTGTCTACGGCAACTTCCCGCTGATGCTGCTCATCATCGCGGTACTGACGTATCTACTGCTGGCGCGCGCGTTCCGGTCGCTCCTGCTCCCACTGAAAGCCGTCGTCCTGAACCTTGTCTCCTTGGGGGCAACGCTCGGGTTGATGGTGCTGTTCTGGCAAGACGGTCACGGCTCCAACGCGATCTTCGGCATCGCCGCCACCGGCGCGGTGACCTTCTGGATCCCGTTGATGGTGTTCGCGTTCTTGTTCGGGCTCTCCATGGATTACGAAGTCTTCATCCTGTCCCGAATACGCGAGGAATACGACGCAGCCAAGTCGACCGACGCCGCGGTCATCGAGGGCGTCGGACGGACCGGTCGTCTCGTGACCAGCGCCGCCTTGATCCTTTTCCTCGCCTTCGCCGCACTGGCGTCCGGACCCGGAACCGACCTGAAAACCCTGGCTACCGGCCTCGGCTTTGGCATCCTGCTCGACGCGACCATCGTCCGCGCCGTGCTCGTACCCTCATTGGTTTCACTGTTCGGACCCTGGAACTGGTACCTCCCCGCAGTGGTCGCGAAAATCCTGCGGGTAAAACCGTCGTACCCCCACCCCGAACACGGCGAACCACGAACACCCGTCGTCGCCGACGTCTAACCTCGCCAACGAGCTCCGAACATCCTGTGGGATCGACCCCGTGCTGACCAGACCCGATGAGCTGTCGGATCTCGACGTGATCGAGGCATTGCGCATCGGCTGGGCGCTGGAGCCGCCCGGGAGCTCGACGACATCGCATCTCTGGCTGCACGGTTTCATGGAGCCCACGACGACACTGCAGACGCTCGACACGAATGGGCGAACATGCA
This sequence comes from Acidothermaceae bacterium, assembly GCA_036509315.1. Lineage (GTDB taxonomy): Bacteria > Actinomycetota > Actinomycetes > Acidothermales > Acidothermaceae > PALSA-607. Next base: position 36,689 of record DATCFU010000087.1, read on the forward strand.
ACACCGCAGCCTGTAGCGCCAACTCACGCCCAATCGCGTCAACGCGACGACATCATCAGGTCGAGTAGTCGGCGGTCGACCACGAAGCCGTCTCTTGCTTCGAAATGGGCCCCTGGGCGATGGTGCCCGATGATGCCGAACGGTCCCTCGAATTCCCAGAGGCCGAAACCCCAGCCAAACTCTTGGAACACGCCGAATAGGTCAGCGAACCAGGCCTGCGCGACGTCGTCCGGCGTTCGCTCGTAGCAGCCGAATTCGCCAACATGTACCGGTACGCCTTTCGCCTCCAGGTTGCGCCACGGTTGGTAGAACTCGCGCAGGCCCGCGCGATCCCACCAACGCCCGTCGTACTCGCAGGGGTACGCCGGTTCGGGCATGCCAACGTGACCAGGCCACCACGGCGCTTCATAGTGCGACACCCGCATGGGCTGGTAGCCGCGCACGCTCTGGGTAAGTCCGAGATCGGCAAGTTCTGGCATCGCGAGATTGCCGCCGTCGAGCCCGTCGATAACCAGCGGACGATCGGGTGAGATGGCGCGGATCGCCGCGACCGTTCGGCGGATCACCGCTTCGTGGGCGTCGCGGGTGAAACCGCGTAGCCCCAACGCCGGCGGCTCGTTGACGAGGTCGAAGCTGAGTGCATCGTCGGGGACCTCGACGTAGCGCTGGGCGAAGCGTTCCCACGTGGCGACGAACGCATCTTGAGCGGGCGGATCGGCCCACAGGTTGTACGGTTCAGTCTCCCAGCCCGTGATCACATAGCCCGGCGCGCGGTGCATGTTCAGTGACAGGTGGATCTCGCGCTGCCGACACGCCGCGAGGACCTCGTCGACGAGGACGAGCACGGATTCGTCGGGCCGGTAGGGATCGTCGTCCACGCTCCACAGCCGGTAATCCGTCGGCAATCGCACGAAGTCGAATCCCCAGGCCGCGATCGCGTCGAGGATCTTCTCGTCAGGGCCACGCGGCGCCGCCCTCTTGCTGTAGAGCCACTGCAGATTGAAGCCAGATCGGGGCATGTGGGGTACCTTTCCGGGAGGTGAACTTAAGCGCTTCAGGAAGAGGAACAGCGTGACGGCGAGTCAGCCGGTCGATCGCCGGTACGACCCGGCTCATCCCGCCCGAACTGCGCTGCGCTTGTACTCCGGTCAGCGACGACGGCTGTCGCTCGCGGCCGTCGCATTCACCTTCAAGCAATCCCCGGTGTGGATCGCGCCGCTGCTCACGGCGGACATCATCGACGCCGTCGTCTCGCGTAAGCCGGTGGCCGTCATCTGGGGAAACGCGGCCGTCATGGCCGGGCTCATCGTCGTCAACGCGCCGCTGACCTGGGTCTACGTGCGCTGGCTGAGCCTCGCGATTCGCACGGTTGAAGTCGACTCGCGAACCGCGCTGTGCGAGCGCCTGCAGCAGTTGTCGATCGGGTACCACAAGAAGATGAGCGCAGGAGTGCTGCAAACGAAGGTCATTCGCGACGTCGAAACCATCGTTGACACGTCGCGACAGACCTTCGACACAGGGATGGCCGCGACCACGACACTGCTCGGCGCCCTGGCGCTGACGGCATGGCGAGTGCCGGAATTCCTGCCCGTCTTCTTGATTGCCGTGCCAGCTTCGGCAGCCCTGGTGCACAGCATGCGCCGCCGCATGAGCGACCACAACAAGGCGTTTCGCCAGCAGGTTGACCGGCTCTCGGCGCGCGTGAGCGAGATGACGAACTTGATCCAGGTCACCCGCGCCCACGCACTCGAGCGCGACGAGCTCAACCGGATCGATACGACGTTGCATGACGTTCGCGACAAAGGCGTTCGCCTCGACGTCCTGAACGGACGCTTCAACGCACTGGCATGGGTCTTGTTTCAGCTCCTCAGCGTCGGCTGCCTCGTCGTCGCGGCGTGGGGCGCGCGAACCGGCGCGCTGTCTGTCACACCAGGCGACATCGTGCTCCTGTCGACCTATTTCGCCACCCTCACCGGGTCGGTCACGATGCTGTTGAACGTTGCGCCGCTGGTGTCGAAGGGGATCGAGTCCGTGCGGTCCATGGCAGAAGTGCTCACCGAGCCCGACCTCGAGATTAACGAGGGCAAGCAGCCAGTCGATCGCGTCGAGGGACGGCTCGTCTTCGATCACGTGTCTCTTACTTATCCAGACGCCGCAAAGCCGGCGCTGGTCGACATCTGCCTCGACGTGCGGGCTGGCGAGACCGTTGCTCTCGTCGGGTCGTCGGGATCCGGCAAGTCGAGCATGCTGAACCTGGTCATCGGCTTCCTCACCCCGACAGACGGACGATTGCTGATCGACGGCCGCGATCGACGAGATCTGGATCTGCGCGGGTTCCGCCGCTTTCTTGGCGTCGTCCCGCAGGAGACTCTGCTGTTCGACGGATCGGTTCGCGACAATGTCACCTACGGGCAAGATGACCTGTCTGAGAGTGTCGTACGCGAGGCTCTGGAAGCGGCGAACGCGTGGGATTTCGTCGAAGCCATGGGCGGCGTCGACACAGTCATCGGGCAGCGGGGGAGTCGGTTGTCGGGCGGTCAGCGACAGCGGCTCGCGATTGCACGCGCATTGATCCGCGACCCGCGAGTGCTGATTCTCGATGAGGCGACCTCCGCGCTCGACGCCGCCTCGGAGACCCTTGTTCAAGTTGCCCTCGCCCGTCTGATGCAGGGTAGGACCTCGTTCGTGGTAGCTCATCGCCTGTCGACGGTGCAGCGTGCTAACCGCATCGTGGTGCTGCGCGCGGGTCACATCGTCGAGATCGGCACACATGACGAGTTGCTCGCGGCCGGTGGCGCATACGTCGAACTGCAGGGTCTTGGCCGCCGACGCGACCGCTCCGGTAGTGGTCAACCCGCCACGAGCTGATTTGCTGAACGCAAGACCAGCGGATCGGTCAGTTGCCCGAGTGAAAGCACGGCTGACGTTGTGATGGCAAACACCGCCGACTCGCCTGGCAAGAGGCTGATGAGCATGTCGTCGACTGTCGCGTCGGCGGCCAACCGGTCGGCAAGGACAGCGAGATCACGAACGAATGCGTTCGCGGTCACCGTCAGACGGTAGCCACCGGGTATCTGCTCTGCGCTGGCCGTCAAGTCGGGCGCGGGCAACCCGGCGTCGACGTCTTCGCGCGAGTGCCACCACGCGCGGTGCAATCCCGCTTCTGCAAGGAGAAACTCTCCTGGTTTTCCTGCAGCGGCAGCGAGTTCCGGCGCGATCGGCAGCGTGAGCGTGCATCGCGGTGCGACGTCGACCGCCACGATGGTGGAGTGGATCACCTCGCCGTTCGTCGTTCTGCGCGTCAGCATGACCTGCTCGGTCCAGGCGTGCCCCGAGTCGTTCACCGCAATGAGCGCCAGTCCGCCGTCGCGCGGTTGCACAGTCAGCAAGCGGTCGCGAAAGCTTCGGCGCAGTGCGTACCAGAGCGGCTTGCGACGCCCAGCACTATCTATCGCCGACCACGAGATCGCCGGCCAGATGTCGTTGAGTTGCCAGACGATGGTCCCCATGCACACCGGCGACCAGGATCGAAAATGCTCGATCCCCAGAGCAACTCCTCGCGCCTGGTTCAGTGAGGTAGCCCAATGCCAATCGTCGATACTGACAGGCGGTGGGAAATGGGTCTCGAGACCGCGGGCAAGCTTGCCGTTTCCGTCGTCCGCCTTCTGATGCAGCAGCACTCCCGGCGAATCCGGCGTGAGCGGGTCGTCGTGGATCGCACCTGTGAGCGTGGCCCAGGTCGGCGGCCCTTGGAACCCGAACTCCGCAACGAACCGGGGAACATAGCGCCGGTAGGCGGTGTAGTCGAGGTCGTTCCAGACATCCCAGATGTGCATCGTGCCGTGAGTCGAATCGTTGGGTGGCAGGCCGTCGGTGAACGAGTACGGCGTTCCGGGGCTGTATGGCCGCGTCGGGTCGAGCTCGGCGACGATCGAAGGCAGGACGTCGGTGTAATAGCCCCAACCCCACGTGTGGTTGCCGAGGTGCTCCTTCCAGCCCCAGTCCTCGTGGCCCCAGATGTTCTCGTTGTTGCCATTCCATAGCGCGAGGCTGGGATGCGCACTCAGCCTGGTGACCGCCTCGCGCGCCTCGGCGACGACCTCACCACGCAGCGGCTCCTCTTCGGCGTACGCCGCGCACACGAACAGGAAGTCTTGCCAGACCAGCAATCCGAGTTCGTCGCAGACGTCATAGAATTCCTCGCTCTCGTAGATGCCACCTCCCCAAACCCGGACGAGGTTGACGTTCGCATCGCGAGCCTGGGTAAGACGCTCGGCATATCTCTCCCGGGTCATCCGCGAAGGGAAGATGTCGTCCGGTATCCAGTTGGTGCCGCGTGCAAACACCGGCACCCCGTTGACGGAGAAGGTGAACGCACTGCCGCGCTCGTCTGCACCGGTATCGAGTTGGACGGTCCGAAACCCCACCGTGCCGGCCCACGTCGCGAGCTTCCGATTGTCGCCGGACAGCGTCACCGTAACGGGGTACAGCGGTTGCTCGCCATACCCTCGAGGCCACCACAGGTTGACATCGCTCACAGCGACGTCAATGACGGCGGAGGTCTCGCCAGGAGCAAGCGTCCGTGATGCGGATGACCCACCAACGTGGACGTCGAGTTGCAGGGCGCAGTCGTAATCGACGCTTCTTACGACGTCGATGTGGGCATGCAACAGGCCGGTTGTGCCGTCGACCTCGACCAGCGGGCGGACGCTGCCGATGCGGGCGTCGTGCCAGGTTTCCAGGAGTAGCGGACGCCAGATGCCGGCTGTCGCAAGGTCGGGGCCCCAGTCCCATCCGTAGCTGCAGGCCATTTTCCGCAACGCATTGAACGGATGGGCGTTTACGTGCGGACGCGGCCCGAGCGCCGCACTCGCGTCTTCTGCTGCAGTCAGACCGGCGGTGAATGTAATCGCCAGCGCGTTTGGTCCGGGCCGCAACTTGTCGCGGACAGGGAATCGGTAGCCGCGGTGCATGTTTGACGTACGCGCGATCACGACATCGTTGAGCTCGATCGTCGCCACAGTGTCGAGCCCGAGCGCGACAAGGTCGGCCTCGCAGGCGTCGCCGTCCCAGTCGAAGACCGTGTCGTATCGCCAGTCGACGCGACCCACCCACGCGACCTTCAGCTCGTTCTCGTCTAAGAAGGGATCGGGAATTAGACCTGCTGCCATCAGGTCGAGATGCACAGAACCGGGCACCGTAGCTGGCAGCCGCACACCCGCGAGACCCTCGGGAACGGCACCACCTACTGCGGCGACGGTCCAGCCGTTGTGCAAGGGGACCTGCATGCTGGCGTTCCTCCGAGATTGTGGAAGTGATTGTGGAATTGGTGGGCTCGTGTGTGCCGGAATGTGGGTGCTCACTTCACCGCGCCCCGTGTGAGGCCGTTGTAGATGAACCGTTGGAGAAGCAAGAAGATGACGAGTGACGGCACGATGACGAGAATCGCGCCTGCCGAGATGTCCTCCCAGTGCGCACCGAAGGGGCCCTTGAACCTGAACAGGGACGTCGACACGGTGCCCAGATTCTGATCCGGCATGTACAGGAAGGGACTCACGAAGTCGTTGTAGACGAAGATTCCCTTGATGATGACAACGGTCGCGATCGCTGGTTTCAGAAGCGGAAAGATGATCTTCCGATAGATGGTGAAGGAGTTCGCACCATCGAGTCGCGCAGACTCGTCGAGGGAGATCGGGATGCTCCGGATGAACTGCAAGAAGATGTAGATCGAGACGATGTCGGTGCCGGTATAGAGCAGGATCGGTCCCCACCGGGTATCGACCAAGCCGAAGAAGTTGATGATCTTAAACGTCGCAACCTGCGTTGTGACGCTTGGAACCAACGCCGCGAGCAGGAACAGTGCGACGACCACTCGCTTGAACCGGAAGTTGAACCGTCCGATCGCGTACGCGGTCATCGAGCCGATCAGCACCGTGCCAGTAACCGAGAACACCAGCAGGAATCCCGTGTTGAAGAGACCCTGCAACATGTCGCCTTTGTTGAACGCGGTCACAAAGTTGTGGTAGTTCAACCAGTTGTGCGGCGGGGTCAGCGCCGACCCAGTCGCGACTTCCTTCGATGTCTTTAGCGCAGTCATCAGCATGGCGACCATAGGCAGCAGCACAACCACGCAGGCGAGGACCAGCGTGAGGTACTTAAGCACAACCGCAGTTCCGGACCGCACGGTCGCAACCGGCGTGCTCATACGATGTCCTTCTCATCGGGGACCAGAAGTCGCTGGATCCACGTGACGACCAACACGATGGCCAGCAAGACAACGGCCGCCGCAGACGCGAGCCCGACCTTCTGGAACTGGAAGGCCTGGTTGAAGGTCTGAATCACGAACGTCGTCGTCCCGTTGGCGCCGCCAGTCATGACGAACGGCACCTCGAACACTGATATTGATCCGGAAATCGCCAAGATCGTGAGCAGGCTGATAATCGGCTTGATACCGGGCGCGATGATGAATCGGAACTGTTGCCACCTACTCGCGCCGTCGATCTCGGCCGCTTCGTAGAACTCGCCTGGGATCGACTGGATCGCGCCAAGGAACAGGACGAAGTCGAGCCCGGTGTATCGCCACACGGAAACGCCCGCGAGAGACACGTTCGCGAGGTGCGGATTTCCCAACCAGAAGTGCTGCCCGTGAATGCCGATGATTCGCAGTGCCGAGTCGAGGGTGCCGTTTGGCTGGAAGAAGTACAGAAAGATGAAGCTGATTGCTACACCGTTGACCAGATACGGGAAAAAGATGATGCCTTTAAACAGGTTCTTGAACTTTACGTTGAAGCTGAGCACCGTGGCGAAGTAGAGCGCCAGCCCAAGCTGCACGACCGAGGCGGCAAGGTAGTAGAGGCAGACGAAAAATACCTCGAACAGTTCTGGTCGAGTGAAAAGGTCGACGTAGTTCTTCAGGCCGACGTACGGCCGGGTGGGGCTGAATCCATCCCAGCTCGTCAGGCTGTAGCGGAACAGGTTGACGACGGGGATATAGCTGAACACCGCGAGGAATGCGAGCGGTACGAGCATGAATAGCCACGGCGTGAGCTTCCTCTCGCCGGCACCGGTTCGTCTGCGCGGTGCAAGCAACTGCAGGCGGCGCGCCGGGCGGTCCCGTTTGGCGGCCGGTACGTTCGGCTCCCTCGGCATGCCCTGCTTCCCAGACAGCTGCTTCCTAGACAGCGGGCGCCCGACTCCGGTGCTCGTGGTGTCCGTCATCTGTTGTCCTCTTGCCGTTGCCGGATTTCAGGCGAGTGTGGGCGGCGGGTCAAGATACGCTCCCGCCGCCCAACCCCTTGCGTCCTATCGATCGCCCTAGCGTTTACGCGCCGCCAGTCTTCTCCGCTGCAGCCCACTTACTGTTCAGGCTGGCGAAGTCGCTCTGGAGGCTGCCGCCGGCCGCCCCGCGAGCGATGTCGACGATGTGCTGACGATAGGTCTGGCTGTTCAGGCCGATCTCTGCTGCGTTGTCGATCTTGTTGACCAACGCGGACTTGTCCTGGGTAAGCGTGACCAGCGTGACGCTCGCCGCTGCGTAAGCCGCGAGTGCCGGCGGCTGCGTTCCGCTCTTCAGCGTCGGAACATCGCCGTTGTCGACCGCGTACGTCGACTGGTCGGTGAACCAGTCAATCCATGCGCGGGCCGCGTCCTTGTGGCTGGAGTGAATGTTAATCGCCTGCAGGTAGTCGGGGCCGATGACCGAGCAGAGGTGCCCGTTGGTCTCCGATGGCCACGGCATGAATCCAATCTCCGACGGGTCGACACCAGCGGTCTTCGCCGCCGCCTGCATTTGCGTCACAGCCCACGAGCCGAGCCACATCGCGGAGATCTTGCCTGTTGCGAGCAATCCCTTGGAGTTCTCCCAGTTGGTTGTCGTCGGGTCAGGCTCGCTCAGCTTGTCGTGCACGATGTTGTACAAGAGCGAGTCGATCTGGAAGAGATCGTTGCCCGAGCTCCACGGCGCAGTTTCGCTTGCCAGGTTGTCGTTTGCTGAAGCGCTGCAACTCGGGGACCCGACGGCACCTTCCCACGAACTCAACGGCCAGCCGTCCTTGTAGTTGGTGTAGTACGGAATGGCCGTGGTCTTGGCCTTGATGGCCTGCAGGTCAGCGATGTATTGGTCGGGTGTGGTCGGCCAGGTGGTGATACCGGCCTTGGCCCACACGGCCTTGTTGTAGACGAAGCCGTTTGCGTTGCCGTTCTGTGCGATGCCGTATACCTGGCCGTTCACGGTGCCGTTCGCGATGAAGTTGTACTTCGCACTGAGGTCGGTTGCGGATCCGAGCGGCTCGAAGAATGTCGGGTACTCCGAGAGCGGCAACGCAGACGGGATCAACAGGACATCACCGTAGTTCGACGTGTTCATCCGGGTCTTGACGTCGCCCTCGTAGTTGGTGATGCCCTGGAAAGTCACCTTCACGTTCGGATAGATCTTGTTGAAGTCAGCTGCGTACTTCGCCATCGTGCCGTCTGCAGTCAGGTCCGTGCGGTTGGTCAAGACCGTGATGCTGCCCGAAACCGTTGTCGGCACAGTCGAGCCGGCCGCGGCGGGTGCCGAGCTGGCGGCCGATGCCGCCGGGCCGCTCGCTACCGTGGAAGCCGTTGTCGGGGCAGCCGCGGTACTTGCAGCAGCCGTCGTAGTAGCGCTTGAGGGTGTGTTCGTCGAACTCGCGGCGGTCCCTTTGCTGCTGCTGCACGCCGCGACGAGCGAGGCGACGACGAGCAGCACCCCCACCGAGGTCTTCTTCACACTGACCATCTCCATTTCCATTCGCAATCGCCCGCCAATGCCGCGGGAAGGCCTAGTGGGATTAAGCGTTTTAGTA
>DATCFU010000088.1:0-54274 GCA_036509315.1 Acidothermaceae bacterium
GAGGGCGCGACGAGCAGTCTCGTCATACGCGATGATCTTGGACATGCGGATGGTCCTCCCGGGTCGGGAAACGTAGCGTGCGGCCGGACTCGACGCCCGCGACGGCCGACCACGCCTCGCCGGTGTCATGTCCGCCGGCTCAGCAGGGTCTCGAAGGCCCGGCCATTAACTTCAGTTGATCTGTCACTCACGTGCTAAGAGTGCTAGCTCATGTTTAGCACTCAGACCCCCCGAGTGCAACCGACGACCGGTGAACGTTAGCGCATCGCACCGCGCGCGCCCGACTACCTCGTGATCTGCAGAAAAGGGTGGGTCTCGTCGAAGGGCGGACGACGGGCGGCGGGGCGCTAAACGAGACCGGCGGCGTCGAGGTAGGCGCGAAATGCTTCGACGGACGGCGGGATGGTGACCGACGGCGACACGACTGGCGCGACAGCGTCGAGGGTCTTCAGGCCGTCACCGGTGTTGAAGACGACGGTCTCCGCGTCGGGATCGAGCTGACCGGCGGCCAGCAGCTTGCGCAGCACGCCGATCGTCACGCCGCCGGCGGTCTCACCGAAGATGCCCTCGGTGCGGGCGAGCAATCGCATGCCATCGACGATCTCCTCGTCGCTGACGTCCTCGACCAAGCCGCCGGTACGCCGGCAGACGTCGAGTACGTAAGGCCCGTCGGCAGGGTTGCCAATCGCCAGTGACTTCGCAATCGTGTCTGGCCGCACTGGCTGCACGACGTCGTAGCCGGCCTTAAAGGCGTTCGAAACTGGCGAGCAGCCCGTGGCCTGGGCACCGAAAACCCGATACGGCGCCGCGTCGACGAGGCCGAGCTTGCCGAACTCGGTGAACGCCTTGTCGACCTTTGTCAACTGCGATCCAGACGCGATCGGGATCACCACCTGCTCCGGCAGCCGCCAGCCGAGTTGCTCGGCGATCTCGTAACCCAACGTCTTCGATCCCTCGGCGTAGAAGGGCCGCACGTTCACATTCACGAACGCCCACTCTTCTTCTTCGCCGGCGATCTCCGAGGCGAGCCGGTTGACGTCATCGTAGTTGCCCTCAACCGCGATCAGCGTGCCGCCGTACACCGCCGTCGTAACGATCTTCTGCCGCTCCAGATTGGCCGGGATGAACACGACGGACTTGATGCCGGCCCGAGCCGCCGCGGCAGCCACCGCGTTCGCCAGGTTTCCCGTCGACGGGCAAGCCAGCACCGAGAATCCGAGCTCGCGCGCGGCCGCCAGCGCGACCGCGACCACCCGGTCCTTGAACGAGTGCGTGGGATTGCCGCTGTCGTCCTTCACCCACAACTTGCGCATGCCAAGCTCACGGGCCAGGTTGCGAGCGAACACCAGTTTTGTCATACCTGGCTCAAGATTCGGCGTCTCGGCGACGTTCGACGGAACCGGCAGCAGTTGCTTGTAGCGCCAGATATTCTGCGGCCCGGCTTCGATCGACTCGCGGCTCACACCGGTGTAGTCGTAGGCCACCTCAAGCGGCCCGAAGCACATCTCACACGCATAGCGCGGGCTGATCGGATACTGCTCACCGCACTCGCGACACGACAGGGAGGTGGCCGACCCTAAAAGAGTCGAATGCGGGACGGCGGGGGGCGACTGGGTGGCGGACACGGTGAAGCCTCTCTCCTCATCTTCCCCGCGGACCATCCACGGGACGGAGTTGGCACCTGTTCCGCCTACTTGCTACGGAATGGTTGCCGGGGCTTCAACGGGCCGGTCCCTCTGCCCCTCTTGATGAGCACTACTGCGGTGCCGATCTGTGGTGCACACGGTGACTCTTGGTGCTGCGCACAAGACTAGCGCCTCCTCGGGCTCGGCCGAACGGCTGACCAAGGTCGGCCGTTTTTCCTAGAGCTTTGCGGGCCGTCGAGGCACTACCGTCTTGCGCATTGGAGGGGAACCGCGGGCGGGGACATACCGGGCAGGAATGTTCTCGGCCGCGGTTTTTTTTCTGCCCAAAATCAGTGCGGTCCCACAACGGTCAGCAGGCCTTCGAGAAACGCCACCACCGCATCGGGCCCGGTGAGTTGCAGGTCGGCCCGCTCGGCCAAGTCCGCAAGGCCTGGCTCGTCCGGAACACCGCTGAACACTGCCAGCGTCGCGAATCCCCTTGACCGCAGACTTTCGAGCGCATCGAACGCGGCGCTGTCGCCAAGGTCGTCACCGACGTAACACACCGAGCGCGCGCTGAACGCATCCACCAGCGAGACGAGCGCGCTTCCCTTGTCCGTGCCGCCAGGACGCAGCTCGATCACCAGCCGTCCGGGCTCGACATGCAAACCCGCAGACTCCGCGAGCTGCTGCAACGGTTCGCGCAGCAGCTCGAGTGCCGCGTGCGGATCGGAGGTTTCCCTGACGTGGACGGCGACCGACGCGCCCTTGTCCTCGATCCGAGTTCCTGCCGGTGCGCCTACCTCGCGCAGCAACGCCGGTAACGCCGCTCGCACGTGATCGACCCGCTCTGACCTGCGAGCATCAACGCTCGCGTCGGCATCGACGCCAGCAGCCGACGTCCACGTCTCGAGTCCGTAGTGGCCGACGACGAGCAGATTCGGCGGCTCATCGGCGGTAAACCCGAGCAGCGAGGCGGCGATGCCGGGAGGTCTTCCGGTCACGACGGCCACGACACGCATCGAGGCGGCCAACTTGCGCAGCACGTCCGACGCGCGAGGATGCGGCCGGGCGGCCTCGGGCCGGCTGACGAACGGCGCCAGCGTTCCGTCGAAATCGACCGCGACCAGTGCAGTGCGAGGCTGCGCGGTTAACGCCCACAGTCCGTCGTTGCCGGCCTCGCTGCGCGGCATAGGGAACAGTGCGCCGCGGGGCCTCGGAGGCTCGGACCGAGGCGATGGCACAGCTGCGACCTTACTTGCCGCTCACTTTCCGCTTGCGGTCCAATCCTGGCCGAGGACGAGCGTGAGGTGCATGGTCGAAACGCCTGCCGGAGCCGGCGCCATCTTGCCGATCGCGATGAACTGGGCTGCGAGCGCCTGCGCCGCCGCGAGTTGACCGTCGGGATAGAACACCGTCGTCGCGGACATCGAGTGCCCGTAGTTGCCGGTCAGACCGACGATCCAGCCGCCGCGGCTCAGGGTCGTGCGGGCTCGCGCCGCCATCCCGCTGATGTGGGTGCCGTTGAGGATGTCGACTACGGGTTTGGTCGCTGGTGCGCTCGTGCTCGGCGCCGGCGACGCGGTTGTCGGGGTCACTGCCGGCGCCGACGGAGCCGGCGGGGGCGGCGGCGTCGCGGCCAGGGTCGAAGCGGACACTGCGGGCGGGGCGGACGTCGACGCATCGGCAGGCGACGAAGCAGGCGGCACTGACGCGGATGGCGTTGACTTGGTCGGCGTTGCGCTCGGGGAAACGTAGCCCGACGTCGCCGCATTGGCAGAGGGACGCTTGGACTCCCCACGCCAATGCAGGGCAGCCTCGACACCGGCGCCAGCGAGGACCACGACCAGCAGCGAGACCAGCAGCACTCGCGTTCGGCGTCCGCTGTCGACTCGGCGGTGGCTGCCGCCAGCGCGCGGTTCCTGGGTCGTCATGAGATCTCAGTCGTCATGAAATGCGCCTGCCATTAGCTATGGCTACCGGCCGGGAAGTCTTGAGTCGGCAACCGATCGTCGTCACGCGACGATCATGACGGTCAGGCCTCGATGCCGAGACGGCGGGCCGATCGTGCGCGCTGGCGCGCGGCGCGCAGGCGGCGGAGCCGCTTCACCAACATCGGGTCGGCGGCAAGTGCCGCCGGACGGTCGATCAGCGCGTTCAATGCCTGGTAGTAGCGGGTCGCCGACATGTCGAACTTCTCGCGCATCGCCTGCTCTTTCGCACCCGCGTACTTCCACCACTGACGCTCGAACTCGAGGATCAACTGATCGCGCTCGGACAGCACATCGACCAACATGCCCGACGCATCAGCGTTCACGGCGTCCGCGACCTCCATCGACCAGCCCTTCGTTCGACCCACCACGATGTTCGACCTACCACTGTGTTCGACCTACCACCGTCACATAGCGAACGTGTACGAGCCATCGTAGGACCCAAACAACACCGATGTCATTCGCCCGGGCCGTGGCTGGGGAAATCAGCCCGATCCGGACCTCATGGCCCACTCGGTTTAGCTCGTCGGTCCGACTAACACGCCGGCCAGACTGTCCAACGCGCCCTGTTCGACTCGGTAATACGCCCACTTCCCGCGCTGTTCTCGGGAAATTAGGCCCGCTTCGACGAGCTGCTTGAGGTGGTGCGACACGGTCGGCTGCGATAGCCCGACCGGCTCAGTGAGGTCACACACGCAAGCCTCACCGTCGGCGTGAGCGGCAATAAGCGAGAGGAGCCGCACTCGGGTGGGGTCGCCGAGTGCTCGGAAGATCCGCGCGAGTGCTTCCGCAGTGGTGGTGTCGATGACGCCGCCGGTGACCGGGTTGCAGCACGAGGCGAACGTGGCATCCGAGAGGACCGGCAGGCGCGCTCCGACGAGTCTTCCCATGCGGCCTAGTCTCGCACACATTGACAAGCATCGATGCGTTGAGCCATGCTGCTCCCATCGAAGTCGATCGATCTGAGGAGCTCACCTGTGGCCGGCAATGACGATCTTCGCGAACGGGTCCGCGCGCGTTACGCCGCCGCGGCGGTCGCAGTGACGGCCTCGGGCCACACCGCGCTCACGGTGCTCGATGGCGATCAGTGCTGCGCACCCGTGACTACCGATGCCGTATCCGCCAACACCTCGTGCTGTGGTGGGGGTGGGCAGGTCGATGCCGCCTTTGGCGCTGGCCTCTACAGCGCCGACGAGCAGAGCGAACTCCCGGCCGAGGCGGTCGCCGCGAGTTTGGGTTGCGGCAACCCGATGATGGTCGCCGACCTCAAAGCCGGCGAGAAGGTGCTCGACCTCGGCTCGGGCGGGGGCATCGACGTGCTGCTCTCGGCTCGCCGAGTCGGACCGGCCGGCTTCGCCTACGGGGTCGACATGACCGACGAGATGCTTGCCCTAGCGCGTGCAAATGCGACCAAGGCCGGCGCTGTCAACGTCGAGTTCGTTAAGGGCACCATCGAGGACATTCCCTTGCCGTCTGGGGCGGTCGACGTCGTGATCTCCAACTGCGTCATCAATCTGTCCACCAACAAGCCAGCGGTGCTTGCGGAAATGTTCCGCGTGCTGGTGCCAGGCGGGCGGATCGGGATCTCGGACGTCGTCGCCGAGGACCACCTCAGCGAGGCCGACCGCGCGGAGCGTGGGTCATACGTCGGCTGCATCGCCGGTGCACTCAGCCGAACCGAATACGTGCAGGGTCTCGGTGCAGCCGGCTTTGTCGACGCCACCGTCACGTTCACGCACGAGGCGGCGCCAGGCATGCACGGCGCCGTCATCCGCGCCACTAAGCCCTTAGTCACGGCCAGCAGCGATTGTTGCTCGCCTGCGACACAGCAAGATTGCTGTGCTGCCTCCGCCAAGTCGTGGTGCTGCAGCGACTCGACTGGTGGCGAAGGAACATGCGGCTGTCGGTAGGCCTCCCTGCGCATGGCCGTCAGCTGACTTCGACCGACCTGAATGCGGCCCGGTAGGCGGGGAGCTGGTGGTCACGCACCCAACTCTGCGCGGCCATTTGAACGGCGTCCCATGGTGACCCAAGCGGTGGCGTGTACGACAGATCTAGCTTGCTGAGGTCGTCGACGGTCATGCCGTGAAAGAGCGCCGTCGCGTAGGTGTCGACGCGCTTAGCAACCTCGGCGCCGCGCGGGCCGACCAACTGCGCGCCGAGCAGCAAACCAGTTCGTTTGTCGCCGGTCACGCGGATTGCGATCGGCCGCGCCCCCGGGTAGTACGCCTTGTGATCATCCGGGGCGGCTTCTGTGGTGACCGGCTCGAAGCCAGCGCCGTGCGCCTCGCGTTCGCGAAGGCCGGTGCGAGCCGCCACCACATCAAAGACCTTGACCACTTGTGTACCGAGGCTCCCGGCGAACTTCGCCGCGCCACCGAGCGCATTCTCGCCTGCTACTCGACCCTGCTTGTGAGCGGTGGTCCCGAGCGGCAGGTACGTGACGCCGAGCAAGCGGTGGTGAGTGACCACGCAGTCGCCCGCGGCCCACACGTGGGGAAGCCCGGTGGCCATGGTGTCGTCCACGACAACAGCGCCGCGCGGGCCGGCAGCGGCCCCGGCACTGAGGAGTAAATCGGTGTCTGGCCGCACTCCCACGACAACGAGCACAAGTTCGACGTCCCACATGATCGGCTGCATGTCGGCGGTAAGCCCATCCACGTGCAGAGTGTTCTTTTCGTTGTCACCGCGGCGGATGCGCGTCACTGTCGTGTCGGTGTGCACGGTGACGCCGCGCCGTGCGAGCTCAGCGTGAACTACGGCCCCCAACTCGCGGTCAACGGTCGGCAACACCTCGGGCAGCATTTCGACTTGAACTACCTCGATGCCCCGCGTGGTAAGACCTTCAGCCATTTCCAGACCGACATAGCCGCCGCCCACGATGAGCGCGGTGCGTGGCTGGCGCGAGGTCAGGCTCTGCTCGAGCGCGAAGGTGTCCCCCATGGTGTGCAGCAGGTGAACACCGTCGTCAGGCCCGAGGTCGCCTAGGCCGTCGATCGGCGGACGCACTGGAACCGCGCCCGTGCCGACGACCAGTTCGTCGTAGCCGAGACTCGAGACAACGCCCTCGCGGTTTCGCACAAGGATGCGCTGGCCCGCGACGTCAATGGCCGTGACGAGCGTGTCGAGGCGAAGGTTCATGCCTGTCGCCTCGAGGTCGGCGTAGGTGCGGTGCGCAAGGTTTCGCCAGTGCGCGACCTCACCGGAGATGTAGTAGGGGATGCCACAGATCGAGAAGTTCGGATAGGCATCGGCAACCACGACGGTAACGGTGACGCTGGAGTCGAGCTCTCTCGCCCGCAGAGCCGCGCTGATACCCGCATCGCTACCACCGATGACGACCAGCTCCATGGCTTTGGCTCCGTTCATTTCGCGGACGTGGTGGCGATGAGTGGGTCATCGTGCGGCACGACAACGTCGTTGGCCGATGAACCTGCGTTCGGGTACAGCAGCATGACCAGCCCGGCTCCGACGCCGGCGCCGACGAGCTGGGCGAAGACAAACGCCGGGACGGAACCCGGCGCGATGCCCGCAAAGCTGTTCGAGAACATCCGTCCGACAGTCACCGCAGGATTCGCAAACGATGTCGAGCTGGTGAACCAGTAGGCGGATCCGATGTATGCGCCGACCGCGGGGGCAGCGAGCGAGCCGCGGTGTGTGCGTGCGAGAGCGAAAATCAGCAACATCAGCCCGGTGGTCGCGACGACCTCGCCGACGAAGTGACCACCGGAGGCTCGATGCTTGGTGGCCAAGTGCGGGCCAAGACCGAACATCACATTGGCCAGTAAGGCGCCTGCTACGGCGCCCGCACACTGCGCGGCGGCGTACACGGCCGTATCTCGGGCACCGAGGCCCGTACCTGTTCTGCGACCCAGAACCCAGTCGACGATTGAGACGACCGGGTTGAAGTGCGCACCTGATACTGGGCCCAGCATGAGGATCAAGATGGTGAGCCCAAAGACGGTTGCAGTGCTGTTTTCCAGCAGCTGCAAACCGACGTCGGTGGGTGACAACCGCTCGGCCGCGATCCCTGAGCCGACGACAACCGTCACGAGAAGCCCGGAGCCAAGAAATTCCGCAAGAATCCGGCGCCGCAGGGCCGCGGCCACAGTCGCCGCAGATGGCGAAACTCCTGTCACTGCGCCATCTTGACGGAATATCAATAACTCAGTCAAGATTGAGACAATGAACGCTGAGCAAACTAGGCAGCTAGAACGCCGTGCGGCGATCTTTGGAGCGCTGGCCGATCCGGCGCGGTTGCAGATCGTCGACATCTTGAGCACGAGCGATGCATCGCCGTCTGAACTAGCCAACAGGCTCGGGATGCCGTCCAACTTGCTCGCACACCACCTCAACGTGCTCGAAACGCAGCGGCTCGTTGTACGCCGTCGATCACAGGGCGATCAACGCCGCACATATATCCACCTGGTCGATGAAGCGTTGGCAAAACTCACACCCGGCGGCGGTCGCAGAGCCGCTCGAGTGTTGTTCGTCTGCACTGCGAACTCCGCTCGCTCACACCTCGCGGCAGCGCTGTGGCGCCGAGCAAGTGACGTTCCGTCGATTTCGGCCGGCACGCACCCTGCGGAACGCATCGACCCGCGGGCGGTCGCCGCTGCAAAGCGTCATCGGCTGCCACTGCGGCGAACGAATCCGCAGCAGCTGCGTGATGTCGAGCTACGCGGTGACCTGATCATCACCGTCTGCGACCTCGCTCACGAGGAACTCGGTGATCACGCCGCGCTGCACTGGTCAATTCCCGACCCGGTGCGGGTCGGGAACGACGCGGCCTTCGACGAAGCGCTCGCCAGCATCGCACGACGCGTTCGGGAGTTGGCTCCACATGTTGTTGGGTCGTGAGAGTGGGGGCTTTGGCGCCGCGTTCTGGCGCTGATCGATGAGCTGAAGCTACTGCCAAGGCCCTGACAGATCGCCCTAGGCTGTGGCCCGTGCCGTCGTCTCGCGGAGCCGCGCTCGCCCAGGTCGCCCGCTGGTCGGCGTCCAACCCTGCTGCGGGCATCACCGACGCGACCCGCACGCTCGGCGAGACCGGTGACGTCGAGCGGCACCACGAGTGGGCGTCGGTCACCAAACTCATCACGACGCTGTGCGTCCTGCGGCTGGTCGATCAAGGCGAGATCGCGCTCGACGAGCCGGTCGGACCTCCCGAGTCGACCGTGCGCCATCTGCTCGCGCATGCCTCGGGCCTCGGCTTCGACGAGGGCGCCGCGATTTCGAAGCCGGAGCGTCGCCGGGTCTACTCCAACGCTGGCTTTGATCTGCTCGGTGCGCTGGTCAGCGAGCGCAGCGGCACGCCGTTCGCCCGCTACGTCGCCGAGGCGGTGTTCGAGCCTCTAGGGATGCAAGCTTCACGCATCGAGGGGACGCCGTCGGCGGGCGGTGTTGGACCACTGGTCGACCTGTTGAGGTTCGCTCGCGAACTGCTGCTGCCGACGCTGATCGCGCCGGCGACACTTGCGCTCGCGACGGCGATCGCCTTTCCCGGCCTCGACGGCGTCCTGCCGGGCTACGGACGTTGCACACCGAACGACTGGGGCTTGGGTTTTGAGCTTCGCGACGCGAAGGATCCGCATTGGACTGGGCGCCACAACTCGGCGTCCACCTTTGGGCATTTCGGTCGGGCCGGCAGCTTCCTGTGGATCGACCCGACGCTGGGCCTTGGCTGCGTCGCGCTGGCGGACACCGCCTTCGGGCCCTGGGCGATCGAAGCGTGGCCAGTCTTCTCCGACGCCGTGATCGCGGAGTACAGCTAGCGCCCAACGCTCCGGAAGTGCCGCCTGCCGAAAGGTTCGGTGACCGGTGTACTTTGGTGGGCAGCCAACGGACGGAGAGCGTTGCGCGAATATCTGCCCAGCCCGTCGCAAGGGGTATGGCATCTGGGGCCGCTGCCGATTCGCGCGTACGCGTTGTGCCTTCTCGCCGGCATCTTCGTCGCAATCTTTGTGACCCGTCGCCGCTGGATCGCGCGCGGACGAAATCCCGACGATGTGTCGGCGATCGCGACGTGGGCGGTGCCGTTCGGCATCGTCGGCGGTCGGCTTTACCACGTGATCACCGACCCGGAGTTGTACTTCAAGAAGGGCGAGCACCCGATCCAGGCGCTCTACATCTGGCGGGGCGGCCTGGGCATCTGGGGCGCGGTCGCGCTCGGCGCGGTCGGGGCGTGGATCGGCTGCCGGCGACGAGGGGTACGGCTGCAAGATTTCGCCGACGCACTCGCCCCAGGGTTGGTACTCGCCCAGGGGATCGGGCGCTGGGGAAACTACTTCAACCAAGAACTTTTCGGTCGGCCCTCCGGACTGCCGTGGGCGCTGCGTATTGATCCGGCGAACCGTCCGCCAGCCACCCCGACGATCGCGCTCTACCAGCCGACCTTCCTTTATGAGTCGCTGTGGGACATCGGTGTCGCACTGCTGCTGGTGTGGGCCGACCGGCGGTTCTCGTTGCGCCGCGGCCGACTGTTCGCCCTCTACGTACTCGCCTACACCGCCGGCCGCGCGTGGGTCGAATACCTGCGCGTTGACCACGCCAACCACATCGCCGGACTCCGGCTCAACGACTGGACATCGATCCTGGTCTTCCTCGGCGGCGCGATCTATCTCTTCATGACCCGCCCCGACCGCGCCGACCGCGCCGACCGCAAGGCGGTGCGCGAGGCCAACGGGTCGCCGATCGGCGACCAGTGGGATTCGATGTTCGGATCGTTCGAGCCCGACGTTGTCGTCATCCCACCGTCGCAACCGGGCGCCCCTGCGCCGCGGTCACCCTCTCGCGACGACGATCTCCCCGATCCGTGACCGGCACCGAACCGACAGACCCGCCGCGCGGCTGGGCACGGCTGTTGGTCGAGCCACGGCGGCCACTCGCGATCCGCAACAGGCGTAATGCGCCTTGGCTCGTGGTCGCGACCGTCAGCATCGGCGCCTTCCTGGGGCAACTCGACGCCTCGATCGTGACCCTCGCACTCCCCACGCTGCAGCAGCAGTTCCACACCAGCCTCGCCGCTGTCGAATGGGTCGCGCTCAGCTATCTACTGACGCTGGTCGCCACCGTTACCGCCGTCGGCCGCCTCGCCGACATGATCGGTCGCAAGCTGCTGTACACCTACGGATTCGGCGTCTTCACCCTCGCCTCCATCGGCTGCGGCCTGTCGCCCAACCTCGGCGTGTTGATCGGCTGCCGCGTTGTACAGGCGATCGGCGCCGCGATGCTGCAAGCCAACTCGGTCGCCCTGATCGCCACCGCGATACCCAGGTCGAGTTTGGGGCGCGCGATCGGGATCCAAGGTGGTGCGCAAGCTGTCGGTCTCGCGCTCGGTCCCAGCGTCGGCGGTTTGCTGATCGGCGTCGCCGGCTGGCGCTGGATCTTCTTCCTCAATGGCCCGGTCGGGCTGATCGGCATGACGCTGGCCTGGTTCCTGTTACCCCGCTCCCGAAACCTCGCCGCGCGAACCACATTCGACTGGACCGGGCTGGCCCTATTCGGGCCAGGCATCGTGGCGTTCCTGCTCGCGCTCAACATCGCCGGCAGCACCGGACTGACCCATCCGACGCCATTGCTGCTGCTTGCTGCGTCGGCAGGTCTCGCCGTGCTGTTCTTGCGGCGGGAAATGCGCACCCCGGGACCGATGATCGACCTCGACCTGTTCCGCAGACTCGACTTCACCGCCGGCATCGCGGCCGGGTTACTCAGCTACCTAGTGCTGTTCGGTGTGCTGTTCGTCGTCCCATTTTTCCTCGAACACGCCCAACATCTGTCCGCCATCCGTGCAGGTCTCGAACTTGGGGTGCTGCCGGTCGCGCTCGGGCTGGTTGCTCCGTTCGCCGGCCGAGCCCGAGACAGCATCGGCGCCCGACTGCCCACTGTGGCAGGCATGCTCCTCACGGCCGCCATGCTCGGGTGCCTAGCGGCTGAAGCCCGCGACCGAATAACCGTCGTCGTATTGCTCGCGGGCATCGGCGTAGGGCTGGGTGCATTCACGCCCGCGAACAACGCCGCCATCATGGCCGCCGTACCGACTCACCACTCGGGCATGGCCGGCGGAGTCCTCAACCTCACCCGCGGCCTGGGGACCTCGCTGGGTGTCGCCGTCACCGGGCTGGTCCTCGGACTACGCAATGCCCAACAACCTGGCGCGTCAGAACACGCCGTGACCGCCGGATTCCAAACCTGCGCGACCGTGCTCGCCGCTCTCGCGGTTCTCGCCGCAGCAATCGCATGGCTGCGCACACCACCAGCTCCTGCTCTGTGACATGAGGGCTCGCGTTTGATCGCGATCCCCGAGGGCCTTTCGGCGTCGGTTTCGGCCGCCGGGCGTCTCATGGGGAGCTGCGTCCGGGGCGGCGTCCCGTCGCGGCCATCGCTGCGGCATCGGGCTCCGGCTGGCTGAGTTTGTCGACCAGGACAGTCAACGCCGGCAGGGCTGCGCGAACGGCGGCGCGTTGAGACACCGACAGTTGTTTCAAGGCGGCGCCTAGGCGGCGTTCGTGGGCTTGTTGCCATTCCAGCAGTTGTTTCCTGCCCGCGGTGGTGATGCGGACGACGGCGACCCGGCGGTCCTCCGGCACTGGGTGGCGCCCCGCGGTGCCCGCTTCTACGAGCTGTTGCACGAGCCCGCTGGTAGTAGCTGGAGCCAAGTGCAGCTCGACGGAAATGTCGCCGATGCGGATCCCATCGGGGTCGTGATCGCGTAAGCACTGCAGCAATTCGATCTGGGCCATCGGCAAGGTTTCCCACGGATAGTCAGTGCGGATCCCGGCTCGAAGCACCCGCCGTAGTCGGTTGACGACTTCGGTGAGCTGCTCGGCGTCACCGGACGGCGCTGGCCTGGGTCGTGGAGTCGGCATCAGCCCACTGTACGGCGAAAGTGCCGTCTCCCGAAAGGTTCGGTCACCGATGTACTTTGTCTGCAGCCAACGGAACGAAGAGGAATTCGGCGGGTCAGCCGGTGCGGCCGGTGATGTAGTCCTCGGTGCGCTTGTCTGCGGGCACGGAGAAAATGCGGCTCGTCGCGTCGTACTCGACCAGCACCCCCGGTTGCCCGGCACCGGCGAGGGTAAAGAAGCCAGTCGTCTCGCTGACCCGGCTCGCCTGCTGCATGTTGTGCGTCACGATCACGATCGTGTAGCGGTCCTTGAGTTCGGCGATGAGGTCCTCGATCGCCAGCGTCGAGATCGGGTCGAGAGCCGAGCAGGGCTCGTCCATCAGCAACACTTCAGGCTCAACGGCGATCGCGCGCGCGATGCACAGCCGCTGCTGCTGGCCACCGGAGAGTGCGAGCGCCGGCTTCTTCAGCCGATCCTTGACTTCGGCCCACAAGTGAGCACCGGTAAGGGCGCGCTCGACCACGACATCGAGGTCTTTCCCCTTGGTACCGCCCAATTTCAGCCCGGCCGCGACGTTGTCGTAGATCGACATCGTGGGGAACGGGTTCGGCCGCTGAAACACCATGCCGACGCTGCGCCGCAACGCCACCGGATCGACGCCAGGCGCATAGATGTCGTGGTCGTCAAGGAGAACCTGACCGGTGATGTAGGCGCCAGGAATCACCTCGTGCAGCCGGTTAAGGCTGCGCAGGAACGTCGATTTGCCGCACCCCGAGGGGCCGATCAGGGCAGTGACGGCCTTGGGCTCGATCACCATCGTGACGTTCTCTACAGCCTTGTGTTTGCCGTAGTAGCACGAAAGACCGAGCGCCTCGATCCGCTTAGCCATGGGACCGCTCACCTCCGGGTGGCGTCACGGCGCGTCAGAAGCCGCGCGATCACGTAGAGCAGGACAACCATAAGTATCAGAGTAAGTGCCGCCGACCACGCGCGGTTGACATCTGCAGGAGTTCCACCCGCGGCCGAGCTGAAGACGTACAACGGAAGCGCTTCCTGCTGGCCGTGGAATGGGTTGTTGTTGACGAACAAGGTGCCCGCTGCTGTTAGCAGTAGCGGCGCAGTCTCACCCGTTACGCGCGCGACAGCAAGCATGATGCCGGTCGTGATTCCGGTGCGCGCGGCTGGCAGGATGACCGAGATAATCACGCGCCACTTGGGGATCCCGAGGGCATACCCGGCCTCGCGTAAGGAGTTCGGAACCAGCCTCAGCATCTCTTCGGACGACCGCGTGACGACAGGCAGCATCAGGATCGACAGCGCCATCGAACCAGCAAAGCCGGAATACCCCTCGTGTAGACCGAGTACCCAGAACGCCAGTACGAACAGGCCGGCCACGATGGACGGGATACCGGTCATGACGTCGACCAGGAGCCTGACAACGGTAGAGAAGCCCTTGGCGCCGTACTCGTTCAGGTAGATCGCAACGAGGAGTCCCAGCGGCACCGATATCGCTGCCGCTATGAGCAGCTGCTCGACTGTCCCGGTTATCGCGTGGTATATACCCCCGGTGACGTCATTGGGACCGACGCCTGCCATCGAATGCGTGAGGAACGACCAGCTGAACCGCGTCAAACCCTTGCCGACCGTGTACCAAATCACCAACGCAAGAGGTATGACGGCAACAAGGAACGCCAAATACATCGCGCCGGTCATGAGGCGGTTGACTATCGCGCGCCGTCCGCGCAACTTCCAAACCTGTGATGTCGCTGCGGCTCCCGGGCCCGCCATCGCGCTCGCAGCGCTCATCGCAGACCACCCTGCTTAACCGCGGAACGGTAGATAACCGTACGGGCAATGAGGTTGACGCCGAGCGTCATGACGAACAGCACCAAGCCGGTCGCGATCAGCGCGGAGCGTCCTGTGTCGCCGGCCTCACCGAAATAGTTGGCGATGTTCGCCGCGATCGTGTTGCCGCCCGGTTGCAGGACGTGGAGGCTCACGGCGAAGCTCGTGCCGAGGACCAACGCGATCGCGATGGTTTCACCGAGAGCGCGCCCTAGCCCCAACATGATGCCCCCAATGATGCCTGGGCAGCTCGGTGGCAGCAACGCCGTGCGCACCATTTCCCACCGGGTGGCCCCTAATGCGAGAGCGGCTTCCTTCAGGCTGGGGTCCACCTGGCGCAGTACCTCGCGCGCGATGGCAGCAATCACCGGCAGCACCATGATGGCGAGCACGATCGACGCGACAAAGATCGAGCGGCTGGCTACCGACGTCCGATTGTTGGGATCGGCAAATATCGGTATCCAGCCGAATGTCGTGGCCAGAAAATGCTGGAACCCTCTGATGTGAGGGACGAGAAACAGCAGCCCCCAGAGGCCGTACACGACTGATGGCACAGTCGCCAACATATCGATGAGGTACCCGAGCCAGGTTGCGAGCCGGCGCGGCGCGTACTCGACCACGAAGATGGCGACGCCGAGGGCGACCGGCACCGCAAGCACGAGGGCGAGCACGCTGGAAAGAACTGTGCCGTACACCAGGACGGCGATACCGAACACGGGTGGGTCCGCATCGGGGCTCCACGACTTGGTGGTGAAGAAGTTTTTCTTGTCGTGGCTCAGCGATGGGATTGCCTTGATGATCAGGAATACCGCGATGGCGCCGAGGATGAGAAGAACGAGCACCGACGCGGCAAAGGTGATGCCCCGGAAGGGCTCGAAACGTCGAGCCCTTCGAGGCGTCCCTGCCGGGGTCGAGTCGTGCTCGACCCCGGCCGTGCTTTGCGTCACGAGATGGCCGAGATGCTTGCTTCGTCCTTTGCGGCCAAGTCAGTCGGCAGCGGTGCGTACCCCAGCCCATCGGCCGCGGCCTGACCCTTGCTCACGACGTAGTACAGGTAGGACTTGACCAGGGAACCCTTGGCCGCGTCCTTGTACTTCGTGCAGGCGATCGCGTAAGAGACGGTCGAAATCGGGTAGCCGTCGGTCATCTTCGTGTAGTCCATCTTGCCAGCAAGGTCGTTGCCCGTGCCAACGATCGTGAAGCCTTCGCCGGTCGCCGTCGAGACGTCGGCCGTCGTCGGAAGTGTGAAGCTACTTCCGGCACCCTTGACCATCGCCGTCGGAAGGCTCTGCGCCTTCGCGTAGGACTCCTCGTCGTAGGTGATTCCGCCTTCCGTCTGGGTTACCCCAGCCGCCACGCCTGCCGAACCCTTGGCGCCCTGGGCGCCGGTAAAGAACGTGATGGTCTTGCTACTACCCAGTGTCCAAGCGCTGCCCGCCACCTGCTGCAGGAAGGACGTGAACACCGACGTCGTGCCGGAGCTGTCGTTGCGGTAGAAGACGCTGATGGGCGTCGACGGCAACGTGGTACCAGCGTTGTCAGCGACGATCGCGGGGTCGTTCCACTTGGTGATCTTGCCGTCAAAGATGCCGGCGATAGTGGGCGTCGAAAGCTTCAAGCCCGTCACACCCTTGAGGTTGTAGATCATTGCCACGCCACCGACCGTAATCGGAATGGTAATCGCCGTGCTACCGCACGCGGCGTTCGCCTTGGTTTGGTCAGCAGCCGCCATGGTGACGTCGGAGCCAGCGAAATCCGCCGTGCCGTTGCCGATCGCGGTGATTCCGGCACCCGACCCGGTGCCCTGGTAGTTGATTTTGGCGCCGGAACACAAGGCACCGAAGTCCTTGCTCCATTGCGTCTCCATGTTGGCCTGGAATGTAGAGCCCTGCGCGGCCAACGAGCCGGTGACACACGCGGGCGCGCTGCCGGCCGCTGCCGGGGCGCTTGATGCAGCGGTCGACGCAGCGGCCGTGGTCGCCGGGGCTGCAGGTGCGGACGAAGCCGCTGTGGTTGGCGCTGGTGCCGCGCTAGTGGGCGAACTGGTGGTCTTCTTGCTGCTGCTACATGCAGCAGCCGCCAACAAGACACCTGCGATTAGCAGGGATGTGGCGATACGTGAGGTCCTCACGAGGTAACTCCTCCTGTGTCGGTCAACCGAACCGGCTTTGTCGGTCGGGGCCATCTTCTGGTGGCTCGGACGATGGGTTCGTGCGAGGCCGCCGGGAATAGAGCTAGGTCGGGAATGGGTGAGTCGCCCATGAAACTAGGCGAGCGAAATGGACGGCTACCGACGGCGGGATGAACGGGCGGTGAACATCCACATAGCGAGCGGTCTTTAGTTCCGCATTGCCGTTTCCCCGGTGACGAGGTACACGACTTGCTTTGCCACGGCGACGGCGTGGTCAGCGAAGCGCTCGTAGTAGCGGCCGACCAACGCCAAGTCGATTGCCGTGTCGACCCCGTAGGGCCACTCGGGTGCGAGCATCGTGAGCAGGAGCGTGCGGTGCAGATGGTCCATCACGTCATCGTCGGATTCGAGTTCAGCCGCACGATCGGCGTCGCGACCCGCGACGACAATTCCGGCTTTGCCGACAATGTCGGCCGCAACGTCACCCATCTCGCGGATCGTTGCCTGGAGTTCACTCGGGACCGCACAGGCCGGAAACTTCCGCCGGGCCAGCTTCGCTACGTGAACAGCGAGGTCGCCCGAGCGCTCGAGGTCGGAGGCGATGCGAAGGCCAGTCGTGAGGGCCCTTAGATCGCCGGCGACCGGCTGCTGGCGAGCGATGAGGTCGACCGTGCGCCGATCAACGTTCTCGCGGATGATGTCGACCGCGTCGTCGCTGTCGATCACGCTCTCGGCGGTGGCGAGGTCGGAGTTGAGCAGGGCATCGGTCGCCCGGGTGATCGCTTGGCCAACCAGTTCGGTCATCTCAACGAGTTGGTCCGTGATGGCGTCAAGCTCGTCGTGATAGGCGTCGCGCACGCTCGCTCCCTTCGGTCAACTTCCGCTCCGCCGTCCGCAAAGCCGGAACCATCGCACATCCAACCGCAGAGTCTGTCACTTGGATGGACGGCGGTGGGCGACGAGGCGACAGACTACAGAACGCAGGGTGAACAGTCGGCCAACGCGTCCCGTTCGTTTGTTGACAGCGCTGCAGTTCCCTACCATTCGGATTGTGCGGTCGACTCCTGTGGAGCCTGAACCACCGTCGGCGACGGCGGCAGTTCTCGCAACCGTAGCCGCCGCGCTGGAGACCGGTGCGGTTCTCCTCGACGACGACGAGGTCCTGCTCGCCAACGAGGCTGCCCTGGCGCTTCGGGTCGTCTACGGCCGTGAGCTGACCTCGCGCATGCTTTCGCGGATCGCCCGCGAGGCTCGGCGGACAGGACTCCGCATCGCCCAGGACCTCGACTTGCCGTGGGGATCGTCGTTTCGCGCGGTCCACGTGGTCGCCGCACCCGTGCCGGGGACTGCCCAGGTCGTGCTCCTGATGAACGACCTCCAGGAGTCACGCCGCCTCGAGGCCGTCCGGCGTGACTTCATCGCCAACGTCTCGCACGAACTGAAGACGCCGGTCGGTGCGATGCTCCTGCTGGCGGAGGCCCTGCGCGACGCCACCGACGATCCGGTCGCAATGAAGCAGTTCACCGAGCGGATGCTGCACGAGGCAGGCCGCATGTCTCGACTCGTCCAGGAGTTGTTGGAGTTGTCGCGGCTCCAAGGCGGCGAGCCGTTGCCTGCGATGGAGTCGATCCGGGTCAGCGACGTCATTGCTGATGCGACTGATCCGCTGCAGGTGCGTGCCGAGGCGGCCGGCATCTCTCTCGACGTCGGCCCCGCGGACGGAGCACATGTGTGGGGCGACCGCCGGCAGCTCACCACAGCACTGACGAACCTCATCGAGAACGCAATCGCTTACTCGTCGCCAGGCTCTCGGGTGGGCGTGGGCGTAAGAACTTTTGCGGACGGCGGGGAGCGCAGCGTCGAGATCACTGTGAGCGACGAGGGCGTTGGCATCGAAAAAGTCGACCAGGAAAGGGTCTTCGAGCGGTTTTATCGGGTCGACACAGCACGATCCCGGGCCACCGGCGGAACCGGTCTTGGCCTCGCGATCGTGAAGCACATCGCGAACAACCACGGCGGTCGGGTGGGGCTTTGGAGCCACCCCGGCGTGGGTTCCACGTTCACCCTGTGCTTACCCGTGCCACCTGTGGCCACCGACGGCAATCTGCCGAATCAGAAAGGTCAGGAGTTGTGACGCATCTGCTCGTCATCGAAGACGAGGAGTCGTTCTCCGAGACACTCGCGTACATGCTTACCCGTGAAGGATTCGAGGTGCGGGTCGCGACGACCGGACCAGCTGGCCTCGAGGAGTTCGAACGGCACGGGGCTGATCTAGTGATCCTCGACCTGATGCTTCCCGGCTTGCCCGGAACTGAGGTGTGCCGACGATTGCGCGAGCGCAGTGACGTCCCGGTGATCATGCTGACAGCTCGCGACAGCGAGGTCGACAAGGTCGTCGGGCTCGAACTCGGTGCCGACGACTACGTGACGAAGCCATTCTCGGCACGCGAGCTCGTTGCGCGCATCAGAGCTGTCATGCGGCGGCGCAGTGACAGCGTTGAGGTTGGTGTCTCAGGCATCGTTGAAGCTGGTCCTGTGCGGTTAGATCCTGACCGGCATGTGGTTTCTGTGCGGGGCGAAGCGATTACCTTGCCGCTGCGGGAGTTCGAGCTGCTCGAATTGCTGCTGCGCAACGCCGGTCGAGTGCTGACGCGCAACCAGCTGATCGACCGGTTGTGGGGCAGCGACTATGTCGGCGACACGAAGACGCTCGACGTGCACGTAAAGCGCTTGCGTAGCCGGGTCGAAGAACACCCCGCGCGCCCTCGACACCTCGTTACCGTGCGCGGCCTGGGCTACAAGTTCGAGCCCTAAGCCGCTAGCTCTTCAGCCGCCACACCATCGTTGAGTCGTTGCTCACCTGCGGCGTGCCGAGAACGGCGGTCATAGCTTGAGCGAGTGACGCGTTGCCGGGACCCGGCCCTAGGAGCACGGCACTGACGTGCCAATAGGCGAGGTCTGTCGCGAGAGTCTGGCGCTCAGCCGCCGTGAACTGCGGCGGCTGACTGCCACCTGCAATTGCGCGCAGCAAGGTTGCCGAAGCGCGCGCGACATCGCCGCCGATGTAGCCGCGTCCGTCCCACGCTGGTCCGATGAAGTAGCCACCCGGCATCGCGTATCTGAATCCGGTGCTCGCCTGCCATCGCATGGGATCCGTAAAGTTCGCGTCAGGGAATGGCAGCACCAGGACCGTGCTGCCAGGTTGCACGCTCTTCGCCGCCACAACCAACGACGCCGGTGTGGTCGTCACGCGCGCGGTCTGGAACGGCCGCGGTACAAGAGGGATCAACACCGCGACCGCAACAAGAATCGCCGCGACCCGGTACTTCTGCAGTCGCGTGAGCGCGACGGCGAGTAGCGCGCCTGCTGCCAGCGGACTGAATAGTGCAAACCGGGCGACTGCCACGTCAGAGGACAGCGGCAGATGCATTGCCAGGGTCCACGGCATGGGGATACGTGTTTGATGCGTGTGGAACTTCAAGTGCTCGCCGAGTGAGAACGTCATGGTCGCTGCAGCCATGATGGCGACAACTCGAGCCGGCACGTTGCGCCACAACAGCACGGCCGCGGCAACAAGAAAGGCCAGGAGCGGCCAACCGAGATAGCCGAGGTACTCTTCGCGATTCGGTCCAATCGCCAATGCTGCTGCGGCGGAGTGGTGAGTGTGAAACAGCATCATTTGCGAGGGCGTAGCAAACTCGCTGAGATCTACCTTCGTATAGTCCTCGAGCAGCGGACTGGCGTGCTGCGTGAGCGGACCATGAAGTTGAATCCACAGCGGGTAGCCAGCGACGGTCAAGACCAAAGCAAGCGCCGCCCATATCGCAAGCCCAAGCGAGCGCAGCGCGCGTGCGACATCAGTTGGCCGGCAGATGGCTAGCACGATGAGAAGCAGCCCGGTCAGGAACGCCGTATCGAATAGCAGCTCCTCGCCTGTCAGCAACTGCGCGGATGACAACGCACCAAGTCGAAAGCCACCGGCAACGGGTGACACGCGGTTGGTCACTACGTCGAGCGTGGCCGAGATCAGCAGCGGAACAAGCGGCCCGAACACAAGTGACACGTGTCCGATCGACGCGTGCACCATCGCTGGCGAGAAGCCATACAGCGCGCCACCCGCCAACGCGGGCCACCACCGCACTCCGGCATGGCGCAAGAGAAGTCGGTGCGCGGTGTACGCGGAGCCCGCGATGCCGACGAAGAGAAGCAGGTTGTAGCTGACCTGCGCGCCCGCCAACAGAGTAATCGGACTAAGCAAGATGCCCGGCAGCAACAAGGACGTGTTCCACGTAGCGTTCACGCCAGTCGGCTCGTTCATGGCGTGAGTAATCAGCGAGAAGTGACCGCCGCTGAGCTGATAGGCAATCCATGAGAGCCACCAGCTATAGAGATCCGTGTCATGCGGGTTGCCGGCAACCATTCGATGCGCCGGGTCGGCCCACAGCCGTGTAGTAAGGACGATCGCAGCAAGCACATACACGCCCGCCGCGGCCGCACGCGGCGCTTGCGTCGGTGACCCTTCCGCGCGCGCCGTGTGCCGGCCGCGGCTCGGTACACCAACCGACGTCCCGCTAGTTGCACCTCGGCGAGCGAGATGCTCGCGCCGACGTCGCAGTGCTGGTGGTACGACGTCGAGCGCGAACATCGCCACGCTTCCTACTACTTCTAGTTACGCGGGACGGCGCGGCTAACGCTTCTGTGACGCCCACGGGTTGCGCCAGTCGCGCGATGGCGCGCCCCAGCGAAGGTTGTCCCGGTGACGCCCGGACGCGGATCTCCACCTGGAACTTCGAGGACGACACGGCGACGGCCGAGGAGCAGCAGGATGAATCCACTCCACAGCGCCGTAACGGCGAAGAGCACCGGTCGCCCGATGTTCGACCCAGTGAACGGCAGGCTTGCGGGTGTGCCGGAAATCTGCTCGCCGAGCACACTTGCAGACGGCGTCGCGGACGCGGCGCCGATCGTGAAGGTCCAGGTCCTGCTCACGCCGCTTGTGCTACCTGCGAAGACGACTGCATGTGATCCGTCAGCGAGGTCCGACCCAACCGTATAGGTATACGTCACCACTCCCGCGGTGCTGGCTGTGGCCGGGGTCAGCGTTTCAGGAGTCGAGTGCACGGTCACAGTCACCGTTTCGCTGGCCGTGAACCCCCTGGCCGTTAGCACCACGGAATCCCCCGCAAGCAGGTTTGGATCTGCTGCCAGTGCGTTGCCGGTTGAGTCCACCGCGCTAACTTGCGCCGATGCACTCGGCGTGGGGCTCGCCGTCGGAGTAGGTGAAGGTGACGCGGACGGAGAAGGTGACGGTGTCGGAGAAGGAGAAGGTGACGGTGTCGGAGAAGGAGAAGGAGAAGGAGAAGGAGAAGGTGACGCGGACGGCAGCGTGGATGTCGCCGGATACACGAGCTGCCATGTACTCCCGGTGATCAAGATATCCGCGGAGTCGTAAGGCGTGCTGTTGGGCGGTGCACCAGGAGAGGACGACACCAGCCGCAGTTCGTACATGTGCGCCCAGGCGGCGTCGGTGCTGTTGTTGGGGAAGTCAGCAACCATCGCGCTCGGCGGAAGGTCGTTGGAATGCTCCGTCACCACTGGCACGCCAGCGTTGCCGAGAGCCGCAAGGTTTGCAGGGACGCCTGACGGCGCCGGCTTGTAGGTCGTGGATAGCGAGATCTGCTCGCCCGACCAGTTCAATGGATCGAGGCCCTGAACTGGTGTGTAGTAGTCCAACGTCGCGGTCGTGTCGGTGCCGGGGTTCGCTGCGAGTGTGCCGACAGCGTAGGCCGCAAAAGGAGCGTCAATACTGCCGCTCGTGATCGGGGTCCCTGAGGCGTCTGTAAGGACTATTGACCCGTTTGAGTGTGGATCCGGCTCCCAGCCTGGGGTGGTCGCCGCTGAGGCAGCCTTCTGGCCGAGTTCTCCGCCGGCAACCACAAGCGCTGAAAGCGGAGCGAACGCAACGATGAGCGTGACGATAATCCGCAGGGCGCCTCGCCTCGATCCCCGCTCTGCCGGATCGATACCCGCTGTACTCATGTGCGTGCTCCCGTAATAAGCGTCCGTCCATTGACAGCTAGGCCGTCGCCCGCGGACGAGCCGAGGGAAGCTTGGTACAGGGGAGAAAAGAGCAGTCGTCGCGGACGCGAACGGCGGATGCAGCCCCTATGAACGGCTGGTGGCCTCACGACGGCCCGCTGGCCCGAGAACGCCGCCAATACCAAGTAGCAAAACCGGCAAGAACGACGACCACCACGGCAACGACAACGAGGCCTGAGTGGTTCTTCCCCGATTCGCGGTTTGAGGGTGTGCCGTTTGCCGCTAGTGCGACTGCGGACGGTCTGCTGAGACCAGCTGCAGCCGCGGCGCTTGTTGTCCCTGCTGCTGGACCGGCGCTTGATGGCGGCTCCGACGAGGCGCTCGACTTCGTAGAAACGGCGCTTCCCTTTGGCACCGCGGCGCCTACCGCCTTGGCCGCTGACGTCGACAACAGCTGCGGGGGCTTCAGACCAGCCGGGTTGGACGACGGCAAGGCCGCCTCCATGGATATCGCGCTCCCGGTCTTGCAGTCGACCTTCGCACCGTCAACCAGTGTCCATGTGGTGCCATCGACGCGTATATCCCCGACCGGGTACGTCGTGCTCTGCACGCCCGCGCTCAGTGCACTGAAATACATGCGCAACTGAACCAGTTTGTTCCACTGGGGCGGAAAATCGTTGAGGTCGTCAGATAGCGCTATGTCGCGATCCGTAGCCTGGGCGATCGGGATGGCCGGATCGGAGTACGCACTAGTCGCGGTGAGTTGCTCGCCGCTCCAGTAGCTGGGATCAACTCCCTTTCGCGGCTGATATGCATACAGCGTCGCCGATCTGCCACTTCCACGTAAAGAAGGCGGGGCTGGCTCAGCACTCACGGCCTTCCAGGCGAAAGGCTTGTCGTACACGCTGCCATGTGTGATGTTGTTGCCATTCTTGTCGCACAACCCGATCGAGCCCTGCGCGTTCGAGTCGGTATACGGCAAACCTGAGGAGGCAAGAGCCGACCCCGCGGGCGCAGCCATTGCAATCACGACTGCGATCGCAGCAAGGCCTACGCGGCGGACTACCCGGGCGCTGCTGTTTGTCACCGAAATACTCCCTGGATCATGATCTACCGGTTTACGTATGGTCGAACTGTGGGCAGTCGGGTTGCCACGACGACGCCGACCGCCATTCGTGCCGCGCCCGCCATGTCGACTCCCTCGACCCCGAACACGTCGACTCACGCGCCAGATGACCACCAATGCGACGATGATCCCGAGCAGCATCCACGGAACCGCCCAGAAATGCTTGCTCGCATCTGCGCCAACGAGACCTGGATCGACATCGCCAGCGGGCGTGGCCGGCACGACTGCGACCTCCGTGGACATGAGGAACTTGGGCAGGACACCATGAACCTTGAGAGTCACCGCGATCGCGTTGCCCGGCAACAAAACGGGGATGTCCGGCGCCTTGGCGTGCACTGACCCAAACAGACCACTCACAGTCACGTGTTGCTGACCGCCCAGATTGACGTTTCCAGTGTTGACGACGCGGTAGGTCACCGTCGTGGTGCCCCTGCCGACCGGATTCACGTTCTGTTCGTAGGCAGATCTGAGTGACTGAACCGAAAGGCTCGGCCGTAAAGCACCTGAGATCCGGAGGTCGACGGGAACCGCCACACGCTGCTCGAAGTTCGGGGCCACTGTCTGCGCGCCGTTCGTTGCTGTCGCCTTGGCTGTCAGCGAGACGATGACTCCAGCGGTGTGGTCACCGGGCGATGCGTTCCGCGGAACCGTCAGCAGGAGCGGTGCTATGACCGTTGAACGCGCCGGCACCGTCACAGTCGAGGCATTCCCCGGGATCTCGATTGTGATCCAGGAGCCAGCGTCGGTCGGCTTGATATCCTTAGCCTGTAGGCTTAGAGCCCCGTTTGGGGCGTTCGAGGCATCCCTCGCATAAAGGTCAAGAGTCAACGGCTGGGTGCCATAGTTGACGATGGCGACGTGGTCAGTCAGGGTCCCGCCCGGCGATGCAGACCACTGATACAGAGTTCGGTCGTCGAGCGCCCTAGCTGTTGCTGGCCCTAGGCCGAACCCGGCGGTCTTCGGCGCGGATGATGAGGGCGCGGCGGACGCCGCGCCCCCTGTGTTCGGCGACGGCGACGGTGATGCCGCGTGCACAACGTCCGGCGCCAGCACCGTCGTGGCGACGGCGAGGCTACCCAGCGCAAACGCGTATCGGAGCCAGGTGATCAGAGGATGACGTCTAAGGAACCGGTGCACGGATAGAGCCAACCTTCGGTAGGTGTACGACGAGAGAGCTTGAGGTGAACGCCGAACGACGAGAACCGGGCGGGCAGCTTTGCTGCTCGCCCGGCTCCCTACTCGTCCGCTTATCTACTCGTACGCGAAAAGCTTCAAGCTCAGCCGCTCGCGACGATGGAGCCAACCAATGTGAAGGTGATCGTGCCGTTGTACGTGCCAGCCGGTGTCGAGCTCGGCGCGTTCAACGTGAGCGTGCCGTAGAGCCCGACCGATCCGAGACCTGCAGTCAGTGCCTGGGCAAAGTCGTGGTGCTCGTTGCCAAGGCCTTGGAACAGGGCGTCAGTCGCAAGCACGGGCGGGGTCGCCGCCGCATTGTCGTACGTCTTGAAGTTGGCTGCCGAGTCGTTAAACCCGTTGCCAGTGACGGGCACCTCGGTGAGCGCGGTGAGACCGACGTTCTCACCACTAATCTGCCCACTACCACCGGCTTGAGTCAGTTTGCTACTCATCGCCTGGGCAGTCCAGGGGTGGTCGCCTCCTGAGCGGGTGTCGGTGATGAGGATGTCCTGCGTGGGATCCGTTGCGCTGTTACCGAAGTACGCGTGCGCGGTGAAGTACGTGTCGTGCGGGTCGAGCGCAAGCGTCCCGAGGTCGAGCGGGGTTGTGGTATACGGAGTTGAGATTGAGAGGACTCCGTTCGGGATCTTTGCGGTGATGTTCTGCACGTCGGTGCACTGGGCACCAGCAGTTGCGTCACACGGGTCACCCGGAGCGGCGCCCTGCGTCTTGGTTTGCGGAGCCGACGGGGACGTCCCATAGACACCGTTGACGCCAGAGTAGACCGCCACAACCGAATGATCGCCTGGTGAAGCGAAAGAACTAGAGAAGGTGAACGCACCATTCGTCACTGCAAGCGGGGTCGGGTTCAGCGGCGAAGTCGAGCCGTTGTCAAAGAGCTCGACCGTCCCCTGGTTCACCGGCACCGGCGACAGTGGCGGCGTAGTCGTGTCGGTGACCGTACCGCTGTACGCGTTCTGGTCACCGGCGTTGGCGCCCCAGATCACGGACAATGTTGTTGCCGTGCTGTCGGACTGCTTCTCGACCACGTAGGGCACCACGCCCGACGCGGAACCATTAAGCGTCGTCCCGTTGTCCGGGTAGAACGTGGCAACGTAGCTCGTGTTCGTCGGGTTGGCCAGCGACAAGTTCGTCGTGATGGTGTACGGCGCGCTCGCCCCGGCCGGAACTGCCTGAGTATCGATCACGGTGGCAGGCGACCCGGGAGTCGTAATCTGCACCGTGCCCGGCGACCCAGTGAAGCCACTCGGGAGCCCAACAGCTGGTGTCACCTTTGTCGTCAACACGACCGGTACGTTGCTCACCGTGCTGGTCACATCGGGGCTCGCCGGCGACGCGGTCAGCGTTGTCGTCGTCGTTGCAGCGGTCGATGTGTCCGGCTCGGGAACCAAGCTCCACGTGCTTCCGCTGATCAAGATGTCAGCAGCGTCGTACTGGTTCGAGTCGGAGGTGATCATCCGCAGCTGATAGAGGTTCTGCCAGGCTGGGTCGGAGTTGGCGTTCGGGATGTCCCCTTCGATCGCCTGCGCGTTGAGGTCGGTTGTGTTTGTCTTTACCACCGGCAGGTGCGCGTTACCGAGCGCCTTTGGTACCGCCGCCCACGTCGACGGTGCAGGGTTGTAGGTCTCGGTCAACGAAACTTGGTCGCCAGACCAAGAACCAGGGTCTTGACCTTTTACCGGTGTGTAGAAGTTGATCGTTGCTGCGGTGTCCGCTGTACCGCCAGCTGCTTTCGAGCCGAGGTAATACGCGCCGAACGGCTGGTTAATCGGACCGCTGGTGACCGGAACACCGTTCGCGTCAAGGATTGTGATCGTGCCGATCTGGTAAGTCGTGTTCGGTTCCCACGGGGCGGCCGCAAGCGCGGTCCCTCCCGCGGCTACCGCCACACCGCCTGCGACGGCAAGAGCGCTTACCCCTGCCAGCGCGCGCTTCAGGTGAAGCTTCATGTGTATATCTCCCTGTGTGATCAGAGTCGTCTGAATGAGAGTTCAACAGCCTTTTCAGCTATTCCGTTTTGCGACGGTCCTATTTGGCGCCGGCACCGGCAATCAGGGCCGGCGCCAAAAGGACCCTCGTTTGAGCAGACTTACAACTCAGCCCTCAGCAGGACACGCGCCGCTGGTGCTGTCGTTGGCGCCACAGTCGACGTATCCGCCGACGAAGCCGGCGTCCTGGACCAACGCCTGACCCGGACCGCTGGCGAGATAGCTCGTGCTCCCGATGAATAGCTGCTTCGCCCAGTTCTTCGTGCCACCGGGCTGCCATGGGGTGACGATGCCGTTGTCGACCTCGCGTATCACGACGTACATGTTGCGAGTGAAACTGTAGAAGCTGCCCGTGTTCTCGAGCGAAATCTGACCAGCTGCCTCGCCGGCGTTTGCAAAGTAACCGCTGTTGATCAGGGTCGCTCGAGCAAGCGAGAACGGCTCAATCGCGTCAGCCGGGTTCGACTGCTGCAAAATGCCCTGTGGATCGTGCTCCTGTCCCACCGCGACGCAGCTCGGGGGACTGTAACTGCTACCCAAACCGATGTTGCTGAGGAAGTCGTTCCTCGTGCCGGAGCCAGTCTGAGGGACGACAGGCAGGATCACGTCCGAGGAGCCACCGCCGAAGTCCGACCACTTGAAGTATCCAGAGACGCTTCCAACCGTATTGGTTCCGGCGCATGAGTAGACGCTCTTCAACTGCGCCGCGGTCAGGTTAATGGCGTTCGTACCGGTGGCGACGACCGCCATCTCCAGCGTGTCGGTGCCGATAGCGACGGGATGCAGCTGCCCGCAACCGCTGCTGTCCGTTGCGCACGTGGCCTCCTCGCTCGCCTTGATGATGCGCGACGCCCGCGCGTACTGGATTGATCCGCTGGGAGCGCCAGCGGTGCTCCCGTTCTGGCCGTAGGTGGTGCCCGAGCCGGGCGAATCAGCAAGCAGCGCCGCGACGCCGGCCGTCGAACCGTCAGGGTCCTCAACTGGCTTCTGGCCGCCACGCAACACAACGGCACCGGTGGGGTTACCGTCGCTGTAGTAGGCGTGGCCGTTCGCGTTGTAGAGCGCGCGCCCAAGTGAGTCGAGGGTGGCGTCGTAGTTAATCATCCGGTACTTGTTGCCCAACGTGTTGTAGCCACCAGCTACGCCGTAGCCATCCGCCACGAAGTCGGCTGCAAACTGCAAGGTGTCAGAACCCACACCGACGACGTCAGCCTGAGCCTTGTTTGCCTGGCCCTGAGCTGTCGCGGCGTACGCCGACTGGTTGCTGGCTAGCAGCGCAATACCTACGCCAGCCGCACTCAGCGCCGTCAGCACCCTGGATCTCTTTAGCATGTGCCCTCCTTGGGAGCCAATCGTGTGCGCGGAGTCCTCCTCCGCCCGAGTTGAAGCTAGGGAAGGAAGGGAACGGAACGAACAGGCGAGTTTGAACGCCAGACGAACGCGAACCCACCGATGAGGGTGATCACGACGGCGATGCCTCGTTAAGCTGCGTCTGGGCTAGAGGAGATTCGGCAGCAGCCTGGCGGCAGTCTCGGTCGCCATCCAGCTAATGGCGAAGACGATGGGCGCACCTGCAAGCCACACCTGCCACCCACGCCAGTGACCGCGCGCCCATGCCACCGCGACGCCTGCGGCAACAAGTAGCTGTAGCCACAACACGAGGGGGTACAGCGCACCCGCACTGCCTTCCATCGGAGACTGCTCGGAAGGCGTCTGGGTAGGCCTGCCAGGGGGTGCAGCGAATCCGGCTCCCTGGAGGGTGGCGTCGACGTACACGGTCTGCGTCGGCGCCCAGCCCGCGCGCCAGCCGCTGCCGACGACCGCGACGAATGTGAGCCGACCTTGACCGGTAGCGAGCGCCGGCGGCAGTGGATCCCCGGAACCCCGCACATCGTTGACGACGTAGTGCGCGACTCCTTGACCGGTAGTGACGGTGATGGGGTCACCCGCGGCCAGCTTGGTGATGTTGGCAAACGGTGCACCGAAGGTGACGCCCTTGCCAAGTATCGCGCTGATCCCGGCCTGGCCAGGAAGGACCGTGTTGACCAGATGACCAGGGCCCTTTTGCAAGTCGGCGGATGAGGTGCCCTCGACGACGACGGCTTGACGCAACCCTGCCTTAGGGGCATCGAGGAGGGCCACTGGCGCACCGTTCTTGATCCCACCGCCCACAGGTGCCGTTTCGGACGCGAACTCGGCACGCAGCTTTGCGTACAGTCCCGTCTGAGATCGGTCCTCCTGCACTCCGCTGAGCAGGAGCCCGTAAAGCACTAGCCAGACCGCCAGCAAGGTAAAGCACCCCAGCACCGACCTCGCGACGAGAATGCCTCCCGGAAGTTGGTACTGCTGGATCGGTCGAGACGACGAGTTTGTCCGTCGCGCCGGCGCTAGCGGCACCGCTGGTCGCGCTCGGTGCGCGCCGCGAGATCGGGTCGCGCGCTCGGGCGTGCGGGTCAGCAGGCCGCTACTCATCGGCTGAATCGAAACGCACGGCGAGCCATCAGATCCCCGATCGCGTTCACGACAAGGGATGCAGTACCGCCGACCGCTCCAACAAAAAGCAATAGCGGCACGAGACTCCCAACCGGCCCGACGGGGGAGCTAGGTGTTGCTCCGGTTGGGAGGACATCGGGCGTGACTGTCGGCGTCTCCACAGCCGCCGAAGCCGGTGCCGTAGTGGCGAAGGTCGGGCTTGGTGGCGGGCTTGTCGTGGGCGCAATGACTGGCCGCGCGGTCGTAGGCTGGGCGGCCGCAACTGTTGGTGCCTCTAGGGTTGTTGCGCTCGGAGCAGGAGTAGAGGTAGCGGTGGCCGAAGCGGTCTGGCTCGGACTGGGACTGGGACTGGGGCTCGGCTGAGGACACGAGGAGTAGGTGGACACACTGCTGTTGGAGTCCGTCAGGTCTGGCAGCGCACACTGCTGGTTGGCAACGGCAGCGGCCGCACGTTGGGTGTATCCCACGAGCTGACCAAGCCCGTTCGAGGCCGTCAGCGGAAGGTAACCCGCGGGTAGCTGCCCGAAGCCGGTACCTGGTGTCTGACCATCACCGACAGCGAAACTCAGCAGGCTCGCGTAGCCTGCAGCATCGGTGCTTGACAGGCCGACGGTCGGCACGCTCATCGACACCAACATCGTCCCCGGGTAGGCGGCCTCGCCCGCCGAACTACTTCGAAGCTTGGCGTAGTCGAGCGTCCACGTTCCCAGAGAAGGATCGGCGGCCAGTTGATCAGCCGCTGCCGCCATCGCTGCGACCGTCGGCCCGACGAAGCTGAACTTGCTGGAGTCAGCTGCATCTGCATTAGTGAACTGCTGGCTCGGCGTGACGACCGACTGCGACTCAAGCTCCGCGGTGTCGAGGCCGTAGAGGCTAGCCTCCGAGGTCGAAACGACGCCGAGCTCAAAGCGCAGGGCGGGCTGTTGGCGTCCCTCAGTGGTTAGGGCGGCACTGCCGTCCTGCTGCAGGTTGCAGGTGAGCGTCGAGTTCGTCAGCCCGAACTCCATGTCCTGTGTGACGTTACGAAGGTAGAGAAGCGGCGCTGCGACTAGCGGCATGTAAGGGACCTGGACTTGCGGCTCGCCCCAGCAAGGACTCGCGTTGGCCAGGCCCGTATTGATCCAGCTGTCATTCAGCGGCCAGAAATCGGTCGGCAACAATGTGCCCTTGTACGCCGGATTCACTACCATCCCCCATGGGTCGGGCTGGCCGTCAATGAACGCGGCCGCGGCTGGGTCTGCGTTGATGTAGGAGGTCAGCGCGTGCATGACGTCCGAGTTCGACGACAGGGCGATCAGTTCTGCTGCATTGAATTCGCCGCCCGTGTCCGCGGCAGCTGCAAGCGTCGGGTTAAGGGCGATGAACTCCGGATCGTGGACGATGTCAACCGGGTTAGAGACCATTGGACCGGGCGACGTGAGAACCTGCTCTGGTTTTCCTGTGGCCGGGTCCGTCTGTGTCGTCCAGGTCCCCCCGTCACCGCGCGCGATATCGGGGGTGATCGGGTACGACTCAGTGAGAAGTTTGGCCAAAAGGCGTGCATCGAGCCGCACGTTAGTGACCTCGCGACCAGCGTTGTCGTCCACCAACGTTGAGATTGCAAAGCCGCTAATCGCAACCGGCGCGTTGACGATTGGAGGACCGGTAGCTGAATTAGTTGTGGCCGATGTGCTGGCTGGAGGCGGAGGGTAGGAGTCAAATGCGGCTTCAGTTGTGCCAGCAACGAGACTGTTAACCGCAGCCGGTTCTGCCTCTGCAACATGGGAGAAGGGCGTGCGATTCGGGTCCGTGCAGAAGGTCGGCGCCCACTGCTGCGCTGCTTCAGTCATGAGTTCGGACCCGTAAATCAGCACTGCTGCTTTTGTGCTGACAATGCTGCAGTAGTTTGCGGGCGGCGCGAAGTTTAGCGGTACGACGATTCGGTCATCCCAGTTTGAGGCGGACCACCATGCGTCTCCTTCGACCGAGAAGCTCCTGGCGTGATTAGCTCCACCGTCGGCCACTACCCCGGACTGGCTATCCTGGTATTCACAACTAGTGAGGTCGGCAGCACTCGCGCCAGGAGTCGTTTCGTCGCAACTGATCCCCATGATCGGGATTGCCACGAGGCTGCACGCCACGGTCGATGAGCAACCAACTGTTGCGTTGGTTTCGTCGGTCCACACCACGAATTTCGACAGCCCATTGCCATCGGCATGGGTCACGCTAAACGTTGTGTTGTCCGGAACCCCTTGCGAGTTAGCGCCGGCTTGGTTCAGCTGTTCCGGCGCTCGCGCCCCACCGCACGTGTACTGGTTGTAGGTCGTTCCGTCTGCGGCGACCAACGGAACCGTGTGAGCAGCTGTCCAGTCACTCGAGCCAAAACAGGGGGTAGGAAGGGGGTTTGGCTGATTGACGAATTGGGCGCGATCGCCCTGACTCGCATTTAGGTCCAGTCGCCACGGCGGGTACTCCGTCGTTAGGGACAGGCCGAACCGCTCGGCGTCGTACTCAGTCCAGCAGGTCTGTGGACTCAGTTGCTGGGCTGCGGGCTTGCTCGAATCGTCGACCCCTCGGCACTCCATGAGCACCATCGGGTACTCCTCCGACGAGCCGGCGACGTTTGTCGTTGGGTCGGAGTTGATGAAGTTTGTGGGGTGCGCGCCTGACCAGCTCACGGTGAGCTGCTGATAGGTCTGCAAGCCGGTGGTCACGTCAACCGAAAGCGCGACTGTCCGCTGGTCGACCTGCTCCGTGCACCCGGTTGGTTGACTACACATCGTGCCTTGCGGCAACGGATTGCCGGTGGCGTCGTTGGTGAGGGGGTTGCCATCCAAAACGAGATTTGTTCGTGCGACTTTCTCGGTCTTTGTGAACGACGGGGCGGTGGCATCGGCGATCGCAGCGCGAGGACCCAAAACGTCCGCGTGTGAGACAGGCTTCGTGATCAGGGCACCGAGCGCCAACAACGGAGTGATGTACCTCGCGACGACGACCCATTTCGGCGCCGGGCGGCGGGGCGTCCCGTGTCGGCTCACAACTTGCTCCCGGTGTCGCGCGGACGCCAACGGCGAGACAACCACGGTGGCGCGACAAGCGCAGCAAGAACAAGCACCGCTGCGAGTACGGCAAGCCCTTTACTGGTGCCTTGACCCGCATTAACAGACGTCGCTGTGTAAGTGACGGGTTGAGCGTTGCCCGCAGGGGCATCGGACGCCGCCGGGGTAGCCCCAACAGTTTGACCCGTGACGGGGTCGACTACCTGCGCCGCCGGCGAACTACCCGCCGCAGGAATCGCGGTCTGTCCCGGTTCCTGCGTCGGGACCGATCCGGCTGGGGCAGTCGACCCAGCCTTCGGTATCGATCCAGCGGGTCCAGTAGACCCGGCTTTCTGTGTAGGGCCAACGGGTGCAGTGGCCCCGGCATTTGGAGTCGATCCCGCTGACGGAGTCGATCCTCCCGACGGAGTCGATCCTCCCGACGGAGCAGCTCCCGTGGACCCACAGGGCCCTTGCCCTTGCTTGTCGCAAGCCGCCGGTTGGGGTGATATCTGCGCAAGGTGGTTGGCGGAGAGATCGCCGGGGACGAAAGTCGGATTCCCGCAGGTCGTGACGTCCCGATTCGTCAGGTCGACGCTGGGGTCAGCAGTTTGCAGTAATCCGATCTGCTGAAAGCCAGCCTGCACAAGGTTGAGCGGCAGAGCTGAATATCCAATCCCACCGATCGATGCCTGGCCGGTACAAATCGACGTGTACAGAAAGTCTGCGAGTGTCTGCCGCTTGCCTGTCGTCATCGTGCCGTCGGCCGAAGATGTCGGGATAACCCCGTATGAGTATGAGGAAAGAGGATAGGTGCGCGGGTCGTTGTAGTCATAAACGTTGTGCAGATCTTGCAGCAGATACTGCGTCGGGTCGCTCTTGTCTTCGTTAATAATTGCCTGAGTTAGCGCGACGGCGACGTTGTACTGGGACGGCAGCGTGAAATAGCCAGCCGAGTTTTCTATCTTGGCGACAGGAAAGCCCTTGGCCAAGGCGTACGAATACTCGTCGAAAGTAATCGTTCCCTGACCGGCGCTGGATGCCACATAGTTCATGACGCCGTCCGAACCGTTCTGTGCGATCTGCTGGCCCTTCCCGCTGGGCCAATACTCCGTCGCTTTCGTCAAGCCCGAGAACTGTGACCACACACTCGGAAAGTCATGCTCCAGGTACGCCGAGAACTGGTACGTGGTACCGGATCCCTCGGAGTGAACGACTGGGACGATGGGTATCGAAGGCAAGGCTTGGCCGTTATTGTCAGCCGTAATAGCTGGATCACTCCAGTTGGTGATCTGGTTCGTGAAGATCTTCGCGAGTGTTTGCCCAGAAAGTCGCAGGTTGGTGATGTTCTGCCCACGCACATTGATGTGATACGGGAATGCAGTTCCACCAGCGACGAGGGGCACGAAAGCATAGGGACGGTTTGACGTGTCGCTCTGACCCGTCCTCTGATCTACACCCTGGTAGCCGATGTCGCTGACCGCGAAATCGACGGTACCAAAAGCAAAGTTCTGGCGCCCCTGGGCCGAGCCGGTACCCGTGAAGGTTACTCGCAGTCCCTGTGCCGAAACCTGGCCGATCCAGGCGTCTACCGCGTTCCCAGCCCACGTCGACCCTGCCCCGTTGATCTGCGAGTGCGTAACAGCAGCAGCGGGGCCGGCGGACCACATCGAGCAGGCGATCGCCGTCAATAGCAGTACCATCGACGCGACAGCGCGCGTGGCGACAGAAGGACGCTGCCGTAGCACTCTGCCGGGAAAGCCGGACCGCGAGCTCGAGCCTGGCGTCGGGGGCTCTAGGTCGGTCATCGCGACTTCCCAACTCGGCCACGTGCAAGTAGCCGCAGCACGATGAAGACGAGCAAGACAATCATGAGTAGCAGGCACGCTGCACCGAAGCCTCGCTCGATATATCTCGGTTGCCCGCTCCGGAAACCGTCGTAGATAAACAGTGGCAGCGAGTTCATCGGATTACTCACCGGGTTGAGATTCAGGAAGCTGGACGCGCCCGACACGATCAGCACTGGGGCGGTTTCGCCTGCCGCACGCGCGAAGGCAAGGATGAGGGCAGTTGCCAAACCCGGAGCTGCCGTAGGCAAGACGATCCGCCACACAGTGCGCCATCGTGTTGAGCCGAGGGCAACGCCGGCCTCGCGAAGGCCGCCCGGCACAACTCGCAACGCCAACTCTGCCGAGCGAGCGATGATTGGAAGCATCGTTATCGACAGGGCGATGGCCGCGGCCAAACCGCTCCGCTGCAGACCAAGGCCGACAAGCAGCGTGGTATACACGAATAGGCCAGCCAGCAGATCTGGCAAGGCCGTCATCGCCTCGACCACAGTGCGCACAACTCGCGCAAAACGGCCCCCCACCTCGCTCATGTAGACAGCCGTTCCGATTCCGAGCGGAAGCGCTACGACGACGGCGATGCCGAGCTCGATGCCGGACCCTACGATCGCGTGCAGGACTCCTCCCTTGCTGACGGGATCG
Organism: Acidothermaceae bacterium; assembly: GCA_036509315.1. Classification (GTDB taxonomy): domain Bacteria; phylum Actinomycetota; class Actinomycetes; order Acidothermales; family Acidothermaceae; genus PALSA-607. Next base: position 34,788 of record DATCFU010000088.1, read on the forward strand.
GTCGGTGCGACGCCAGTCATGTCCTTCGTGTAGAAGCTGAGCTCCGTCAAGGGACGCCAGCCCCGCGCGAACGTGAAGAACACCGTAGCCAGTAGTGCGAATCCGACGGCCGCCGCAGCCCCTGCGATGACTGCCTGCGCAAGCCGATCGATGACTATTGGCCGCGGGTGCGCCATCGCGGTCAAGCCGGTAAAGAACCCAACAAAAGCGAAGTACCAGCAAAAGGTGAATCCCACAGCGCCGCTGAACGGCAGCACTCGCTCGTAAAGCAGCCATACGAGCGCGAGCGAACCGACGACTGCACCAGCGAGCGTCAGCCGATCATCGAGACTGCGCTTCACGAGCACACGGGGTGCGTCCGCAACCTCGCCGGGCAGGGAAGCCGCGGATCGGCCCGAGGCGCTGTGGCGCAAAGGACTCGAGATACTCATGGTCAGATCTCCGTCGCCGAGCCGCTGCGACTCCGCGTGACGATAACGCCCGCGATGGTGTTGACAGCCAGCGTCATGACAAACAGGACGAACCCCGCAGCTAGTAGTGCCTTTAGCTGCAGTGCAGTGGCCTCGCCAAACCGGTTCGCAATCAGCGACGACACAGTAAGTCCGCCAACCTGTAGCGGACGAAGGTTGATCTTGTAGATCTGCGACAAGACCATCAAGACCGCAATCGTCTCGCCGAGCGCCCGACCCAAGCCGAGCATGGTTCCACCGATGATTGCACCGCGACCGAACGGCAGCACCACTGATCGGATGACACCCCAGCGCGTGCCACCGAGGGCGAGAGCGGCTTCACGCTCACCGGGTGGCGCCTGCGCGAACACGCCCCGCATGACCGCGCAGGCAAGAGGTGTGACCATCATCGCGACGGTCAGTCCAGTGATGAAGGCCGACGCCGTGAAGCGCGTCTGCTGCCAAAGAGCCGCGTGCGCATCGGTATCGACTTTAAAGATAGGGATGAAGCTGAAGTACTCCGCAAGCCAGCGTGCGACGTGCGTTCCCTGTGGTTGCAGCAAATAGAAGCCCCAAAGGCCGTAGACGATGCTTGGAACTGCAGCCATGAGATCGACGAGCGCAACCAACGTCGACCGTAGCTGTGGGGGCGTGTACTCCGTGATGAAGAGAGCGGTCATTAGCGCGAGCGGGAACGCTAAGGCCAACGCGATCAATGCGACCTCGATCGTGCCCACGATCGCAGCAGCGACTCCTACAACGTTCTGCTCGGGGTTCCAGTCTTGCATCGTGAAGAATTTGAACCCGTAGTGGTGCAATACCGGCAGCATTTGTAGCGCAAGGAACAAGCCGATGGCCCCGGTGAGCACGAGAACCATGGCCCCAATGACGCGCGACACCGCGTGGAAGATCCGGTCGGTCGGGTGAAGCGTTGTCTTGATCCGGCGCGGCAACTCGGCTCGCCGCTGATCCGCGACCGCCCCCGCCGTCATCCGAAGCGCCCGTTGACGTAGTCCGCGGTACGTGGGTCTCGGGGAGTTTGAAAGATTTCCGAAGTCGAACCTGCTTCGACAATACCGCCGGGTGTGCCGGTCTCTGCGAGGAAGAATGCGCACTGCTGCGACACGCGTGCGGCCTGTTGCATGTTATGCGTGACGATAACGATCGTCACTTCATCCTTCAGTTCGAGAATCGTCTGTTCGATACGCCGGGTGGACGCCGGGTCGAGCGCTGAGCACGGCTCGTCCATCAGCAGCACGTCAGGCGATACCGCGAGCGATCGTGCGATGCACAGACGCTGCTGCTGACCGCCCGACAACGACGCACCCGGCGTGTCGAGCCTGTCCTTCACCTCCAGCCAAAGACCGGCGCGCGACAAAGACCGTTCGATGAGATCCGCGCGATCGCTGCGAGTGACCTTCGTTCCGTTGAGTTTGAGCCCTTCCACAACGTTGTCGCCGATGGACAGAGTCGGAAAGGGGTTTGGCTTTTGAAATACCATTCCGATCCGACGCCGCGTCTCGGTAATGCGCTTCGACGGATCGTAGATGTCGCTACCGTTAAGCCGGACCTCGCCAGCCAACTTGGCCGAGGGCACCAACTCGTGCATGCGATTGAGGATGCGCAGGAACGTCGATTTTCCGCAGCCTGATGGCCCAATGAGCGCCGTTACCACGCCAGGTGGCATCGACAGATTCACGCGCTCCAGAACCTTCGTTGTTCCGAACCACGCGGAGATGTTCACCGCATCGAGGTGCGCACCACGATCGAACACCAGCTGCGGGTATTCGGTCGTGTCGTACAACAGCGCCGTCCCATCTTCTGTCACGGCATGTCCGTAGTCGCAGCAGGGGTGGGACTTGTCGACTCCACCACGCTCGGACCCGGCGTCGCACTGGACGGCGCACCAGATCCGGAAGGCGCCGAATCTGATGCGGTGCCGGTGGGAGTGGGATCGGGGGCATCGGTCGGTGACGCTGTGTCTGTCGGTGACGCGGTCTCAGTGGGTGACGGTGATGCCTGCGGCGGCGATGCGATCGGCAAGGCAGGGGCGGAAGGGGACGGACTCGGCGCCGGTGGCGCTGGCGGAGCCTGATACACCGGCGGCGCAGGCGGTGTTGTTGGCCCCGCACCGGAGGACGACGGGGGTGTCGGTGGTGCCATCGGCGATGGCGTAGGCGACGGGGTGGGCGTCGGCGAGACCGAGGGTGTTGGGAAGGCAGACGGAAGGCTTGCCGCAGTCTGCGCAAGCGCCGGCAGTTCCTTCAGTGCGGTAGCGCCGCCCGGTAGCGCGCCACCCGCGTAGCGGATCGCGACCGACAACACGGCGCTCACGTAGTCGAACGAATGGTTGTATCCGTACACGGCGGCGATCAGTCCGTTGGCCGTCCGCAGGTCCTGCCCACTCGCACAGAGGTAGCGCGCGGCGGCAAGGGTAGCGTCATTGATGTTCTGCGGGTCTGGCGCCGAGTGTCCTGACGCGCCCTCTTCATACTCCCGCCAAGTCGCGGGCAGAAATTGCATCGGCCCGACCGCCCTGTCGTAGCTGGTATTTCCATCGAGCACGCCGTGGTCGGTGTCTTTTATAAGCGCCATTCCGCTGCTGCTGCCATCGAGCAGCGGTCCGTAGATCGGTGGATTCGCGATACCGGACCAGCCCCGCTTCGTCGAGCCCCCGGAGCGCGCATGGTCGGACTCGATGTAACCGATGCCGGCCAACACCTGCCAGCTCAGCCCGCACGACGCCGACTCCCGATCCTCTGTCCCTGCAGCATTGATGTAGGCGGCGAGCGCAAGGCGCGGGATCCCGGTTGACTTAAGCGAATCCAAGACGGCGGACGAAACCAGGGGTGCGGTCCCGTTCGCGGAGGCCGGCTCGCGCAACTGTGCATTGATCAGCCAGAGCGGCGCCGGCGGCGCGGCGCCCACGTTTACGACTGTCGAGGCCTCCAGCGACGGCACGGTCGTGACCCCGGCGACGCCGGCGGGAGCACCACTCGGGTCAGCTGAGTCGAGCGGGAGTACTACTAGCGGCGCGTATGCCGGTTGCGTAACCGTCGTCGTGGCCTTGCTCGTGAGACTTGGTGGCTGCGCTCCCGCACTAATCGGCGAGAAGAACACCAGGGTCCAAGGTGCGGCTGCCACTGCAAAACCCACCGTGGTGACGAATCCTCGTGGAAGTCCAGAACGCCGGCGCCGGCTGTGGCGCTGATGTTTTGCAGTGAGTGCATGTGCCCCTGACGATGTCGCCAACGGATTGGGGGCTGGCGCGCGCAGCCGGGGCGTCGTCCAGCGCTCCCACGCAAGTCCAACGAAGCCGTCTACGGCAGAAGTACATGCCGAAGCACAGGACGCCAACTTTCCGATTGTTCGGTGGCGTCCTGCGTGCCGCGTAGTTGTCGCCGCAGGCAGATGCGACACAATCCGCACCGTGCCCTTCTTTTCTCGTTATCGGTAGCAGTAGCTTGCGGGTACCGGTAAAGGCATCGCATGCCAGCGAGCCGCATCGGCACGCAGCACAGGCTCTCGATGATTCGCTAACGACGGGGTACTGCTGCCGTAAGGACGGATTTCGCGAAGGTGAACAAGAAACCACGAAGCAACAGAAACGCGCCGTTTACCCTCCGCCTGTGTGGCGTTCAGGTTCTCGTGATCCCTCGTTACGGGTGGAGACCCAGACTCCGGGATCGAAGTTGGTCGCGGTGATCGACGCGTGGGTCGTGGGCCGGGGATCCGGTGCGCGAACGTAGATTCGTGATGGTGTCGGCATCGATTGGTTCCCGCATCTCATGGCCAGGCGACTGGTGTACGGATCAGGAGCCCGCAGCAGCAACCCATTCGTGGTCCGCGTGGCGCTTACTCGGAGCGAACAACCGCGAGCTGGCTCGCAGTTTCACGACATATCCGGACGCCGAATCCTGCGCCGCCGCAATCAGGTATCTGCAAAGGTCATCCAGCCACTTGGTGGCAGTCTTCTTGCCCGGTCTCAGGCTCGGACGCTGGTAATGGCAAACTGTCGTTGACGATGTTCCCGTCGCAGCGTCGGCCCGTTCATTTGCTCTGCGGCGCGATTGCGAGCAGAACCTCGAACAGTTCCTCGTCGCGGCCTCGACCGGCGTCGTGACCCTCAGCGCACCGGCGCCCGGTTACTCGGTGATGCTGTCCTCACCACGACGTGATCGAACGTCGCAAGGACCTGGCTACTGTGCGCGGCGCCAACCAGCATTTCGATTCGCAAACCTGTTCGGCCGGCAGCGGTTGCGGCATTGGCTGCACTAGCTAGAGATTCACGAGCAACAAAGCTGCAATGCAGGGTGGAGATCGCGCCCGAAGGCGCCTGCTGAGTCAGGCACACCGAGCGAACGCGGCCGTTGACGAGTATTTGGGCATACGTCTTCGGTTGTCCGGCGGCAACGCCTACGTAAACCGTCAGGCGGTAAGACCGACCGTTCACAAGAACGGTGGGAAGTCCATCGGTCGCTGAGATCGCCGCTGCGGGCATCTCTGCACCAATGTTGCCGGGATCCGACGCTGTCCTTCCCGGCAACGGCAACTTTCCGGGAGCGCGTAGCGCGATGGCGGCCGAGGCAGCGGGAGAGGCCTGGGCCCCGGAAGTCATGTACGCCGACGACGCGACGAGCACAGACGCGCCCATCGTCGTAGCTCCCAGCCAAGCGTGAATCGCGCGCACGAAACGACCCTCCGTAAGGCCGGGTCGCAATCGAACCCAGCCGCCTCGATGACCGCATGTCCCATCGGTCGCGAGCTGGGAGATCTGAGAGGAAGCGCAAGCGGACGGCGTTGCGCAAGGCCGCACCGGTCGTTCACCCGTTTAGTGTCCGTCGTTCACTCTTTCGTCGGCCGTGGTTGTGCCAGGTGAACGAGCATTCGGCCGCGGCTGCTTCATGTCTGCGGGCTGGCAGCGCGAACGGGCAGAGGAAACCTTGACACAAGTACGCTTCATGTTGGTATCGGCACCGGCTGGATCGATGGTCCGATGGCCGGGCGGCTGGTTCACGCTGCCCGAGTCGGCAACCCCAAATAACGCGGTTTGGTTTGCCTGGCGGCTGTTGAGTGCGAACAACCGGGAGTTGGGACGCAGCTACTCCACATTCCCCGACACTTCGGCATGCGCACACGCCGTTGCCGTGTTGCGAACGCGCATCCGTGATGCCGAGCCATCGATCGTTGCCGGTCTGCGGACGGGTTGGTGGCACTGGGAAGTCAGCGTTGACGGTGCAGCCATCGCAATCTCGGCACGGTCGTTCACCCGACAGCGAGAGTGCGAGCACAACCTCGAGCAGTTCTTGGCCGGTATCAACGTCGTCCGTGCAGATCTCACAGCCGTCGCCGAGCCGGTGAGCTAACTCGTTCGAGCATTCGCATAGTCACGACACTCGCTGGTAAACCCAAATCCCGTCCCGATTGAAGACCGCTCGATAGGTCACGCCTACATGCCGCCCGGCGATAAACGACGGTGATACCTGCCACTCCGGACTCGCTGAATCGAACAGTATCCATTGGGGCGCGACACTTCCCCACCAGTACACGTCATCGCGCGCACCGAGCGGGGCCAACTCGTCAAGGCTCGCCTCAACTGTCTTACCGGACGGAACAGCCTTCATCGCCGCGTCCGCAGCTCGTGCGTGCGCATCGATGTGGTAGGTCGACGAATTCCACAGGTTAGACAACGGTGACTGAAAAGCGATAGCCGCCGCACATGCGAGGGACATTGCAGGACCGTGCCGCCCGAGCCACAACGCCACCGGGCGCAGGCGCGCTCCGTCCGGGACGGCGCGAGCTCGGGCCAGACCGTCGATCGCAGCGACGAAAACGATAGGCATGAGGGTCGCGTTGTAGTGCCCCGCGGTTCCCCAAAAGAGGCTCTCACCCGAGATGAAACGCAGCAGTAGAGCTGGCACCGCAACGAGGACGATCGGCGACCACAGCGCCGCGAACACGGTGGGCAACAAGATAAACACGAGGGTCGGAAGCTTCGTCCACAGCCCGGTGGTCAGCAGCTCTGAAATGCGACCGCCATGATCCCAGTACGGGTAGACATGAGCGGGGTCGAGTAGCGGGATGATGAGGTACACCGCAACGATCGTCCAGGCGATTCCCCAGTACGAAACGATGAGACCCTCCCGCTGTAGGTGGTAGCAAAAGGCCATCACAGCGCCGAGCGCCACGAGCGTGAGGCCTTGGTCCTCCTTCACGAAGACCAGCGGCGCCGCCCACAGGGCGGTTTCACGGACTTTGCCGCGTACCAGTGCCGACAATGACGCGGCGAGGAGCGGGACGGCGAAGCACACCTCGTGGAAGTCATACGCGTTCATAGCCGCGAGGCCCCACGAGAAGCCATACGCGGCGCACATGAGACGCGCTTCCGATTGGCCGAGAAGAGCACGCGCGGCCCGGTAGACCGGGATCACCGACGCCGCAGTCAGTCCGGCTTGGACTAGAAGCAGGGTCACCGGGCTGGGGAAGATGAGGAAAAGCGGACCGAGCAATGCCAGGATGGGGTGGAAATGATCTCCGAGCAGATCGAATCCTGGGCCCTTGATGTGCACGATCGGCGCCTGCAGATGCGCGTAGCGGTGGACGACCTCGGTGAAAATACCCAGGTCCCAGGTGGCCGGCGCGACCCGCAGGTAGCGCGATAGCGATAGCACGCACGACACGAGGAACACTGCGCCGACCACAGCCATCAGCACTGGGTCACGGGGCTCGCGCCGACTCTTACCGCGCGAACTTGTCGACCTTCGAATGCGGGCGACGTCTGACGACTCAGGACGCCGATGACGACCCGTCGCGACCTCGCTCAACGCGTCCGGCGCCAGCGACATGACACTCCCCTGCACGACGGCGACGACTGATGGACGACCCCGCAGCGCGCGTCGCTTGGCGATTTTGCAACACGATCACGGCCAGGAAGCGAAGGGCAGATGAACGGCGGATAGAGATTGTCCTGGAAGCTTGGGAACGAGACGGGAATCTGAGAGCTTGTGGGCCAACGGAAGAACTCCCGGGTTGGGGAAGCGTGCGAAGTCGCACGCGGGAGAGGGGAAGCGACGTGGCCGCCGTCCGGCTGCTATTTGTTGTATCTGGACGCTCAGGTATCTGGTCAGCACCTGGCCTTGCAACCGACCAGCGAATGATGAATCTCGATGGCTGGTGTGCATGGAGGCTGGTGGGAGCCAACAACCGTGAAGTTGCGCGGAGCGCGCGAACCTTCTTGACCTTCCACGAGTGCTACCAAGCCGCCCGGCAGGTGCAGCATCGCCTTGACGCCGCGGCGCTGACCGTCCGACACGACGACGTCCTGAATCTCTGGGCTTGGCGAGCCGAGATCGACGGCTTCGCAGTCGCAACGAGCGGTCGGATGTACCAGCGACACCGCGAGTGTCAGTCGAACGCCGCACAATTCCTTGCTCTCATGCCCCTTGCTGCGACGGCCTACGACTCGACAGACGCGCTGACGCCTGGTGCCTATGCACCCACCTCGGCTGTACCGGCACAATCGCGGTACATGGCAGACGACAGGCAGCTCGCACGTGACGACGAAGGTTACGACAACGCCGCGAGCGCTACGCTCCGGCTCGCTTGACGGCTTCCTCCCAACGTCGACCAGGATTGTGCGCAGCGACCTGGGTCACGCTGGCGAGGTTCAGGCTGCCAGGGTTACGGTCATTCGCCGTGCTCGCGTTGAGTGCTGCGCTTGCTGGCGCCGCGTGCATAGTTCTAGTTGCCAGTGCGAGCGCCGCGGGCCATCCATCGGCGAACCTGCTCGCCGTCCCCTATGCCACGCCCCGGAGTGCTGACTCGGCGCTGCCGAGCCTCTTAGTCGTGCCGTTGCCTGCGAGTACCGCGTTCTCTACAACGAGTCCCGGCGTCAACGCCTGCCCAGCTAGCGGCGGTACGAGTCCCACACCCGGTGGCGGTACGACAACCCCGCCTCCCGGCGGTGGCACAACGACACCAGCTCCCGGCGGCACCGTTACCCCATCGGTCTCACCGACAGTGCTCGGCGTAACGTTCGACAGTCCGCCACCCGCGACGACTCCGCCCAGCAGGGGCGGAGGGCTTCCGTTCACCGGACTGCCGCTCACGCAGTTGCTTCTGATCGCGAATGCGTTGATCGGCATGGGCCTCTTACTTAGACGCTCCAAGAGGCAGCACACCCGCGCACGCCGTTGACGATACGTGTCGACAGCCCGGCGCGGGATCCGGCGCGACTCTCAATCTGCGGACCTACGTAGTCGAGCCTGCATTGAGGATGACGACAGGCAAGCCCGTATCGGCGTAGACGTTGTTCGACGCGACGATGGTTGTTGTCGCCGTGTACAGGATCTGGCAACCCGTGACGGCCGCGTGGCCGAAGAGGTTGTTCGTAACTGTGATTCCGGCGAGCGACCCCAGCGGCTTGTTCGCGATATTGAAAGTGACGCTGCCGGCGTCGGCCCAGTTGCCGTCGATCAGCACATCGGTCAGCGGTCCGTGGTCCTGCGTGATCTGGATCGCGCTGTTGCTGCCGCCCTCGAGGTCGTTGCCGATTACTCCTAGATTCGATCCCGACAAAATCTGGACGTCGTCGTTGTGCGATATGCCGCCACCGTGCGACGGATCGTGCTCGTTCGTGACCAGGTCATGGATCCACGAATCTTGCACCGTGGCATTGGTGCCAAACATCTTTGCGCCGTCAACAGTGCCGTGGATGTTCAATCGCAGTGCTGTGTAGTTCCAGCCATCGATGCCGTCGATGTAGACCGAGGGATCGGCCGGCACGATCTCCGAGTCTTCTACAAGGAGATTGGTCGCCGTATCTGACAGGTCGTAGATGATTTAGTTGGTAGACGTCGCCGGGCCGCCACGAATGATCGAGTCTTTGATCGTCACGTTCGGCGCCTCGACTTTGACGAAGCCGTAAATGTCGAGGCCGGAGTACGTGGCACCGGCCGTCGTAATCGTCAGATCACCGTTGTAGACGGTTAGCTGCGTCCCTGCGGGCACGCCCGTGTTCGTCGGCCCAGGCTTCCCGCCGGCGTCCGGCGGGTTAGGCGATGCCTGCGACGGCGTAGGCGTAGGCGTCTGGGTGGTTGATCGCGTCGGCTCCGCACTTGGAGTCGGCGCAAGTGACGGCGTTGGTGCGAGCGACCGCGTCGGACTCGACGTGTCTGGTGCCGAGGTATCCGCGGAAGGCGAGTCCGGCGTCGACGGTGCGGGTGAATCCGTGGCGGGTGCACTCGCTGAAGTAGTTGCTGGTACAGAGGAGTCCGATGCAGCCGAGTCTGGGTCAGGCGAATTCAATGTCGGCGACGAATCGGACGGCGACCGTCTGTCGGCGCGTCCGTGAACGTCGGCGTCGACCCTGACGTTGTGTTCGGATCCGTTGGCGACAGGGTCACGATTGCGGAGCGAGTTGTGCTGGGAGATGTATCCGTCGACGATCCGCTTGCGGAGGAGCCAGCCGGTGGCGTCGGCGATGTTGATCCCGGCGGGAGGGTCACTGGGTACGTCACGAAGCTGGCGGTTGGCTGCCCGCTGAGTAGCGCTGGGAGCTCTGCCAGCGCATCGGTTGCTCCTTGCAACGTACCTTCCGCATATCGCGCGCCGCAGTGACAACATCCCTGACGTACGCGAACGAGTGGTTGTATCCGTACAGGGCATCGATCAGACCCGTAAGTGTGCGTAGATCAACGTTCGAGGCACACAGGTATCGGGCTGCGGCCGCCGCCGCGTCCGAGATGTTTTCCGGGTTCCCCGCTGCCGAGCCGGTCGCTACGGGGTTGTATTCGCGCCAGGTAGCTGGCAGGAACTGCATCGGTCCGACGGCCCGATCGAACGACCGGTCGGCGTCCAACACACCACCGTCAGTGTCTTTGATGACCGGATACCCGTCCTGACCGTTGAGCACCGGACCGAGAATCGTGGGATTCGCGACGCCCGAGCCGCCACTGCGCCCGTGATCCGATTCGACGAGCCCGATGCCGGCGGGGATCTCCCAACTAACACCGCACGTCGGAGCGTCGTGAGCCTCCACGGTCGCGGCACGCTGGTAGGCAAGGCCGGCGAGTCGCGGGACGGCTGTCACCTGTAGAGATGCAGGTTCAGCGGCCGTGCCGCCCACGTTCGGGGTCGCTCGGCCGACCCTGGCGACTGTCGCGTAGCTCACGGAGGCCGGCCGGCGAATCGCCGCCTGCGCAAGCCCTGGGACGACAGGCATCGCAGCGCTCGACGGCGCCGCGGTCCCAGCCGTTGACGAAGCGGAGATGACCGACGAGAAACCTAAGGCGCTGCCCAGTGCAGCCGCTTGCTGAGAGTGGTTTGCGTGGGACCCCAGGGCGGACGCTACGGCCCAGATCATCACGACGGCCGCCGCTCCCGACGTCCCGATCTTCTTCCAAGACAACGGCGCGGATGAGCTGCGCTGTGCTTTCTTACGCGCTCATGCTTGGGTTGGCCGGCGTGACGTGGGCCCCGAGCATGCTTAGACCTGGCGTTCGCAACACGCGATGACCATGTCGGTTGCCTAGAAACGAAGACTGGCGAACACGTCAATGACCGACATCCGGCAAGTTAACAAACGGTTCGCCGGTCGTTCTGCACGGCGGGCCTATGAAAGCACCGACGGGGAGCTAGGGGATCCGAACTGTAGTGACTCGCTAAGGGCCTGCATTGGTGCGCCGGCGGTAGCAAGCAAGAAATACACCGTGCGGTCGTCTTGAAAGAACGCGATCGCTGTCATCTGCACGCCGGTAGACGTCGCAAACGTCGATGTCCGCGCTACTTTGCCACGAAACGTCGTGTCACTTTGCCGTGTCGAAGCGCCGTCAGCCACGGTCGCGGCGGCGACTGAGATGGCCGACCGCAACGCAAGAGCCTGCTGACTCTTCGAGAGGGCACTTGAGAGGTCCTCCTCAGCGACTTCCGTCAACGGGGACGTAACCGCTGCCACCAGGATCGAAGCGTGCACACCCGCGATCGTCTCTTCGAACGACTGTTGGATCGGCTCGGAGGGAAAACGAGCGGCGAAGTGGCCGCTAGTCGAGGCCACGATCGCACCCGCAGCGACGGCCACGGAGCTAGCGACCGTGCTCGGGGAGCTAGGAGCCGTGCTCGGCGAGCTCGCTGCCGACGCCGAGGAGCCGGCTGCCGTCGGCGACGCGGCGGATGGGAGGCCAGCGGTTGATCGCGGCTGATGCCCTGTGGCACCAACCACGACGACCACCCCGCCGACGACGATTACGACCGCGACAGCAGCGAGCAAAGCCCGTCGACCGCTGCGCCCCGGCACGCTGTGTCCGGAAGCTCTGTGTCCAGAAGCAGCACGGTGTCCAGACGCACTGTGTCGAGACGAGCCCTCGCGTTCACTTGCCAGATCCGCGCGGGGTGCCTCGGGCCGGGCTACAGGCATGACCGGAGCCGGCACATCCGCTGGCTCGCTGATTCCCGCAAGAACGCTTGGCGGGTCGGGCGGTGGCGGAACCTGCTCGACGGGATCAGACCCCTCGACGTACCCGTCACGCACCAAGAACGTCGGACGGCCGGCCGAGAAGTACCGCGTTTCGTGCCGCCCGTATGGGTCCGGGTGCCAACCCTGCAGGACCTCGGTCACCCAGTCTCCAGCCCCGACTGTCCCCTCTAGACGAGAACGGCGACTCGCACACTAAGTGAGGCAACCGCGTGAGCACAGGAACGTCATCGACACTTCATCCGACGTTCACCGCAAGGCAATCGCGCGCAAGCTAGTGCCAGAGCGTTTCGGGCGGTGTGGTCGAGCGCCTGTTTGATCGGCCCTACCCGGTCGAGCTGAAGAACGTGGTTGGGCAGCTGTTCGGCAGGATGATGTCTACAGAACTGCAGCCGACCTCGCGTCCGAAGATGGTGTCAAGTTCGGCGTCGAGGACGCTGCGTTGGTCAAACGGTGCGTCGTCGGCGAGTGCAGGCTGCTGTGTGTTGCCAGTCCGCACGGTGACTTCAGCGCACCCACCGATGTCGAAGGTTTGGCCGGTGCCGTCGAAGGTGACGGTGTACATCGACCCGGGCATGCACGGCAGTGCGCTTGGCCGCACGGTGTCGAGTGCGTTGAGGAGCCCTGCGACCCGCTGCGCTTGTGTCTGGTCCAGGTGCATAGCCGCTCCCAGGTAGTCCCCGCCGGGCGCGGAGACGGCGGTAGCGCCGCTGACGTTAGTGGCGACGAACTCCGCAGGGGTGCGGACGGGACGCCACGTCGTGTAGGCGTCGATCCAGACGCTGGTGTGGCCGTTCTCGGAGGTGGCGAGCACAGTCACGATCGGGGTGTCGTAGGTTTCGGTCTCCTGGCCGCGGTACGCACTGTCGATGTACGGGTGCGGGCCGCCGATCTCACCACCCCAGCTCTCACCACCCGAGGGGGTGTTGGTGATGAACCCGGGCGGCGTGCGCGCCGCAACATAGGCCAGGGTCGCGTCTTGTTGCTGCGAGACGGTGTACCAGCGCGCCGCTTGCACAAGGTTGATGGGGCCGGCGGCACGCGGTAGGTCAGTGTTACGGATCGGGCCTTGCGCGATCGGCCGGGCGCCGGGCGGCAACAGTTGTGCGAACTTGTCGATCAGTTGTGCAACGAGACGATCCGCGAGTTGGGCACGCTGGGAGCTCGTCGACGCGACAGCTACGGTACTCGTGCTGACAGCCGGCGGCGGCAGGGTTGTCGGTGTCGCGGTCACGCGAGCAGTGGAACCAGGGACTGCCTGTGGTGACTGCACCGCGGTGGGCGGTGCTGAGCTCGAGATCGGGGCCGATGTTGTCGAACCAATCGGTGAGCCGGGCGGCGCGGCGGAGTTCGGCTCGGTGGAGGTCGGCGCGGAGGACACCACATCCGTCGTGCCGGCGTGCTTCGACGCGCAGCTGGCGACCATCAACACAGCGACCCAAACCGCGCTGAGCACTACCACGCAGCGGCGTGCATCCATCAACGCCCCCTTCCCGATCAACACCTGGGACGCGAGTCAGGCCCACACGGTTCCAAGCGATCAGCGCGTCATGGCCACAGCAGTGGCTTGAAGGCGGGCGTCGATGATTGCGCTAAGCACCTGGGGTTCTGGATCTAGCGAAGGTACGTCTGGCGGTGCACCACCGTGCGAGAACATCGCCGACAACGCGTGGCCTGGCGCGACCTGACCCGCGCCGCCGTCCAGCAGACCCGCGTCGGCGACATGCAAAACCTCTTGGACGGCGGCGCCGAGCGCGGCGGCGTAGTCGCGGCCTTTCCCGATTGCTGTGTGTATCGCTTCCGCGCGCACCCGTGCCCAGCCTGGGTTGTCGGCATCGACCCGCCAGCTGACATGCCGGACGTGTACGTCCTCGTGGGTACTCAAGTGCGCGCCCAACGCGTCCATGGCGCCCAACGCGCGCGCGGTGATCTGCACATCAACGGTGGCGTTGACCTTGCCGGTGGGTTCGCTCTGACCGGTGAACTTGTCGTGCTGGATTTCGTCCCAGGTAGTCGCCGACCGCGCCGACCATGTCAGCGCTGCGTGTCCGGTGTCGGCCGTCAGGGCCAAAGCCCCCAGCGCCGCAAGATCGGTGGTCAGTCGGTGCAATGCCGCGGCGGAATCTGCTAGCGCCTGGGCCTTGGAATTGCGCGTGAGGACGATAGGGCAGAACAACACCACGAAGTCGGGAGCCACCGTTACCTGCGCCTCGCCACGCACCGACAAAAGCAGTCCGCGCTGAGCATCCATCCAGTCCTCCTGCGCGTGTGTCGTTGTCAGGTGAGTGTAGGTAGCTGATGATCGCCTGCCAGCACTTGCACCGCAGTCCCGTAATGCGCGGCGATGTCGTGTGCAATGGTCGGGTTGTAGCTGACGAGGCTGACTTGGACGAGCCCTGTCACCAGATCGGCGCCCACGCTGGCCCACCTGATCCCTTTATGTTTCCACCAAGGGTCGTTGGCGATCTGCCGGATCGCAACTTGGAGCTGGTCCGCATTCCGCGGCACGATCTGAACCTCGACCTCGATGCCTCGGGCGGACTTCATCGCGGCCGCAGCCTGCACCGCCGCCATGGCTGCTGCGTCGTTGTGTGCGGCCACGTACACGACGCCCCCGGTGGCGGCGATGGCGCTTGCCGCGTACGCGGGACCCGCCGCGCCCGCCACGTACTCAAGTGCCTGCGTCGCGACGAGATTGGCATCCGCTTGTGCAAGAAGTCTGGTCTACCCGATCGCCCCGGTGCGGTTGGCTGCGTTGGAGTGGCGGCCGTGAACGCTGACGGCATGGACGACGACGACACGAAGTTGGCTGGCGCAGTCGCGTGAACGGCGCATCCGACGAGGAGCCCTCCGACCAGCAGGCCCAACGCGCACGTCCCTACGCGGCGTGGCGGTGCGGCAGGACTCATGTGACCAGTCTGTGCCGAACCGGACGGCCGCAGACATGAACTCCAGGTGAACGACGGCGCTGGGCGGCGTCGGAGCTAACGCAGCGCGTTCTCGAGGATGGTCGCGTGCGCAATGAGTCGCTCGCGTTGACCGCGCGCGAGGGCGTCGATGTCGCGCACACCGGCTTCACTGAGCGCCACCCGAGCTGCGACTACCTCGTCCGCGAGCTCGTCGACCTCGTCGCTGTAGGGATCGCACGCTTCAGCTTCGGCAAGGGTGTCCGACGCCACCCGCCAACGATGCAGCAACATGTCGAGATAGACATCTGCGCTCATCCGCCCCTCACCTTCCACGCTTCCCCGTTGACCTAAGTGGACACGTCCTCGTGCCGATCGGCGCCACGACACCATCATCGGTGGCAAGCGCTTCATGAGGACAAACCCCCGGCGAAGTTGAGGCGAAGTCTCGAGGACGGCGATGGCGTGGAACCGCTGTGCGCATAGGCGCGTCAGAGCGGCATGCGGTTTCGGGTGACAGTCGGGTGCGCGGTTGTGATGCTCGTGGCTGTGACCGGATGCGCATCGCGCGCGGCCATCTCGGCGACCGGATCGATCGGACCGGTGTCGGTGCCGACGTCATCGCCGCCGGTGCCGTCGCCGCTGCGGTCTGACACACCTGATCCGTCGCCGCCGCCGTCACTTGGCCCACCCCTGCCGTCAGGCACGTCGTCACCCATGCTTCGGGTGCCGCTCGCCTCCGGAGCGGATTTGTATATCCTCACCGAAGGTGTCTACGGCTCGATGAACTTCGAGTTGCACGACGTGATCGATGTCGAGCTGGTGAGCGACTCGCATGGCCCCAATGGTGGGCTCGTACCCTGGCAGACACCGACTTCATCGGATCCGGCGGTGCTCACGCCCGACGACCCGGTCGGGTTGCCGCCGTGTCCCGACTGGGCGACCTGCACCGCGTTCACCGCCGCTACGATGGGTGTCGCCAAGCTGCTGATCATCGGTCCGATGGGAATCCTGTGCGACGACACTGGGAGCAACTGCGCCGCGGTCGCCCCGATCGCGTACCCGATCACGATCGCCGTCATTCCACATCAGGTAGCGCCCCCGACGCCGTCAGCGTCGTCCCCACCCCCCAGTACCAACCCACCGATGCCACCGACGCCGACACCAACGCCGCAGCCGACTGCGTACGTGTCACCCACTGGTTCGCCACCGCAAGTCGTGCTCACCGATGCCGACGAGAGTCGGACGATCGAAGTGCCGCTGGGAACGTTGATCGTCATCAACGACCACAGCCCGCCGAAGCCCGACTTCACCGTCCGCCCAGCCGTGTCCACGACCAGACCGTGCTGCAACCGGTCGACCTTAGACCGTCGTGGGATTGGACCGGTCCCCTCGCCGAATACCGGGCGACCGCCGTCGGCCAATCCTTCGCGGCCGCCAACACGCCCCAGCCAGCGAGCTGCCCGACGTGCACGCCCATCCCTATCGGTTTTAAGATCATCGTGGTGCCACATCGACCCTGACTGTCGCGTCGATGCCGCCCCGTTCGACGCCGCTGGAGGTGCCGAGTACAGAACTGTTCATGTTGGTGTCGATTTCGTGGCCTCGCGTTCGTCGTGACTGTGTGAACTACTTGTGTCACTTGGATAGCGCCGCGCTGGCGGCGTCAGAATCGATCGAACGGGGGCATCAACAATGCCGAAGCGTGACTCGTACAAGCAGGGAACTCCGTGTTGGACTGACCTGCAGACCACCGATGTGGAGGCCGCTAAGGCTTTCTACGGCGAGTTGTTCGGTTGGAACTTCGACGACATGCCCACACCGATGGGCGCCATATATTCGCTGGCACTAGTGGGCTCCGAGACAGTCGCCGCGATCGCGCCGCAGCCGCCCATGGTGACCGAGAACAAGATCCCGCCGATGTGGAACACCTATATCGCCGTGGATAACGCCGACAAGGCAGTCGCCGCGGCTGGCGAGCACGGTGGCACGGTACTGATGGCGGCAGACGACATTCCGGGCTCCGGACGGATGGCCTTTGTTGCCGATCCGAGCGGTGCAGCAGTTGGGCTTTGGCAGGCCGGTGACCGTATCGGTGCGACGCTGGTCAACGAACCGAACACGTTGACGTGGAACGAGCTCGTCACCGCCGACCCCGCGGCGCTGCCGTTCTACAAGGCGGTGGCGAACATTGACGCAGTGCCGACCGAGATGGGCGGCATCGACTACACGATGCTGCAGGTCGATGGTTCTGACGTCGGTGGCTCGCTCGCACCTCAGATGGCTGGCGTACCCAATCACTGGCATACCTGGTTCGCAGTCGCCGACGCTAACGCGGTCGCTGCCGCCGCAAAGCGAGCAGGCGGCACCCTGCGGGTCGAAGCTACGGCGATGCCGATCGGCACCATGACGACCATCCGTGATCCCCAGGACGCGGTCTTCAGCATCTTGCAGCCAGCCAGCTAGCAGCCGAACCTCCCAGGAGGCAAGCGCCCAAGCTGCTCGCTGCCGGGCGTGCAAATGTCGACCTCCGCGTTTGCCACTGATGACAACCGGCCGACGCCACCTGCTGGATTGGGCAGACATCGAGGGCAACAGGTCCCCGGTCGGGTGTGACGCATCTTACGTATTGCACATACCCCAGGCGGTATATCCTCAAGTCACTTGGACGTGGACGAAGAGGAGAAGGTCGTGTGTAGCCCAGTTGTGTGTCCTCGCTGCCAGAAGGTGACCTGGGCAGGGTGTGGAGAACATGTCGAGCAAGCACTTGCCGACGTGCCGGTCGAGCGGCGCTGCACATGTTCGTAATGGATACCGGCGGGGCCGGGCGGCGGCCGCAGCCATGAAGGTTGTCGTGGTGGGCGGAGTCGCTGGCGGCATGAGCTTCGCGGCGAGGGCACGTCGACTTGACGAGGATGCAGAAATAGTGGTGCTCGAGCGCGACGCTTATGTGTCCTACGCGAACTGTGGCCTCCCCTACTATCTCGGCAGCGAGATCACCGAGCGGTCGGCTCTGTTGCTGCACACGCCGCAGTCGCTGACCGCGAGCCTTGCACTCGACGTCCGGGTGGGCCATGAGGTGATGTCCGTCGACACCGTCGGCCATGCGGTGTCTGTGCGCGAGCTGAGCTCGGGACGGACCTACGTCGAGCGTTACGACGCGTTAGTGCTTTCCACCGGAGCGACTCCGATCATGCCGCCGTTTGCTGGCAACGACCTACCTCAGGTGCGAGTGCTTCGTTCGGTGCCTGACGTCGACGCATTGCAGGCGTTGCTCGCTGCGGGAGCGAAACGAGCGGTTGTCATCGGCGCGGGATTCATCGGGGTAGAGGTCGCGGAGGCGTTACGACATCGGGGTTTGGACGTCGCGATCGTCGAGCTGGCTTCGCAGGTGCTGCCTGTTCTCGACCCGGAGATGGCCCACAATGTCGAGGCCGCATTGCTCGGTGCCGGTGTCCGTCTCCACCTGGCAACATCGGTGACCGCTATCCGACAAGCTGGTGGCCAGGGCGTCGATGTCGAGCTCGCGGACGGCACCGTACTTGCAGCCGACCTAGTGTTGATGGCTATCGGTGTGCGGCCGGAGACGACACTGGCCATCGCCGCCGGGCTTGCCGTCAACTCCCGCGGAGCGGTCATCGTCGATGAGCACTTGCACACCTCGGCGCCGGATGTCTTCGCTGTCGGCGATGCGATCGAGGTCGTCGACGCAGTCATCGGTAGCCGAGCGACGGTTCCACTGGCAGGTCTGGCGAACCGGCAAGGCCGCGCCGTTGCCGACGAGTTGTTCGGTCACGGCTCAGTGCTGCCGGCAACTTTCGGGACGGCGATCGTGCGAGTGTTCGGGACGGTTGCCGCAACGACTGGACGCAGCGAGAAGGCGCTTCGAGCGGCTGGTATCGCCTGTCACGCCGTGCACTTGCACCCGGCGCAGCACGCCGGATACTTCCCGGGCGCGCTTCCCATCGACCTGAAGATCGTATTCGGCGTCGATGGTCGGCTTCTTGGCGCCCAAGCGACCGGCACGGAGGGCGTGGACAAGCGAATCGACGTACTCGCAACAGCGCTGCGCGCCGGCATGACCGTCAATGACCTGGCCGAGCTCGAGCTGGCCTACGCCCCACCGTTCGGTGCCGCGAAAGATCCGGTCAACATGGCCGGGTTCATCGCACAGAACGTGCTCGCTGGCACCCTCACGTTGTGGCGCGCCGCTGATCTCGACGAGCCGTCGTTCGCAACCACCTTCATTCTCGACGTCCGCTCGGTCGACGAGTTCGCCGCAGAGCACCTGCCCGGCGCCGTGAACATCCCACACACGCAACTGCGAGCTCGGTTGAACGAGGTTCCGGCCGGCGTAGCAGTGCGGGTCTACTGTGCGTCGGGATTCCGTTCCTACCTCGCGCTGCGACTCCTTCGCCAACGTGGTTGGGAGGACGTCGCCTCGCTGTCGGGTGGTTTGGCCACACTGCTCGCGGAACGGCCAGGGCTCGCACTTTCACTTGCCGCGGGCGAGCATCCCAGCGAACTATCCAGGGCATCATGAGTCCGAGCCGCTTGATACCCCCTGGGGTAACATACGCGCTCTCGATTAGGCCGATACCTGGGAGGAATATTCATGGAAATGGATGAGGTCGCGATGAAAGATGTCGTGCACAGGCTGCG
>DATCFU010000089.1:0-19503 GCA_036509315.1 Acidothermaceae bacterium
GTCAGCGCTCGGCACCGCGCGTCATCAAACGCAAGATGCCCAAGTGGCACGTCAAACGCGCTCACCACGCAGCCTGGCCCCAACCGCAGCACCCTCCCCACTACCGCGTTCGAGGTACTAACTGAACGGTATTGGGCCTAACCCGGCCCCTTCGGGTACTCGTACTGGTCGGAATGGGTACATTCCGGCGTGGTCGAGCCCTGGCGCCTCCTAGCCTGCGCTAGTTCTTCTGGGTGAATGAAGTCCTGAATCGGGACGAAGTCCGGCGTTCGGGTTGTGACCATCTCCCAGCCCCGTTATGGTTCGACGCGGTTGGGCTGCGTTTATTCGTGACGTAGCTGCGACCACCGCCGAACTCGCGTGAGCGGGACCGGGGAACCACAGGTTTGCGATCTTGGGGTGAATCGGCCTTCGGGCCGTAGGGCGCACTTCCCGCCCGAATCCGTCAGCTAACCCGGTAGGCGGTCGAGGGAGAAGGGCTCCGCTTTGCCGTTTGCTCCGTTGTGTGTCGGGACCCCGCGCACCGGTCGTCGTATCTTGGCGTCCGTTGGCGCTATGGCTGTTTCGGCTGCCGTCCTGGCAGGCCTGCTGCCGGTTTCCACCGCCTTTGCTGCGGGCTCAACGACGACTACCGTCGCCCAGGCGCAGCAGCAGCTCGACGCCGTCTCCGTTCAGGCAGACAAGGCCGTCGAGGCCTACGACGAGGCGTCCGGCGCCCTCGCGACCGTTACCGCGAACGCCACCGCGGCGAAGGCCGCTGCCGCCCAGGAGCAGAGCGTCGTCGACGCCGCCAAGGTAGGCCTCCAGGCTCTGGCCGTCGCGCGCTACGAAGGCAGCAGCGCGTCGCCGGCTCTCGCCGTGCTGCTCTCCAACGACCCCACGACCTTCCTGCGGCAGAGCGAGGTGCTCCAGCAGGTCAGCCACTATCAAACGGCCAGCCTGACCGACGTCATTAACGCGAACCGGGTCATGACCGCGCTCCAGGCGAGCGCCGACCAGGCGGTTGCTGCCCAGCAGAGCGCGCTCGCAAAGGTCACCGCGACGAAGGCCGCGGTTGAGAAGGTTCTCAACCAGCAGACGGCTTTGCTCAACGCCGCACAGGCGAAGGCCGCGCACGACGCCGCAATCGCCGCGTCCGCAGCCGAGACGGCTGCGATAGAGCGCCAGCGCACCACCGCGGTGTCGCGATCGGTCGCGCGGCCGGCGCTGCTGTCAGTGGCGAAGCAGACGACGCACCCGAAGGCGCCGACAGCGGCACCAGTCGCGGCGAAGGCTCCGGCCGCCGTCGCTCAGGCAGCCTCCGGCAAGGTCGCGAAGCTCCTCGCCTTCGCCTACGCCCAGCTCAACAAGCCGTATCGCTTTGGCGGCGCCGGCTCGCGCGTGTACGACTGCTCCGGACTCGTGATGCGGGCGGCAGCCGCTGCCGGAATCTCCCTCGCCCACTCGGCTGCGGCGCAGCAGCGTTCAGGACACCGCGTGCCACTGTCGCAACTTCAGCCAGGCGACCTGGTGTTTTGGGGCAGCCCCGCCTACCACGTAGGCATATACGTCGGGGGCGGCAAGATCCTCGACGCCCCGCACACTGGCACGGTGGTCCAGATCCAGTCGCTCTGGGGCCGGCCGAGCAGCGCGACCCGCCTGTAAAGCGCGACCCGCTCGAAGGGGGCTCACCCTCCGGGGCGGCGCTGCCGATACCCCAGCGTGGTCCTTCAGTACATCGCCGTTGCGTTCGCGCTTGCTGCCCTTGCTTTGTTCATCCGGTGGCTGCAGCAGCGCGGCGTTCGCGAACACGCGCCGTTTCCGGCGATCAGCATCAGTTCCTGCATGGTGCTCGCGGTAGTCGCGACGTTTCCCGTTGTCGACCGGGTCACCCTCGAAGGTCGCCTTAGCCACGCGTCGTCCACCTTGCTTGGCACGCAGGTCGAGGTAGATTGCCAGACCCTCACCGGATCGGCGCTCGACATGGGTAACGAGCTCGGGTACGTGAAATGGGGCCCGGACGGCGTCCCCGAGCGCAGGACGCTGATCAAGCATCAGCAGTGCAACGACCTGCACAGCTATCTCAATTCGTCCAAGCAACGTCCCAGTGCTGCTCAGATTTTGGCGGTTCATGTGCTGACGCACGAGTCGATGCACATGTCCGGGATCAAGGTTGAATACGTTGCCGAATGCGCCGCCATGCAGCATGACGCGGCGATGGCGCAGGACATGGGCGCCAAGCCGGCGGCGGCGCATGCGCTGGCTGTGGCGTACTGGCTGACCGTGTATCCAAACATGCCTGACGGGTACCGGAGTTCGGACTGCCGCCCGGGTGGGTCGCTCGACCTACATCTGCCCGATGCGCCCTGGGCGACGTAGCCCTGATGTAGGGCACTGCTTGAGAGCTTGATATTCCAGAGGACAGCGTGCGTTCCGGAACGTAGCCTCAAGGCGTGCGCGTGACATTTACCCGGCAGACGCAGTGCCGCTACGGCGTCGATGTGAGTCGCGAGAGCGGCCCGCCGGCCCGGTTGCGGGTGGTCAAGTTCGACGCCGAGTCGCTGCCTCGCGAGATCAAGCACTTCCTCGTGGAGCGAGAGTTCGGTCTGAAGCTGGGGATCTTTGGACAGCTCGCGGCCGGCGGGGACGCTGGCCGGTTCTGGGCCGCACCCGCCGACCGCGACTCGAGATTGGCCCACCTTTCGCATCGTTTGCAGGTCACCGGCCGCGGCGACCTAGGCCGCTCGGTTGCGCTCGTCGCATGGTGCACCGCCGCGTGGGAGATCGAGACCGGACGTCGATCAGCTGGGCTGGGCGCGCCACGATGGTCTAGTGAGCAGCGCACGCAGCGCTCCGCTGAGCCGTGGCCGTTGCTGGACGTCGCGGCCGTGTCGTGCGAACAGGTCGCCGCCGCCGTCCAGTGCCTCGCCGCGACCGCGCTCGTCTGGAACGAACTGCGTCCCGGGCAGCGGGTCTCGTTCGACTGGCCGCTGGCCCTGACGCTGACCGCACGTCGTTCCGCCTGAACCCTGCACCAACGACCCTCGCCGCAGGCCGTCTTCACCGACCGCCTCGGTGGGTCGGATGGGCACGGATGCCGCTTATCGCCGTCCCCGGGGGATGATAGGGAGTCACTCGCGTGCGGAGCAGGAGGTCGACGGTGACTCAGCTTTCCCAGTCGGGCTCGCCGCTCGATGTGTCCGACTACGGCGAGGACCTGGCCGAGGCGCTCGGCAACGCGGTCACTGAACACCATGCGGACGCCGACCCCGACCTGCCGGCGGACCGTTTCATCGACCGCGAAGCGAGCTGGCTCGACTTCAACTCCCGCGTGCTTGAGCTGGCTCAGCGTGACGATGTGCCACTGCTCGAGCGGGTCAAGTTCCTGGCCATCTTCGCGACTGGCCTCGATGAGTTCTTCATGGTGCGAGTGGCCGGTTTGAAACGGCGC
Organism: Acidothermaceae bacterium; assembly: GCA_036509315.1. Lineage (GTDB taxonomy): Bacteria > Actinomycetota > Actinomycetes > Acidothermales > Acidothermaceae > PALSA-607. The sequence continues at coordinate 3,431 of DATCFU010000089.1, forward strand.
ATCGCTACTGGCATTGCGGTGACCGCGCCCAGTGGCCTGTCGGCGCGCGACCAGCTCGAGCTGGTCTCCACTCGCGCGCACGCATTGGCCACTGATCACGCGCGCGCCTTCTTTGATGAAATCAAGCCAGCGCTCGCCGAGCGCGGCATTCAGCTCTTGCGTTGGGACGACCTCGACGAAACCGACCACAACCAGCTGCGCACCTTCTTCAGCGAGAGCGTGTATCCGGTACTCACGCCGCTGGCCGTCGATCCGGCGCACCCGTTCCCCTACATCTCTGGCTTGTCGTTGAACCTTGCTGTCGTCGTCCGCGATCCGCGTACTGGTGAAGAGCGATTCGCGCGCGTCAAGGTTCCGGAAGTCCTGCCGCGCTTCCTGCCACTGGGCGGTGGCCGTTTCGTCACGATCGAAGAAGTCATCGCCGCGCACCTGCAAGTGATGTTCCACGGCATGGACGTGCTGGAGAGCCACCGCTTCCGGGTGACTCGCAACCAGGATCTCGAGGTTGACGAGGACGACGTCGACAACTTGCTGCAGGCGCTCGAACGCGAACTGTTGCGTCGCAGATTCGGGCCGCCGGTTCGCCTCGAAGTCGAAGAGACGACAAGTCCACGAGTGCTCGACTTGCTGATTCGCGAACTCGGTGTGAACGAGACCGAGGTGTATCGGCTGCCTGCACCACTCGACCTGTCGGGCTTGTGGAGCATTTCAGATTTGCAGCGACCGGAGCTCAAGTACGAGCAGTTCGTGCCAGCGACGCATCCGCGGTTGGTTAATGCCGATGGTGACGGCGTCCGCGATATTTTTGCAGCTCTGCGGTCTGGTGACATTCTCGTGCACCACCCGTACGACTCGTTCGCAACGAGTGTGCAGGCGTTTATCGAGCAGGCGGCCGCCGATGCCGATGTGCTCGCAATTAAGCAGACGCTGTACCGCACAAGTGGCGACTCACCGATCGTCGACGCGCTCGTCGATGCTGCGCGTGCAGGCAAGCAGGTACTAGTGCTTGTCGAGATCAAGGCGCGCTTCGACGAGGAAGCAAACATTCGATGGGCGCGCAAACTCGAGCAGGCCGGTTGTCACGTTGTCTACGGTCTCGTCGGCCTGAAGACGCACTGCAAACTGTGTCTCGTCGTGCGTCGTGAACCCGACGGCTCGCTACGTCGGTATGCGCACCTTGGCACTGGTAACTACAACCCGAAGACCGCTCGCATGTATGAGGACGTCGGCTTGCTGACGGCGGATCCCGCAATCGGCGGCGACGTGGCTGACTTGTTCAATCACCTGTCCGGATACACCAGACCCGACCCGTACAAGACGCTGCTGGTCGCGCCCGACACCGTGCGCACGGGATTGACGGCGATGATTCGTCGCGAGGCAGGCAACGCGGTCGCCGGGCTGCCGAGCGGCATCGTGATGAAGGTCAACAGCCTGGTCGACGAGGAGTTGATCGACGAGTTGTATGCCGCATCGCGGGCCGGCGTCTCGATCGACCTGATCGTGCGAGGCATGTGCGCATTGCGCCCGGGCGTGGCTGGCTTGTCGGCGAACATTCGGGTGCGAAGCATACTCGGCAGGTTCCTCGAGCACGCGCGCATCATGCGCTTCCGCGGTGGTGGGGACGACGAATACTGGATCGGGAGCGCTGACCTGATGCATCGAAACCTCGACCGCCGGGTCGAGACGCTGGTTCGAGTCGTTGATTCCGAGGGCCGTCGCATCCTTGACGGTGTCCTCGACCGTTCGATGTCTCCGGAGATCGCGGCCTGGGATCTGGGGCCCGACGGGACTTTTGCGGCGACCAAGGGCATCGACCTGCAAGGTGAGTTCGTGCGCAGTCATCGCGCGTCGCAAAGCCACGACGGACCGGTCGTTAGCTGATGCGGTCGCTGCGTAGACTGGCCCCGTGGCAAGGGACGTGAGCCCCAAGACGGTTCGGGAGACCGAGGCTAAGTTCCGGGTGAATCCGACCTTCGAACTGCCGATCATCGTCGGTGTTGTCCCAGACGTCGTGGCCATCGACAAGCCGAGTCATATCTCGATGCACGCGGTCTACTACGACACCCCCGACCTCAGGCTTGCACGCGAAGGCGTGACGATGCGCCGTCGCTCGGGTGGGTCAGACGCCGGCTGGCACCTGAAACTGCCGGTTCTTTCGCACACGGTTCCCGACGGCACCGGCATCCGCGACGAGATCCAGTTGCCGGATTCTGCGGCGATCCCAGAAGAACTCACCAAGCTCGTCACTGTCTGGGCGCGCACGGCGACGCTCGGGCCGGTCGCCACGCTGGCTAGTGAACGGACCAAGCTCGTCCTGCGCGGCGAGGATGGTGCTGCCCTTGCTGAGCTCGTCGACGACACCGTGTCCGTCGAGGGCGGCAGTCACAACCAGGCTCAGTTCCGTGAACTCGAGGTCGAGGACACCGGCGGTGGTGAATCGATCGTCGCTGCCGTCGCCGCTGTGTTGCGAGAAGCCGGGGCCGTCAGCGGTGAGTTCGTGCCGAAGGTAGTGCGCGCACTCGGGCCGCAGGCGACCACGCCGGCCGACCCGCCGCCGCCGCTGCCCGTCGATGCCCGCGACCCGGTCAGCGATCTGGTCGCCGCGACGTTGCGTGGCTACACCCGCATCCTCATGGGCTACGACGTCGCGGTTCGGCGCGGCCTCGATGACGCGGTGCACCAGATGCGGGTGGCGACTCGTCGCCTGCGCAGTGCAATGCGAAGCTTCGAACCGCTCCTCGACAAGGAGTGGGCCGACGAGTTGGCACGCGAATTGCATTGGTTGGCGGGAGTTCTCGGTACCGCACGCGATAGTGAGGTGCTGCGCACCCGATTGCTGCTCTCTGTGCGTGCATTGCCCGAGGAAGCAAGGCCGGACGCCGTCGGTGCGAAGCTCGCTGACATCTGCGACAAGCAATGCAAGCTCGCGTTCGATGAGGCGCTGGCCGCTCTCGCGAGTGACCGCTACATCGCCCTTGTCGAACGGCTCGTCGATGGTGCTACCTACCCGCGCACAACCGACGCCGGTCGCCGTCCGTCGTCTGTTGTGTTGCCGCCAGCGATCAAGGCCAGCTGGGCGACGATGCGTCGGCGCGCGAACCCGGTCACGCGACGGCGTCACGACACTGCTCCGGCTACCGAATACCACCAGGTGCGCATCGCAGCGAAGCACGTGCGTTATCTCTGCGAGGCATCGGCCATCGCCTTAGGACCGAAGGCGCGCAAGCTCGCCCGCCAAGCGGAGCGCGTGCAAGAGGTACTTGGCGAGCATCAGGACGCCATAGTCGCGGCTGAGTTTCTCTCCGAGGTTGCCGCACTGCCGCGTATCGGGTCGATGGGCTTCGGTCTCGGCTTGTTGTTCGCGCGCGAAGAGGCCCGAGCGGCCGCGGCGAGGGTCGAGTTCGGCGAGATATGGCCGGACGTCGTGCGGGCCAAGCGCCGTCGTTGGCTTTCCAGTTGATCGGCCGCTCGATGGGCCGCTGTCACTGATGGCGGACTCGACGTTCGTTGAGGCTGCTGGCGGCGTGCTCTGGCGGCGAGCCCCTGGTGGTCTCGGCGTTGAGGTCGCGCTCGTGCACCGGCCGAAGTACGACGACTGGTCGGTACCCAAAGGCAAGCTGCTTCCCGAGGAGCATCCGCTCGTCGGTGCGCTGCGTGAAGTCATCGAGGAGACCGGCTACACCGGCCGGCCCGGTCGGCTGCTCGGCGAAAGTCGCTATCTGAAGGACGGCTCGCCCAAGCGGGTGCGCTATTGGTCGATCGAAGCGACCGAGGGCGAGTTCATCACCAACGCAGAGGTTGATCAGGTGATGTGGTTGCCGCCCCGCGAAGCGGCTGTGCATCTCAACCCTGATCGTGATCAGCGCATCGTGATGGAGTTCGCGCGAGACGTCCGGGTCACGACCGCGTGCGTCGTGGTACGACATGGCAGTGCGGGTGAGCGCTCGTCGTTTGACGGTGACGACCGCGAGCGGCCCCTCGATGATCTCGGCCATCGGCAAGCGCTCGCGCTGATCCCGGTGCTCGCGGCGCTGCGGATCGAACGGGTGCTGTCGGCCGACGTGCTGCGATGCCTCGACACCGTCGGACCTTATGCCGCGCAGAGCCGGCTGTCGGTGCAAAGCGAGCCGCTGCTGTCTGAATCTGGCTATGCCGGCGCCCCTGACGCTGCGGCCGACCGGCTCGTCGCTTTGCTTGCCGAAGACGCGACACCTACCGCTGTATGCAGCCAGGGCAAGGTTATCCCGTCCTTGCTCCAGCGGGTGTGCGCCGATCTGAAGGCTCCGAATGCGTGGGAGGGCTCGGTGCCCAAGGGCGGCTTCGTCGTCCTCAACATGGCGCCGAACGGCGATACCAACACGATTGTGTCGGTCGACAAGTACCGCCCGATCGCCTGACGCTCGCTTGCACTTAGTACTGGCGGATTGCGGAGGTTGGGGCCATCACGATGACCGGGGAGCGCGCCGGGTCTAGCCAGCGCAGCACCTTCAAGAGGTTGGGTTGCGCGATGGAGACGCACCCCGCCGTGCCGCCGCCGGTCGAGACGTGCAGGAAGATCGCACTTCCCTTGCCTGGCACGACGGGGTTGGTGTTGTAGGCGATGTCGACGGCGTAGGCATAAGCCGTTCCGTAACTCTTCTTGTTGGCGAGGTCTTCTCCTTCGCTCAGCGCTACGTCTTCGCGCCACGTGTTGTAGTACGGCGATGAAGGGTCATCGACCCATACCGACTTTGCATCTGCTATCCGGTAAGGGAATTTGACGCCTGGGCTGGCTTGCTGACCGAACATGGTGCCAAAGCCGTACTTGCCGGCGGGGGTTCGGAGGTCACCCTCGTGCTTGTCGGCGGAGAAGCCATCACGACCGATATTTGCTGCCATTGCTGGGAAAACTGCACGCCAGACGCCGGCGTCCTTCTCGAATGTTTGCAGCGTCGCGACATCGGTTGACCAGCTACTGGAAGTCACGATCACTACCTGTTGTGCGCTGCCGACATCCTTGAGCTGTTGAACGAGCAACGGCGTCGGTGCCACTGGTGTGGGAGTCGCAGTAGGTGCGGGCTTCGGCGGAGTGGGCTTCGGTGTCGGTGTCGGTGTCGGTGTCGGGGTGGGCGTCGGTGTCGGCGTTGCCGCGACCACGAGCGGTGATGGGACGGACGCCGGCGAGCTGGCGACGTCGGCACTCGCGACGGTGCTGGCCGCCGGGGTGACGGGGCTCGTGATCGTGGAACCGAGATCGGCGGAGGTCGTGGACGTTGGTGGCGAACTGAGTGCCGATGTCGCTCCCGCGGACGACGGGTGCCTGCTCGTGCACGCTGCCAGGGCAGCGGCGCACAGGACCGCGACCACCAAGCGGGCGGGCGTCGGGCTGGTCGTCCGATCGCGGCTGGCCATAGTCCCAGGCTAACCCGGCCGCTGACGGCCTTACGCTTCGGCGACCTCGGGGATGGCATTCTCGTGCTGCTCGGCAGACTCGCGGCGACTCCGGTTGCGTGAGGTGGCCAGGAAGCAGCCGAGCAAGATCAACGGGAAGCCAATCGCGATGCCGACCGTGAAGGGCTCGTTCAGCAGCAGCACGCCGAGCAACAGTGCGATCGCCGGGTTCACGTACGTGATCACGGTGGCCCGCGCCGGACCCACCTCGGCGATGAGCGCGAAGAACACCATGAACGCGAGTGCCGTGCAGATGAGTGCGAGACCCAGGATCGACCCGAGCACCTTCGCATCCATGTGTTTCGGCCATTGGGTGGCGGCGACGGGCGCGTAGCCGATGGCCGTCAAGGCGAGGGAGGCAGCGACGACGCCGAGGGTCGGGAGATCTTGCAGTTTGCGCGAGATCAGCATCGGGCCCGTCGCGTACCCAACAGCGGTGAAGGCAATCGCGACGACCGCCCACGCATCACTGCCGCTGACGTCGACACCCACGAGCACAGCCACCCCGCCAAGGCCGATCAGCAGGCCAACCGCCCGCCGGCCATCGGGACGGTCATCGTGGCCGCCGCCCACGCCGCCGACGATGAAGGCGGCGATTGCACCGATCAGTGGCACGGACGCGACCAGCAAGCCGGCCAGTGAACTCGAAAGGCGTTGCTCCGCGCTCGACAACAGAAACCACGGACCGGCAATCTCGATCACCGTGTACAGCAGCAGGATTCGCCACTTCGCGAGCAGCGGGCGCAGCATGCCGCGCCTGGCGGCCAGTGGAACCAGCAAGATCGCGGCGATGCCCGTGCGGGCGAAAACCAGGGTGCCCGGGGTGAGGTCGCGAAGCGAAACCTTGATGAGGAGATAGGGGATGCCCCAGATCACCGCCATGGCGCTGAACAGCAGCCAGCCGCGCTTCGACATACCGCTCCCTCGTCCCCCGCAGTACTCCTGCAGGGCTTAACCCTCTCACGTATGAGGGACAGTATTCTCGCGGGTTTCGGCTGCAGCATAAGGAGAATCCGCGTTTGTGAAGCTGCCGCTGAACGTCACCGTTCAGCAATAACAGCGAGCGAACCTCAGTAAGGACAGTGCCGGCACCCGCAGCCACAGCATGCGCCGTTGCGGGTCAGGTAGTCGGCGGTCAGGACGAACAGGCCGGTGGTCGGGTCGAGGTAGCCGTCCTCGCCGTCCGCCATTGCTTTGGCATGGACGGCGGCAATGTGCGGGTCGTCAGCATCGTCGGACACACGTCTGATGCTAGGCGTCTACGTGACGCGCAGAATCTCCTCGTAGGTGGTCTCGCCGCGCTTGGCCTTCGCGATGCCGGCCTCACGCATCGTGACCATCGCCATCGCCACGGCGACCTTATTGACTGCGCTCTCGGTCGGGGTGGTCAGGAGCACATCGCGCACGTCTGCGTTGACTGGCAGCACCTCGAAGATGCCCACCCGTCCCCGGTAGCCGGAGTCGTTGCACTCCATGCACCCTGCGCCGCGCATCGGCTTGGCGCCGCGCAGGTCGGTGGCCGTGAGTCGCAACCGGCTGAGCAACTCGGCCGACGGCTTGTAGGGCTCTGCGCACGTCGCACACGGCCGGCGCACCAACCGTTGTCCGACGACGAGTGCGAGTGACGACGCGACGAGGTAGGGCTCGACGCCCATCTCGACGAGGCGTGTCACGGCGGCGCAGGCGTTGTTGGTGTGCAGCGTCGATAGCACAAGGTGTCCGGTCAGTGAGGCCTCAAGGGCTAGCAGCGCGGTTTCGCCGTCCCGGACCTCTCCGACCAAGATGACGTCGGGGTCTTGACGCAACATCGAGCGCAACCCACGAGCGAACGTCATGCCCGCGCGTTCGTTGATCTGCACCTGAGTGATGCCGGGCAACTGGATCTCGACCGGATCCTCGAGCGTGATGACGTTCTTCTCGCGCGTCGCGACCTCAGCAAGTAGCGAGTACAGCGTGTTCGTCTTGCCAGAGCCGGTCGGGCCGGTGATCAGCACCAGACCCTGCGACGCTGTCGCATTTGACACGAGTGCTTGGAGTTGAGCAGGCTCCATGCCGAGCCGGTCGAGCGGCGTGATGCGGTCGGCATCGGGCAGCAGTCGGATGACGACCTTTTCGCCGTTGACCGAGGGCAACGTACTTACACGTGCGTCGACGGCGACACCGTTCGCAGTGATCTTCATGCGGCCGTCTTGCGGCAGGCGGCGTTGCGCGATGTCCATGCCCGCAACGATTTTCAGTCGGCTCACAAGAGCCGGCGCGGAACTCTTCGGCATCCGGGTGACGTCGCGCAGCACACCGTCAATGCGGTGCCGAATCCAGATGCCGTCGGCCTGTTGCTCGACATGAATGTCGCTAGCGCCGACGCGCACGGCGTCGGCGAGGAGCTGGTTGACGAGCTTAACGGTCGGCGCTTGGTCGGCGACCTGAACGAGCACTGCTTCGTCGGTGATGTCGTCAATCTCGTCGTCATCGACCGCGTTCGACATCGAGATCGGGTCTTCGCCCATCGACCAGACGCGCGCGATCTGCTCATGAATCATCGATGCGGTAGCAACGACGAGGGTGAGTGTCTGCGCGCCGGTGTACGCCCGCACATCGTCGAGAGCGACGACGTTGGTCGGGTCGGCCGTCGCGATCCGCAACCCGTCGGTCGTGCGCCCCAGTACGAGCACCTGGTCGCGTTCGGCAACAGGGCGCGGCAACAGTCTGGCGACGTCTAGGGAGATCGCGAGGTCTGCTTGCTCGAGCAGGTCGAGCGACAACAGCGCGGCGAGCGCCTCGGCCACTTGACGCTCCGTGACGAACCCGAGGTCGACGACCAGCTTGCCGAGTCGCTTGCGCTGCTTGCCGAGGAGTGTTTGCTGGGTCGCCAGTGCCGCAGTCAGCTGCTCAGGCGTGACGAGGCCTCGTTCGACTAGGACATCGCCGAGCCGGCGGCGCTGGTGCACACTCGGGGCATCGTGGGTGGGCGGTGCATCGTGCGTTGCCAAGGACCCGTGCGTCGGCAAGGAGCCGTGCGCTGGCAGGGAGCCGTGCGCTGGCGCAGCCTCGGGTGGCGCCGGTGCGTCGTGCGAGGTCAGGATTGTTCCGGAATTCACATCGACCCTTTCGGCTGGTGACGACGGCAACTGAGACTTCCGGAATGTCCTACTTGGATCCAAGCGTTGGATTGCAGCGGGACCGGCCCTGACCTGGGCTTTTGAGGCTGGACGACGAGGGCTGGGAGGCCAGATGAGCATGATCGCCGTGACCGGCTCGGCTGGGGCGGTGGGTGGTGCCGTCGCCCGGGGCCTGGCGGCAGCAGGGCTGCCGACTCGGCTCGTTGTTCGTGACGCCTCGCGAGCACCGCAGTTGCCTGGCGCGGAGGTCTTCACCGCAACGTACGGGGATGCGGCGATGGAAGGCGCACTGGTCGGCGTCCAGACCCTCTTTCTTGTTTCTGCTAGTGAAGATGCGAATCGCGTTCGGCTACACATAGCCGCCGTCGACGCGGCGGTAGCGGCCGGTGTCGAGCGCATTGTCTACACGTCGTTCTACGGCGCGGCGCCAGACGCCACGTTCACTTTTGCCCGCGACCATTGGCACACCGAACAGCACATCCGCAGCAGTGGCGTGAGCTTCGTCTTCCTTCGCGACAACCTGTATCTCGACGGCCTCGTGGGCTTTTGGATAGGTCCCGACGGCGTGCTCGCCGGGCCTGCTGGCGACGGTCGAACCGGAGCAGTCGCACGGGACGACGTTGCCGATGTCGCTGTCACGGTGTTGCTCGACCCGGCAGGCCACGACGGCCAGACGTACGACCTGACCGGTCCGCAAGCGATCAGCCTCGCCGACGTAACCGCGGCAGTCGCCGCAGCGTCCGGCCGACCGGTGCGATATCACGCCGAGACGACTGAGGAGGCGTACACGTCGCGCGCGCACTTCGGACGGCCGCGTTTCGAGGTCGAGGGCTGGGTGTCGGGCTACGTCGCGATCGCGAATGGCGAGCTCGACGCCGTGACCGACGCAGTGCCCCGGCTAACGGGTCACCCCGCTACTAGCCTCGGCGATTTCCTGCGCGTGCACCCCGAGTCGTACGCCCACCTGCTGACCTAGCCACGGAGCGGCGACTTCAGGTAGCCGAGGGCTTGCACGCGGCCGTCGGCCGCGAATCCCCAGTTCAGCAGCGACGTGACTTCAGGCCAGAAGTTCGGGACGTCGCGCATGACCGCGACGATGATGGTGTGGCCGTTACGCGTTGCGGCTCCGACGTAACTCGCGTTCGCCGCGATCGTGTAGCCGTTCTTGCCACCCAGCATGCCGGGGTAGCTGCTGAGCAGCCGGTCGTGTGTGTAGATCGTGTAGGACTTGCCGTGCGCGAGCGGGAAAGACGCGCTGCGCAAAGCGATGTAGTAACGGAAGCGCCAGCTTGCGAGCCCATCACGAAACATCATGGCTAAGTCATAAGCGGACGACGTTTGCCCGGGCGCGTCGAGCCCGCTCGTCGTGTGCGCGACGGTGTCATGCGCCTGCAGATGCGTGGCCATCGCGTTCATCTCAAAGATCGCTTTCGGCAGGCCGCCCAATCCTGCGCCGATCGTCATCGCTGCGTCGTTTCCTGACATGACCATCATTGCCGTGAACAACTGCTTGGCGGTGTACGTCTGCCCGGGGTTGATGCCGACCTTGGTCCCGTCGACACCCGCCGCCGCATAGGTGCCCTTGATCGTGTCGGACCAGGCCAGGTGCGGAAGTGCCGTCAGTGCAGTAAGCACCTTGAGAGTGCTGGCAGGCGCGAGCCGACCGTGCATGTCGCGAGCGGCCAGAATGCGCCCTGTTGTCGCGTCGGCGACGACGTAGGCAGTCGCGGTCGTGTGTGGCAGCGGCGGCACGTAGCTGGCGGCCTGCGCAGAGACTTGCGGCACCAGCACGCCGACGCTGACGACCAGAGAAATCGCCGCGAGCAGGGATGCGCGTGCCATGACGCGCCGGGGAAGTGAACGCATGACCTGAAAGACGCTAATCGCTGCTTCGCTAAATGTCTGGCAACAGGGCTGGCTCGGCGTGGTGTCGATCAAGAGGGGGACGCCGGGTGCGCGCGCCGGGTCGCCACATGAAGGTCATGAGGTAGCTGAGCGTGGCCACGCCGATGATCGCGAAGCTCGGCGGCGTGCGCGGTACTTCGTAGCTGATCAAGAGACCGGCCCACGTCGAGAAGACGGCGATTGCCGCCGCCAGCACCAGGCCGACGAACGGACGCGTCGTCAGGCGATGAGCGGCGCCCGCAGGCGCCGAGATAAGGCCGAGCAGGAGCAGCGCGCCGACCGCTTGCGCGGCCTGGGCGCAGGCCACACCGACGACGATCAAGAAACCCGCGCCGAGGAGTCGCACTGGCACCCCACGCGCTACAGCGACTGCTTCGTCGAGGCTGGCGAAGAGCAACGGCCGCGCAATGAGTGCCATGGCGATACAGGCGGCGGCGCAGATCAAGACGGACACAACCGCCTGAGTCGCGGAGATTCCGAAGATCGAACCGAACAGATAGGTGGCGCCCGCGCGACCATTCCCACCCGTGCTGTGATGTTCGGTGTAAAGGCCTTGGAAAAACGCTCCGAGACCAAGCACCCATGCGAAGGTCGAGCCGATCAGGACGTCGTCGGCTCGCGCCCGCCGTCCGAGCACAGCGAACCCGCCAGCGACCGCGACCGTGGCGGCGAACAGGCCGACCAACGGATTGAACGCGAACGCGAGGCCGCTCATCGCACCGGTGTAGGTGACGTGGCCGAGCGCGTCGGTTGTGAACACCTGCGAGCGCAACACCAGGAAATAGCCGATGAGCCCGGCGGCGACTGCAATCGCGGTGCCGGCCAACGCGGCGTGCTGCATGTACGGCGCCATCACGCACTCGCTCGCACGCGATGCACCGCGATGAATGCGGCGAACGCAAACGAGGTGATGCAAAAGCCGCTGGGATAAGACGTGTAGTAGGCCATCGTCAAGCCGCCCCATGTTGCGACGACACCGATCAGCACGGCGAGTGCGATGCCTGCGACGGGGCGCGCGGTGACTCGCTGCGCGACTGCGGCCGGCATCACGAGCAACGCAAACACGAGCAGCGCGCCGGTGATCTGGCTGGCCTCCGCGGCAGCAGCACCGAGCACGAGCAAGAACACAACACCTAAGAGGCGGACGCCGACGCCGCGCGCGTCAGCGACGTCGGTGTCGATCGAGGCGAAGAACAGCCGGCGGCCGATCACCGCAAGCACCCCGAGCACGAGCACGGCGACCGCGCCGAGCGTGACGACCTGGGCGTCGGTGATGCCGAAGGTGAAGCCGAACAGCTGGTTGTTGAGCCCACTCAGCACGCCGTTGTACAGCGTGGCGAACAGGTATCCCGACGCCAGTACGAAGGCCTGCACGGTGCCGACGACGGCTGACTCCGCACTGAACCCGCGCCCGCGCGATGGCCGTGAGGCGATCGCGATGACGAGTGCGGCAGCTATACAGAAAGTGAAGTAGCCGATGGTTGCGCTGATGCCGATCAGGGTTGCCGCGGCCGCGCCAGGGAAGGCAGCGACCGACAAGGTGTGGCCGGCGAATGTCTGCTTGCGCAAGACCATGTACCAGCCGACGACCGCGCCGACGATCGCCACGATCGTTCCTCCGCGAAACGCGTTCACCATGAACGGGTAGCTGAACATGTCCCTGACATCGTTGAGCAGATTCCACGACCACGCGGCATTGCTACTGGCAGCGGATCCAACGAGGGACATCAGTGCGGCTGCCCGGTGTGGCGATCGGCGTGATGCGCCGGGGCCTCCGGTTGCCCGACCACGACGAGCCGACCGTCGGAGGTGCGCAGCACCTCGATCGGCGTTCGGTACAGCGCCGATAGCGTCGGCGACGTGATGACGTCCGCCGGTGTTCCGCACACGGCACCGCCGTCGGCCAGATAGATCACCTGGTCGAGGTACGGCAGGATCGGGTTCACGTCGTGGGCGACCATCAGCACGGTCACGCCGCTGTCGACGCACACCCGGCGGATGAGCTCCGCGATCGCGCTCTGGTTCGGCAGGTCGAGGCTGTCGAGTGGCTCGTCGAGGATGAGCAGTCGCGGATCGCGCGCTAGCGCTTGTGCGATCAGCAGGCGCTGTTGTTCACCGCCGGAGAGCTCGCCGATCGGACGCAGCGCGAACGGCGATGCGTCGACCTGTTCGATGACGTCGCGCACCCGCCGTCCCGCTTCACGGTTCTTCGCGCTCCATGGCCATGGCAGACCGAAACGGTCTCCGTCCAGTCCAAGGCGCACCACGTCAATGCCGCGCACCCGTAGCGACGCGTCGAAGCTGCGGCGCTGCGGGAGGTAGCCGATGTCGCGATTGGCCATGCCGACCGGCTGGCCGAACACGAAAGCCTCGCCGGCCGCTAAGGGGATGACGCCGAGCACGGCTTTAATCAACGTCGATTTTCCGACCCCGTTCGGTCCGAGAATCGCGACGAACTGGCCGGCCGGAACGCCGACGTTGACGTCATGCCAAAGCAGCCGGTCGCCGACTCGGACCGCCGCGTCACGCAGCTGGACTGCTGGGGTCGTTGTCAGGAGCCGGTTCCTTTCGCGGCGGCCCTGAGGGCCGCCTGCAGCGCCGCGAGTTGAGCGACTTGCCAGTCCTGGAAGGTAGCCGATGCCGGCGTGAGCGTTTCGGTAATCGTAGTCACCGGAATCCCGGCTGCCTTCGCCTCGTCGACCTGCGCCTGTACGTCGGGGGTGGCGTTCTGCGAGTTGTAAACGTAGACCTTGATGGCGTGCGTCTTGATCTGGTTGTCGATCGTCTGTTTGTCGGCCGACGTCGGATCGGTGCCTTCGCTGATGGCCCGCAGGAAGGTCGGCGGCGTCAACAGGTTCAGCCCCAGTGCCGGGGCGAGCATCGCGAAGATGCTCTCTGACGCTCCCACCGGAGTGCCCGCGTACGTCGTCTTGATCTCGCTAATGAGGCTGTTGTACTTCGCGAGCCCGGTTGTCTCGTAGTTCTGTTGCTGGGTCGCAAAGTACGCGGCATCGGCCGGGTCGGCGGCGTCGTAGGCAGCCACTATCGCGGCGATGACCGTATGGACGTCCGTCGGGTTGTACCAGCGGTGCGGGTTTCCGCCATCCGCTACTCCGACGAGGGTTCCGACATTGACCACGTGCTGGCCGGTGGCGTGGTCGGACGCGAGCAGCTTGCTCACCCACGGGTCGTAGCCGATGCCGTTCTCGATGACGACCGCGGCGCCTGCGAGCGTGCGCGCGTCGGCGGCGCTCGGATCGTAGTCGTGCGGATCGGTGTCGGGATTCGTGATGACGCTTTGTACGTCCACCTTGCTACCGCCGAGCTGGGTCGCGATCGAGCCCCAGAAGTTTTCGGCGGCAACGACGTGTAGCGGTACGCCCCCGAGGTCTGTGGTCGTCTTGTGGGATGTCGTGGCGCACCCCGTGGCGACCACGAGACCCGCAGCCACCAACAAAACTGACGATTGCCGCCCTCCTAGGGCAGTAAACGTCCGCGCTGTCCGCCGGCCTATCGCTGTCAACGTGACCACCCCGTCGCCCTCGAGTTCCGCTTATCCGGAACCGTTGCAGGTACACTATCGGGAATGGTTACCGTTTCCAAGTCAGATCTGACCACCGGGTACGCGTCGGCTAGATTTGGTGTCGCCATGACGACGACGAGCAGCGGCCGGTCGACCCGCCAGAAGCGCGCGCTCGCCGTTGTTATCGACGACGTGCAGGAGTTCCGCAGTGCGCAGGAACTGCACGAGGCGCTGCGCGGGCGCGGCGAACACGTCGGCCTGACGACCGTCTACAACCAGCTCCGAGTGCTCGCCGACGCCGGTCTCGTCGACACGATGCGGTCGCCCGAAGGCGAGATCCTCTACCGCCGGTGTGGCAGCGCCGGCCACCACCACCACCTGTTGTGCCGGGTGTGCGGGCGGACCGTCGAGGTCGCGGGCACCGCAGTCGAGCGCTGGGCCGAGAAGGTCGCCGCCGAAGCCGGGTTCGTCGACGTGTCCCACACTATCGAAGTTGTGGGTACCTGCTCGGCCTGCGCTCTCTTGGTTTAGCCGTTGTCGTTCTGAGCACGTGCCGAGTCGCCGGCGCTCAAGTCCTTGTCAGCCGCGGATGATCCGGCATCGATGCCTGCCAGGTCCTGGGTGATCGCGGCGAGGGTGCTGGCGTTGGCTGCTGCCGCCGCCGGATCGGCCGGCGCGGCAGTGCTCGGAGCTGCTGCTGCGGCCGTCGTGGTCGTAACTGTCGCCGAAGCAACAGGTGCCGCCGACGTCGCGGGTGCTGCCGAAGAAGCCGGAGCAGCAGACGAGATCGCAGCTGCGGTCGAGGCGGTGTTCTGCGCTGCGGGGGTAGGGCTGGCGTGGTGTCCCGCACAGCCGGTCGCCAGCGTCACGACAAGCGTGACGCCGGCAACCAGCGTGAGGGAGGACCTGCGAATCACTTCAATGCCTTCACGACGTTGGAGATGTCACCGCGGGCCGTCCTGATGTCGTCGCGCGAGATGCCGAGAGACGCGCGGGCGGGTGCGAGCAGCGCGTGGTTCGCGTCATACTGCGCCGGTGTGTAGCCGAGCACGGTCGCGGAGAGGCCGTTCGTCTCGGTGCCGATCGCGGTGATCTGCGCAGCGAGATCGGCCATCCATGCCTGCACTTGCGGGGTGTTCTTGCCCGAGTCGACGCCGGCCAGCAACGCCGCGAGCTTCGTCTGCGCGTCAGTGAGCTTCGGCAGGACCGTGACGGTCATGTCGTCGGCCGCTGCGGCGAAACGCACCTGCGGCAGCGCGAGTGCGTACACCCGATAGCTGGTGAAGATCGTCGAGTAGTCGGACGCCGCCTGCTTGGCCGTGGTGTCGCCAGCGATCGTCACACCAAGCGCGGTCAGACCGGTGACGTCACCGTTGAGGATGGCGAGCAGCGTGGTCTTGTCAGCGGGCGTGATCACAGAGTTGTTGTTGACGTCGTTGATCGAGACGCTCAATGACGCGAGGCGCTTGGCGATTGCGGCGGCAGCTGCTGCCTGGATGCTCGCGAGGCTCTTGCCGTGCGGGGTGGCGGTCGGCGTGGCTGCCGGGCTGGCGCTCGAGACTGCGGGCGAGCCCGTGTCGGCGAGGGCGGTGCCCGTCAGGCCGATCAGGACGACGGCGGCGGTGCCGAGGCCCGCGGTCGCCTTGGTGATGCGGTTCATGGTGTGCTCCTTGGACTGGAAGTGCGGCCCGAGGATCGGGCAGCCGGGTTTTCTTCTCACCTCCTTTGTCGGTCCTGCACGTCAGCTGAAGGGTCGGCACCATGTTCGGAATGTGTAAGCCCATTGGGCACGCGAAGCCGCCTTCGCAGCCCGCAGTGCTCCTCCGGAGCCCCGCTCAGCAACACCCAGGGCTGCGAAGCATTCGAACGAGACGAGCTGAGCGGCTAACCTCCGTCGCTTAGGCTCGGTACGGGCGGAAGAAGTCGCGCAACTCCTGCGCGTAGAGCTCGGGCTCCTCGAACGGTGCGAAGTGACCGCCATGAGCGGGCTCAGTGATGTAGACGGCGTTGGTCACGCGCTCGAGCCAGGCGCGAGGTGGCCGGACGGCGTCGCCTTGAAAGATCGAGAAGCCGGACGGGACGTCGACCCGGCGGGC
>DATCFU010000090.1:0-3159 GCA_036509315.1 Acidothermaceae bacterium
GCTACGAAGCGCTCCTTGTCCTGGTGTGCCCGAGCGACCACGAACCCGCCCTGGACGACCGAGAGCAAGGTGATTGCCACCTGCTCCGGGGCGACGTCACCACGCACCTCGCCGGCGTGTTGTCCCTCACGCAAGACCGCCGCCAACCGCTCCAAAGCGCTGGAGAAGACATCATCGATCGGACCACGAAGTGTCGGGTCGGCGACAACCTCCTTGTCCTGCACGAGCCGACCGACGCGGCAGCCGCGCAGAACGTCCCTATCTGCGAGAAGGTAGGCCCGAAGCCGCTCGAGCGGTGAGCCGGGTCCATCCAGATGCCGACGGAAACCGGGCACCATCTCCTCGGCGGTACTGCGGATGGCGGCGCTCGCGAGCTCGGCCTTTCCGGCGAAATGGTGGTACATGCTTCCCTGGCCCACGCCGGCGTGCTGCTGGATCGCCTTCGGGCTGGTGCCGGTGTAGCCCCGCTCCCACAGCAGATCGCGCGTGCTCTCGATCAGTCGGCTACGAGCGTCATCCATGGGCCGAGAATACGCTCAAGATTGTGTACCTACTAGTATGTGCATGACTATTCCAATCAGAGGAGTGAGGACCTTGCGAGTTGCCATCAATGGATTTGGCCGTATCGGCCGTAGTTTCCTGCGCGCCAGCATGCGCCGGGAAGTGTCGTTTACCGTAGTGGCGGTCAACGACGTGGCGACCCCGGAAGTCCTCGCGCATCTACTTACCTACGACAGCGCATACGGCGTCCTCGACGTCCCGGTTGTCGCCGGCGACGGATCGATGCTGGTAGGCGACCGCGAGATTACTGTGTTGTCTTCACCTGACCCCAGCGCCTTACCCTGGCGCGACTTCGAAGTCGACGTTGTCGTCGAATCGACCGGCGTCTTCACGGCAGCGGCGAAAGCCCACGCGCATCTGAACGCGGGGGCCCGCAAGGTACTCATCTCCGCACCGGCCTCGGGAGAAGACCTCACGATCGCGTACGGAATCAACTCCGCGCTCTACGATCCGGCCCGACACCACATCGTGTCGAACGCATCGTGCACGACCAACTCGCTGGCGGCATTGGCCAAAGTCCTCCACGACCTGGTCGGCATCGACAGCGGGCTGATGACAACCGTCCACGCATACACTCAGGACCAAAACCTGCAAGACGGTCCCCACCGCGACCTGCGCCGGGCGCGGGCCGCCGCACACAGCATCATCCCCACCACGAGCGGCGCCGCGCAGGCCATCGGGCGGGTGCTGCCCGAGCTCGACGGACGGCTGAGCGGGTTCGCTCTGCGGGTACCCGTCCTCACAGGCTCGATAACCGACCTCACAGTGACCACGACGCGCTCCACCACCGCGGCCGACGTGAACGCCGCATACGCCGCCGCTGCCGCGGGCGAGCTGAAGGACATCCTGACCTACAGCGACGCACCCATCGTCTCCTCCGACATCATCGGCAACCCCGCCTCCACCATCTTCGACGCACCGCTGACCGCAGTCAGCGGCCACACCGTCAAGGTCTTGGGCTGGTACGACAACGAATGGGGATTCTCCAACCGACTCATCGACACCGTCGAGCTACTCGGCCGCGGTCTAGCGCGCGCGGCATAACCCGAGCGCGTGCGTCAGATGCGCCGGATGCCCCGGTTGTCGTCGCGAACGCCACCCCCGTTGTGGTTTCAGGACGCCGCATGGTTACACGCACTGCGCATGTTCATGGCAATGCCTGCGCACCGAGTTGCATCCGTGCGCAGGCCTCCGCCACCTAACGATGACCAGCCTTTAGGCTGGACGCCGAGATTCCCACGCGGACGCCGAGTGCTCGACACGCACCCGAGCGGCGAGTCGACGGCCATTTCGGCGCTCGATGCTCAACGCACGGGTCAGTCCCTAGTGTCGCGTGAACGATGATCTTTGACCTGCGGCGGCTTTTGTGAGGATGTCGTCGGCGGTCTTGGTCCAGGTGAATGGTTGGCAGCGTTCGTTCCAGGCGTCGATGTAGGTCTCGATCGCGGCGATGAGGTCTTTGACTGAGGTGAAGGTGCCGCGGCGGATCGCTTGGCGGGTGATGATCCCGAAGAAGATCTCGACCATGTTCAGCCACGATCCCGATGTTGGGGTGAAGTGCATCGTGATCCGGGTGTTTTTCGCCAGCCACGCTTTGACCTGCGGGTGGTTGTGGGTCGCGTAGTTGTCGACGACCAAGTGCAGTTTCACCCGCGGGTACGCCTTCGCGACTTGCTTGAGGAAACGCAAGAACTCCTCGTGACGGTGGCGCGGGTAACAGGCGTCGGTCACCTTCCCGGTCGCGACCTCCAATGCGGCGAACAGCGTGGTGGTGCCGTGGCGGACGTAGTCATGGGTCGCTTTCTCCGGCAACCCTGGGCGCATCGGCAGGATCGGTGCAGTCCGGTCGAGTGCTTGGATTTGGGACTTCTCGTCGATCGAGAGCACCACCGCCTTCTCCGGCGGGTTCAGATACAGGCCCACCACGTCACGGACCTTGGCCTCCAGGGCCGGATCGGTGGAGAACTTAAACGTCTCCCTGCGCCACGGCTGCAGCCCCCACTTACGCCAAATCCTGGCCACCCACACATTCGAAATCCCAAGCTGATGACCCAACAGCCGAGACGACCAATGCGTGACACCCAGCGTTGCTGGCGGCGGCTCAAGCGTCGCGAGCACCACCGCGACCTCGTCGATGCTCGCCGGGCGGCCCGGCTTGGGCCGATCATCCAATCCGGCGATCCCATTCGCGGCGTAGCGTTTCTTCCACCCGATCACCGTCGGCTTGGACACCCCGACCCGGTGCACGATCTCGTTGGTCCCCACACCCTCATCGGCTAACAACACGATGCGCGCGCGCTGCGCGAGGCCCGCCGGCAACGACGGCATCCGGGTCCACCGGGTCAGCTCGGCACGATCCTCAGCTGGCATCTGCACGACAACAGTCAACGACATGAACACAGACTACCGCGAGATAAAGCTACTTCATTCACGCGACACTAGGTCGGCCAGAATATGGGCCCCAGGTAGCCTGTCCTGGTGCTGAATAAGGTCGCTCTTCTCGGCGATGACACTGGTCACCCGAGCCATCGAGAGTTGAATGCGCTCATCCCTCGCCTTGAGCAGGAGCTGGACGCGCACGCTGTGTGGGTGCCCACA
>DATCFU010000091.1:0-4847 GCA_036509315.1 Acidothermaceae bacterium
GTGCTGCTCACCGCCGGCTCCACATTGCCGACGGCCGTGACGAGCTACCTAGCGGCGCATCCCGGCACGGTGTACGCGATCGGTGGACCGGCAGCGATCGCCGACCCATCGGCGACACCGCTGACGGGCGTCGACCGCTACGCCACCGCGGCTGCGGTGGGAACTCTCTTCAGCTCCCCGACGCAGGTGGGCGTCGCAAGCGGCTTCACCTTCGCTGACGCGTTGACCGGCGGGGCGTACGAAGCGCACTTCGGCGGCCCGCTGCTTCTCACCGCCCCGGCAACGCTGCCGGGCTCGACAAGTAGCTACCTCACCGGCGCCAAGTCGTCGATCGTCACCACCGACATCTTCGGTGGGACGGCAGCGATCTCGGCAGCGGTGCAGACAGCAATCAGCACGGCGCTGGGCCTGTAGTCGGCCCGGAGTCCTCACCTCACGAAACCCCTCCGTCCTCGGTCCCGAGGTCGGGGGGTTTCGTGTTTGTGTAGCCTGCACGGGTCCATGAACGCGCACGAGGCCGCCTTTGGGAGAACCCGTGAAGCGCATGCCACTGCTTGTCGTTGTCGGAATCGTCGCAGCCATGGGCTGGCCCGCCGTGCCGGCCGCTGCCGCGGGCGTCAGCGCCGTCCGGCTCGCCGGAACCAATCGCGACGCCACCGCCATCATCGTGAGCGAAGCCGACTTCCCCACCGCACATTCGGCCAAGGCCGTGGTCCTTGCCTCTGACGCGGACTATCCCGACGCTCTCGCCGGGTCGCCGCTCGCGGTGGCCAAACAAGCGCCGTTGCTGCTGACGTCACCCGCCGCGCTGTCTGGCGCGACCGCCGCCGAGATCGGCCGGGTGCTCCCGCGGGGGGGCCGCGTCTACGTCCTAGGTGGCACCGCCGCCGTGTCGGCCACCGTCGCGAACCAGATCGCCGCGCTTGGCGACGTCGTCCAGCGGATCTCCGGCAGCGACCGCTTCGGTACCGCCGTCGCCGTCGCGGGCGCCTTGGGTAATCCGACCACCGTTCTTGAGGCGACCGGATCGAACTTCGCCGACGGCCTGGCGGCGGGGGCCGCCGCGGCCAAGCTCGGTGGGGTCGTGCTGCTGACGAACGGGGCAACCCAGGCGCAGGCGACCAGCGCTTACCTATCGGCCCACAGCGGGAAGAGATACGCCATCGGCGGCCCCGCGTCGCACGCCGACCCGGGCGCCACCGCCATCGTCGGAGCCGACCGCTACGCCACCGCTGTCGACGTTGCGGTCAAGTTCTTCCCAGCTCCGACCGCCGTAGCGGCGGCCTCGGCAGCGACCTTCCCCGACGCGTTGTCCGGGGGCGCACACATCGGCACCCAACACGGGCCGTTGCTACTCGTGCCACCCTCGGGCACACTACCGGCCACGGTTGCGTCGTACCTTCGCTCCGTCGCCGGCTCGGTCACGCACGTCTGGCTCTATGGCGGCACCAGCGCGGTCGACAACAACGTGCAGGCGTACATCGGCCAGGCCTTCAACCCCGGCCCGAAGGCACACGTCATGGTCATCATGATGGAAAACCATGACTACAGCGAGATCGTCGGCAACAGCAACGCGCCGTTCATCAACCAGCTCGGCGCTCAATACACCTCGCTCACTCAGAACTACGGGTGGGGCCACCCGTCGCTGCCGAACTATCTCGAAGTGCTCTCCGGATCGACGCAAGGCGTTTCCAGTGACTGCAATCCGGGCAACGGCTGTCGCGGCTCGGGCTCGACGCTCGTCAGCCAACTCGACGCCGTTGGCGCGAGTTGGGGCGCGTACATGGAGGACCTGCCCAACGTCGGTTACAGCGGCGGCGACACCGGTGGTTACGCCGTCCGGCACGACCCGTTCGTCTATTTCCCGAGCATTGCCAGTGGAAGCGACGCGTCAAAGATTCGCCCGATGTCCTCGCTTCTCACCGACCTGCGCGCAGCGACCGCGCCCGGGTTCGTCTGGGTCTCACCGAACCTGACGCACGACATGCACGACGGCACGGTGGCCCAAGGAGATTCGTGGCTG
Organism: Acidothermaceae bacterium; assembly: GCA_036509315.1. GTDB lineage: Bacteria > Actinomycetota > Actinomycetes > Acidothermales > Acidothermaceae > PALSA-607. Next base: position 2,024 of record DATCFU010000091.1, read on the forward strand.
GCCGCCGAGATCCCGGCCATCCAGCAAACGGCCTGGTACGCCCAGGGCGGGCAGATCATCGTCGAGTGGGACGAAGCCGATGCCTCGACGGCCACCTGCTGCGGCGGCAACGGCGCGGGTGGCCGCGTGCCCGGATTGGTGATCTCAGCCCACACGCACGGCGCGGGTGCCGACACGGGCGCGATCGACACGGCCGGCATCTTGGGGTCGATCGAGCGCAGCTATGGGGTCGCCGCACTCGGTGGCGCGGCCAACTCGGCAAACGGCAGCCTGGGAGGCTTTCTGCAGTAGGTGCCTATTCCTCGGACGGCGAGCCGCTGAGCAGCTCGGCCATCAACCGCCCGTTGACGGTCGCGTCGAAGTCGCGCTCGACTGCACGGCGTCCGGCCTCACCGAGGCGACGGCGGGTGGCCGGCTCATCGGCCATCCGCTCGATCGCGGCGACCAGCAGATCGACGCGACCCGCGGGCACGAGAACCCCGGTGTCGTCGTCGTGCACGAGTTCTGGAATCCCGGCAATCGCGGTCGTGATGACCGGCAGCTGCGACAGCATCGCCTCCATGAGCACGACCGGCAGACCCTCGGCGAAACTCGGCAGACAGAACACGTCGGCCCAGCCGTACCACTGCGGAAGGTCGTCCTGCCCTACCGCGCCGATCAGCCTGACCCGGTCGGCCAGCCCGCGACGCTCGATGCCGGCCGCGAGGCTTGCCTCCAGCGGCCCGGCCCCCACGATCGCGAACTCGACCTGATGGTCGGCGGTGGGGCGGTCGGCGGCGATCCGCTCCGCAACGTCGAGCAGCAACGGAACGCCCTTCTCGGGCACTAGCCGACCGACGAACAACACCCTGACCGAGTCGGCCGCGCGGGTCTCGCGTTCGTCAGCTCGCGGCGGGTAACGCTCGACATCGACTCCCATGTGAACGACGTGCATCTTGGCCCAGTCGGACGGCTCGACGATCGCCATCAGCTGGCTGCGGCAGAAGTCGCTGATGCACGCGACAAACGAGGCAGTGTGGACCTTGGCCGCAAGGTCAACACCAGTCACGTTCGAGAATTCCGTGGGGCCGTGCACGGTGAGACTCCACGTCCACGGATGTTCAGGCTCCAACGTCGAGCCGATGGTGACCGCAAGCCGCGCAATATCGGCTGCGTTGTTGGAGAAATGCACGTGCACATGCCGGACGTCGACAGCTCGCATCATTGCCACCAGCTGGACAGCCTCGGCAAAGTAGAACAGTTGCCAGACACGACGCCGCACCTGGCGGGGACCAGTGCGTAGCGCCTGCATCAAGCCAGCGAAATATGCCTTCGGGTGCAGGGTGACGAGGCGTACATGCGCGCGAAGAATCTGCGCACTGTTGCCGTCGAGGAGGTAGTGCGTCGACACGGACTCGCGAGCGTCGGCCTCAGACTGGATCTCGTTCGCTCCCGGCCGCCGCACCGAAAACGACTCGATGCGAAGGCCGGCCGCGCGGGCCGCCTCTATCTCGCGGCGGATGAACGTGTGTGAGATTTTCGGGTAGTAGGCAACCAGGTACGCAACCGCGGTAATGAGCTACGCACCCCAGTTCTTCGGCAGCGCCTGGAGCTGGCTCCATGGGAACTTCGCCAGGATCTGATAGCTCGGGACCCCGGCCATCAGTGCGGGCCACGGGTTTGACGATGCGCCCGCAGCGCTTTGCGCCTGCACCGCGACCGCTCCCGACTGGTCGGTGACGATGAAGCCGTAGGTCTGTGCGGCCTTCGCGATCATCTTGGCGAGCGGAGTCAGGTTGAGCGAGTTCACGTTGATCGAAGGGTCGAGGCGGAATCGGGTGCCCTCAGGAATCGCGGAGGGCGAGTTGTTGCCACCGTCACTGCGTTGGGCCGGGTAGGAGAAGTCGTTCCACGGCGCGGGGTTGACGATTTCGAGCGACATCGCATGGTTGATCACGCCAGCCTTGACATCGGCAATGCTGACCATGCCACCCGCGACCGGAAGCCCGGTCGCCGTGGCGCCGAACCCGCCCGAGAAGTAGCCCGGGCTGCTTGACACATGATCAATGCGGCCACCCCAGCAGGCGTGCCAGCCGCCGGAATCGTGGCTGGCTTGCCAGAACTCCCACAACTGATCAGAGCTCGCGGAGTAGATCGTCAGTTCGGCGTCCGTTCCATTAGCGGGAACGGCAGTTGAGGGAATCGGCACTTGGGCAAACTCAGCCACGAGCCCGGACGGCTCGGACCCTTTGCCCTGGCAGTCGGTAAACCCGACGTCGGTTCTCGGGGTCGACGCCGCGACGCTGTAGAACGTCGTGTTGTAGCTGTCGACGTTGAATGCCGCAACGCCGTTGTACAGGCTCGTGACCGTGCTGGTCAGCGAGCCAACGAGGGTCGCCGAGTTTGCCGCGGCCGGGGCGGATCCCACCTGTTGCCGCCAGACACTCGACGCTCCGAACGGATAACCGGCCGGCCCGGGAACGTAAGGCACCACGGCTGGAGCCGACGCGGTGGACGGTGCGACCGCCGACGCGCTGGCCTTTTGCTGGGCGCTTGCTTTGGGCTTCGCGATCGCGGTTGGCGCCGGGGTTGCGGTCGGCGGCACCGTTGCCGTCCCCCCCGAAGTTGTTATCGGCGAGATGCCGTTGGTCTTTGTGGCGCCCGACTGTGCCGCCCCATCCACCGAAGCGGTCGCGGCTGGAGCGATCTGCAGGAGCCGGGCCGCGCCCGCGACCACCGCGCCGAGCAGCGGCGAACTCAGAGCTGACCCAGGTGGCGGCGAGGAAGCGGCGGCCGCCAAGGACTCGGCTTCGCTGAGCAACGATGCAGGTGGGGAGGGCCGGCT
>DATCFU010000092.1:0-15587 GCA_036509315.1 Acidothermaceae bacterium
CTGCGGTGACCAGCGAGGAACTTGACCCGCTGATCCACGTCCCCACCCGGCTGAAAATCGTCGCAACGCTAGCCGCATTGCCCGACGGCGACACCCTGTCGTTCACCCGACTGCAAAACATGATCGGCCTCACGCCGGGAAACCTCATCATCCACTTGCGCAAACTTGAAGAAGCCGGCTACCTCGCTCGCGCCAAGACCACCAACGGCACCACACAAACAACCACAGTCGCCCTCACTGCGCGGGGACGGACCGCGCTCGCCGCCTACCGACGCGCCCTGCGCGACCTGCTCGGCGAACTGTAGGAGTCGGCCGCCATGAGCCGCACATCGGCGCGACATGCATATCCGCACAACGAACCTCACCACACTTCACGACCAGCAGATGCTGCTCACCGCCATTCGCACGCGCATCAATGCGGCCAAGTAGTGCGTATTCGTGGACGCGACGATCTGAGACTAGGCGCGTGCTCTTGCGGCAGATAACGGCAGTTGTGAACGTGCAGCAAGTGGCGTTCGGCGAGAGACGAAATTGCTGGCTTGCGCAGACCGGCGTCGTGCTGGCGCTGGTCATCGCGACGTCCGCGGTCCTCGTCGGATGTGGCTCGTCATCAGCCCCTTACCCCGGCTTGCCAAGTAGCGCGACCAGCTCGACGTCGATCGTGGCTGCACCAGTGCGCACGGCGCACACCAGCCTGGGAGATGTTGCATATCGAGTGGTGGGTGAGGGCCAACCCTTGGTGCTGGTGATGGGCTACGCCGGAACGATGGAAGCGTGGGACCCGCGTTTCGTCGACACGTTGGCCCGGCACTATCGGGTGGTCGTCTTCGACAACGCCGGGCTCGGCGGTACCACGAACATGCCAGCGCCGCTGAGCATCGACGCTATGGCCGACCAGACCGCCGCCCTGATCTCCAGCCTCAACCTGACCGCTCCCGACGTTTTGGGTTGGTCGATGGGCAGCATGATCGCGCAGTCGCTGGCGGACCGGCATCCCAGCGATGTCGGCAAGCTTGTGCTGGCTGCGAGCTGGCCCGGAAACGGTGCCGCGACAGCGCCGCCGCAGACGACGATCAACGAGCTCAAAAGCGGCGTACCGGAGCAGGTGCGCAGCGTTTTGTACCCCGCCGACCAGCCCTACGGCTACGACGCGTACGTCGCAGGGACCTCCACCTACCCCGCCGCGGGGTCGCCGTCGGCCGGCACGATCGCCAGCCAAGACGACGCCATCACCCACTGGTGGGCCGGGGCGGACCCGTCAGGTCGAACCCCGGCAAGCATCACCGCGCCAACGTTGATCACCGACGGCAGCGCCGACGAGCTGGACAATGCCTCCAACAGCCAGGCGCTGGCGAAACTGATCCCGAACTCGACGTTGCAGCTGTATCCCGACGCCGGGCACGCCTTCTTGTTTCAAGAGGGGACGCCATTCACTTTTGCCGTTCAGACATTCCTGAGCGGGCCGCCTGCACCTGCCGCGACGGCGGCCGTCGGCAGCGTGCTTCTCGCGGGCGACACCGCGCTAACCGCGGCCGGAACGACCCTTGCAGCGAACTTGAAGTCGGTGGCGGCGTCGAGCCCCACCGCCGAAAAGGTCGCGCAGGCAGACCAAGCCTACGCAACAGCCGTTTCCGGCTTCGACGATCAGCTCCTAAACCTCGGTGCCACCGGCACCGTCGGAACATCCGTCAACGCCTTCGTGAACGCCGAGGAAAAACTCATCACCGATGTGCTCGCGATATCGCAGCTGCCACCCAACACCCCAGCCTGGACAACCCGCTCGACGGCCGACGCCGCAGCCTCGATATCCGCCAACAGTGCCCTGCGAAAAGTGCTTGGACTGCCACCAGCGCCGACCCGATCGTCCTCCGCGACGTGATCGTGGGGAAACCCCCACAGGAGCAGGCCCGTCGCGGCAGTTTGAGTGCGAATGGCTGCGCGCACGCGATTATTTGGCAGTGAGCTTCGAAATCTTCTTGCAGCGGTTCCTTGACGGTGACGGCACGCCCGGTGATCGAGCCGCCGCGATCACGATCATCACACCGCTATTGGCCGGACCCGTAAGCGAGGGCTTCGGACGGATCGAGACTACCGACGGCGACGCGGACATCTACGCCTCGGCGATAACGACGATGGCTTGATGATCAATCACGCGATTGGTCGCCAGATCTGGCAGGTGATCGTCGACTTTGCGCGGGGCGCTGGGTAGGTCGTCGTGCCAGTGGGTTGCCAAGTGCGCGTCGTGGACGAAGCGATGATTGGTCATCTTCGGGACGAGCTTCGTCAAGATGCGGTTCTCTTACACGATGGTGGCGACCTTGAGCGTGCGGTCGTGAACACCTAAGTCGCGCGACCGTCATAGCGCCACGCCAGAATGCGCGTCATAGCGGCAGGTGCGGACGTTGTCAGGTGCTAGTTCTCGTGTCGCCCGGTGACGTTGTCGAACAGTACGCCGTCGAGCGACGCGCCATCAGCGGCGTGCCTGTGATGTCGGAGCGCCTGGTGTCCGTGAGAGCCGGCAAAGCCGGAGCGGAAACGAGAGCCGTCGGCGACACCGGACCTGTGGGCGCCGTCGACGACGAGCAGGCGACCAACAGCGAACCGACGGCGGCCAGGCGCAGCGGAACGAAAAGACGTACCGCAGCTGACCGCCGTCCGACCACACGACTTTGGCTCAGGCTTTGAGCGCAGTGAAGACGCCGGTGCACAGACCAGCCGCCTTCGTTGCCCACGCCGCCTGAGCGTCCTTCGTGGCAATTCCGGCGAACGCCGAGCTCGGATCAAGGGTAATTTTGTAGTCCGACACCGTCGACGAGGGCTTGAGCTCGCAGGTCACAGTGCCTTTGTGTGCGTAGACGTCGGGCATGCCGGCGAAGGGGGCGAGGGTATACACGGCTACGTCCCCGACACCGGAGATCGGGTTCGGTGCGACGTTCTCGGCGGCGAGATCGGCGGTGTATTGCGCCTTGTTGGAATCCTGCGGATAGACGTCGACCTGCAGGCCAGCATCGCACTCGAAGTGGTGGTCTGGGTACACCCCGAACCCGGAGGAGAAGGTGATCGAGGTGACCGGTGTGGTCACCAGGTCGTTGACCATTGCCGGTGTGATGCCGCCGCACCCGATCGGCGCCAGCGGCTCGCCCTGGCCACTGGCCGGCGCGGCCGATGCGGCTGAAGTGGCTGTCGCATTGCCGTCCTGCCCGGCTGGCGACGCCGCGTTCGTGGCCGCCGTCGCGGCGCTCGAGGTCGTTGCCTGAGTCGACGGGCTGCCACTGCCGGCCGTGCTGGCCTTCGTCGAGCCGGACGACGAACATGCAGCAAGGTTGAGCGCCACCAGGCCAACCCCGAGAGCAGTACCGAGCGTAAAACGCAGCGAGAACATCGGTTAGCCCCTTCGAGACGTTGAATGCATCGACCCCCACTCCAGCCGTCGGCGGTAACGTCTCGGTAATTGCCGCTTTCAAGGGCCGAAAGCTGGGACGGCGTGAGGCCGGCGGATCCGTGTTGCCGGATCGACCGTGCCAGTCGGGGTACGACGAGCCCTAAACGTGCAGCCGTTTCGGCATCGATGCGGGCGCGGGTGCTGCGCATGCGCGATCAGCCTCGAGTGCGAGTCCGCCGAACTGCGCCTGCGTTGAGAATGTCGTCCTCGACGAATCGCTTACCCCCGCAGGATGGAAAACACCGCCCCCCGACGACTTAGAGTCCCAAGTCTGCACCTTGACCACACCCGTCATCGCGGCAGAGTCGGGCGAGCGTAGCCGCCCGCAAAGCGGCAGTTGCGGACGCTATTCTGCCGAGACGTTTGGCCTGCCATGTTTGCCGCGCTTGCCGACGGCGACGGCCCCATGTCTAGTCTTTGGTGTGGATGCGTCCCGCGGTAGAGACAGCTTCGACGAAGCGCTAGCCGCGACGCGCTCCCACGCCCAGGAGTTCATCGGATTGTCGGAACCTCAGGCTCGGGCCTTCGCCGAGAAGCTTGGTTATCAGCTAAGGGTCCGGTCCAAGGACGAGCCAATCACGGCCGATTGGAGTGCCCGGCGTATGACAGTCGACCTGAGCACCGGCGTGGTCACTGACGCGCGGGCGGGGTAACTGCTAGCACACCTGTCCAGAAGGATCGTGTCGGCGGCAAATGTGCGCGTTCATGTAACGCACTGGGAGGCATGGACGATCAGCGGTCAGTCTGGTCGTCGAAGCAACGTCCGCGTGCTGCTGTAAGCCGTGCTATCGCGCTCGGCGGTTTGCTCGACAGGGTCGCTACCGGCGGGCCAGCCCCCGCGTAGCGGTGGCGTTTCATGGCCCATTCGACGGCGGCACGGACGACCGCTACCGTCGGTTCGGGTGAGGCGGGCACTGTCAAGCCCGCCGTCGTGAGGGGTGAGATGCTCGGCGACGATGAGCTGCGGAGCCTGTCGCGAGACGAGCTCGAAGACCTTCGACAGCGGCTGGCACGGGTGGCCGCGGACATGCCGAGCCTGTCCGCGGGCAATCAACGGCGTCGTCGCTTCGTCGTCATCATGACGATCGCGACGGTTGGGCTAATCCCGTGGGTGATCGTGCTCGCGGTGACGCTGCCCAAGCACTACATCGCCGGCCATTGGACGCTCACGTGGGTCGGATTCGACCTCGCTTTGCTCAGTTCCCTCGGGTTCACCGCTTTCTTCGCGTGGCGCCGCCGACAGGCGGTGATCGGGTTCGCTTTCCTGTCGGCGGCGATGCTCAGTTGCGATGCGTGGTTCGATGTCACGACATCGTCGGGAACAGCCGATGTCGTGACCTCAGTTGTGTCCGCGGCGCTAGTGGAACTCCCGCTTGCGGCGATGCTGTTTGCTGTCGCGCACCAGCTTCTCAACGCCGCGACCCACCAAGCACGCGGGTCATTGAACGAGCCCACGACGAGACCAAAACGGTTTGGGACGACTCTATTCGGCGTGTCCGACCGAGCCGATTCTGCTACCCATTCCTAGCGCCCGCTCTGCAAACGGCTCTACGTGTCCACCGCTTGCGGCGTTGACCGCGGCGAAGGGAACGTGATGCAGCCAAGCCCGCCGAATAAGCGCGCGGCGGAAGATCCAGGTGCCCGGTCACACCGACGTGCTGTCGGGCGACTATTCAAGCCATCGAAATGGACGCCACAAAGCCGCCGTCGCGTGCGCCACGTGGCGCTCGGCGCATTCGCGGTATGGGTGAGCGTGACCGTCGCGAGCGTCAGCTACAACGTTGCGACTGACCACGTGCCGACCCCTCCAGCCGGCCTCACGTTCGTACGAGCAGGAGATATCAATACGCGCTACCGCGCATGGGGCACCACCGGGTCACCGATCGTGTTGGTTCCCGGCGCATTCGAAACAGCCGACACGTTTGCGGCGCTCGGGAGCGATCTGGGACGCGACCACCGCGTGTTCTCCCTGGATCTGACCGGCACCGGATACAGCCAACCGCGGCCCCCGTTCACCACCGCTCACCTGGCAGCACAACTGCTGGATTTCCTTGCCGCAATGCGTCTCACCGGAGCTGACACACCGCTACTGGTCGGGCATTCCAGCGGCGCCGCCGTGGTCGGCCTGGCCGCGATACAACGCCCTGACGGTGTCGCCGCCGTCATGTTCCTCGACGGCGACGCCGCGCCGCTACCCATTCCAACCGTCATCGGGTCGCTGTTCATCAACCCGTACCGCACAACGTTGTTCCGCCTCGGCCTTCGCTCAGACTGGGTGGTCCGATCCATCTACAACTCACAATGCGGACCAGCGTGTCCGCACCTGAACTCCGCCGGCGTTCAGCTGTGGCGTCTCCCGCTGCAACAGCCTGGCACCGCAGCACTGCTGGCCTCAACGTTGCGCCATGGCATCCCCAGCATGACCAGAGCACAACTCGACGCACTGCGTGCGTTGCCGATACCCAAGGGCGTTGTGTTCGGCGCCTCCGACCCCCAGTACAGCAAGACCACACCAGCAACCGTCGCGGCCCGCATCGGTGCGCCAGCCCCGACCCTGGTGCCGGGCCGACACCTCACCATGATCTCCGCGCCAGAACGAGTCGCCACAGCTGTCAGACAACTCGCTGCTCGCATCAAATGACTAAGGCCCGTGACGCAGCACGCGTGCGTATGAGCGTCGTTCCACACGCGGGGGTCGCAGCGTCGCGCTGGACTGGTGCCGCCGCTTGCCATGGTCGGGGTCTCCCTCGACGCCCACTGCCCACCCGCCGAGCACACCCCCGCGCATCCATCACCTTGACGTTGGGCGCGAGGACTCAGCCGTCCACGCTCGGCACAGACGAACGCACGCCTGGCGGCATGACCGGATGTGTCATTCAGTTGCCGACGGGCAGGCAGAAGAACTGATGCCGGTCGGCAATGGAAGCTGCTAGACGAGTCCGGCGACCCGTAACGCCTCAGCCAGGTCAGCGCACGCCCGTAGCGCGACGATCTGGCCGTCCTTGAAACTAAACACCTCATAGTTGCGATCGTTTGCCTGGCGGCCGCGGAGCTGATCGAGGCCGGAGGTGTGAATGACGGCGACAACTTCGCTGCCGTTGACGTGGACTTCCTCGATGCTGGCCTTGAGGCCATGGTCCGCCTGGCGGCGGAGCGCTCGCCGCATTTCCACCAGCCCACGGCAGACCTGCGGGGCAGCGTTCTCCGCGCTGGGATCGAGGTAGGTCCACTCCAGATCCGGTGAGAAAACAGCCAACAGTCCTTCGATATCGCCGCTGGTATAGGCGTCATATGCCGCGCGGATCGCGACCTCGTTTGTGTCGGTCGTCATGACAGGATCATGCTCCCTCGCCACGCTCGGGCACTGCACATTGATCGGCATGACTTCCGCGCGCACGCCCGTCAATGCGGCATAGCTAGATGATCGCCTCCATTGCCTCGCGGCGCATCCGCTATTCGGCGAGACCGAACGCGCGTCTTCCTGCAGATGCGGACGCTGCACGTGCGACTCATTTGTCCTCGCCCTGCCCGAGGAACCCGCGAGTTCGTCGCTCGGCGATGTAGACGCCCCACTCCTCCTGGGTCATCGCGTGTTCCGCGACGAAGTCGCGGGCACCGTATGGGGCAAGGCGGGTGCGGACAGGGTCGGGCAAGTCGGAGCCGAGCCAGACGCCGGTAAGTGCCTGGCGGAAGGCAGGATTTTGCCGAGCCGCGGTATCGACCTCGTCCAGGACCCGCAGACGGTTGCCCGAGTGGGACACGAGATCTTCCAACGCCCCCGCACCTATCTGGCACGGGACAGGCATCGCTCACGATGTTTGCACTGTGGATCTAGGTGCGCGCATCCGACATGCGTCGACTCCTATGCCGTTGTCGAACTACCTACTGAGCGGGGCATCGGGTTGGACCCCAAGACACCTGAGGGATCCGGCTCGTCAACCGTGTGTTACGTCGGCTCATGGGATACCGAACCCCTCGTCGGTTCCCGTGGAGACGGCGTGCAGGGAGCGTCAGCCGCGGCGCGCCGCCGCGACCAACCCGTGGCCGACAGGCAGTTCCGTCGTCAGGCAGTGACGGTGATCTCGTGGATCTCGTCCGCCGGGTGCCCGGCGCGTTCGTGAATACGTTGGACGGCTTCGGCACTGGGGGCATCCGACAGGCAGAAGACGTGGCCTGTCTTCGGGTCGGCCCAGGCCTGATGGAAGGTGACTCCCTCTTCGCCCTGGATGTTTAGATCCGACTGGTGAGCTTCCGCCAGCGCCTCGCTCGTGACTCCGGTCATGGTGGTGTGTACGTCCATGAACTGCGCCATCTGGTGTCTCCCAACGGTTGGTGAGTCTTTTACTGGCCGCAGGGTATGCCTGCGAACCCCGGACCGGAAAGCCTCCGGAAACACCGGGGCGGTTCAGACCGCGGCGCCCACAGCCAGACTTGGATGGGGAACGCGCGCGCTATCCTCAACGACCGCTCAAATGTCTTGGCCGCACGCTCGGGATGGGCATGCCGGTCCGGGTCAGACACCACTGACGCTTGAGCACGGTGCGCAGCAGCCTTCGCGGCTAGATGATCGAGTCTGGGTTGATCGCCTCGGCGTTAGCGCCACGTCTCGAACCAATCGTCGGCGGACGGCACCGGGCATCCAAGATGCCGTCGGTACCCCGACAAAATGTGCGCGCAATCGGGTGACCCGGATCTCGGCTGACCGACTGGGCGAGCGAGCATGTCAGCGGCCAAATGCGGACGTTGGCTGCGGCCAGCGAGACGGCGCCGTTCAGCTAAACGCACACGGCGGCTAGATGCGGATGTTTGGTCACGATGCAGCTGCCGCGGGCTCTTGGGTGGTAGTCGGGCGGGACGTGGCGCTGGTGGATGCGGCCGACGCTGGAGGCGTCGATGGCGGTGGCGTCTGACTGGGGACATCGAATGCTGGGGGCAACGTCGCCGGGGTGTCGAACAGACGCACGTTTTCGAAGTACTGCGGTGTCTGTTGTTGTTGGCCGTGGCTGTCGGTGTAGTCGAACACCGCGGACAGGGCGTCGTCGAAGTGGCCCATAGCCGGAAACGGCCCTGGGATGAAGGTGAAAGTGAACGACCAGGTGCGCCCAGGGCGCGCGCCGGTAATCGGACAGGTGACCCCGGAGCCCGCTGTGCAGGACGGCGCGGCGTCGCTGAAGTCGTCGGAAGGGTCCGACCCGCCGAACGACATCACGACCGACCGGTCGAACAGCCCTCCTGCATTCACTATCGTGACGGTGATACGAGCCTGCTGGCCCAACACCACCTGCGTCGGTGACGCCACGATGCTGACCTTGAAGTTGGGCTGGCTGCCACCGGCGGCACCCGACGAGGTCGGCGACGTGCGGCGACGCACCGGTGGGGTCGTGCGCGGCGCAGTGGAAGGGCCGTTAGTAACTGTGGGCGAGGATGCGGGTGCAACCGAGAAAGCGGGCTCGCTGACGCTGACCGCAGGCAGGCTGGTCACCGGGCTCGCCACCGGACTATCTGATGACGTTGCCGGCGAAGTGGCGCGCGCTGCAACGCTGCGTCCCGCTGTATCGCGCCACGGGTGCACGACTAGCGCTACAACGGCCACCACGGCGACGACGCTTACGGCGCTTGCGACGATGAGAACTGACTGACAGCGGCGCAACCCACCTTCGGCCAACTCGTTGTCCGGCACGGCTACCCTCCTGTGGTCGTCCCGGTAAACGCGAATCGGGCTCAGTTGGTTGTCGGACGAGATTCAGCGTCGATCGCTGAAGGCTCAACCGACAGGGGACGGAGTGGGTGTTGGCGTGCTCGGCGCGGCGGATGTGGGAGGCGACGGCGCGGTGCTGGGCGCGCCAGATCCGGCAGGCGCCGACGGCGGCGTTCCTCCATCCACCAACAGGTCTGCTGAGTAGCCCGGTTGCAGTTGTTGCTGCTGGCCGTAGCTGTCGGCATAGCTCAACTGTCCGAAGATCTCGTCGTCCCAACTGTCCCCGGGGTAGTACCCCGTAGTAACGGTGAACGCGATCGTCTTTTCGCCACCGGCCCGCAGTACGAGGACCGGGCACTGGACTCCACCGTTGGCGATAGTGCAGCCCGGCGGCGCGTCGCTGAAGTCGTCGGCTGGAACCATCGAGCCGATGGACACCTCGGCGGGCGGATCAATCCCATGTCCCGCATTCAGGATCGTCACGGTGACACGAGTGTGCTGACCCAGCACCACGTGCGTCGGCGACAAACGCATGCTGACTTCGAAGTTGAGGTGGCTCTCGTCCACCACCGCGGGAGCGCCAGGCGGCGCGTGGCGAATGGTCGCCGACGAGTGCGGGCTTGGCTGGCTAGCTGGGCTGCTGATCGGCGCGGGCAAGACCACCGGCGATGACGAGAAAGCGGGGTCGCTGGCGCTGACCGCCGAGGGGGTCGAAACGGAGCTAGCGAACGGACTCGCCGATGGGATGGCCGCGACAGTGCCGTCGACAGCCGGTCCGCGCGCGGCCACAGCACCCCAGGAGCGCACACCGATGACAGCCGCGGCAACCAACACCACACTGACGGCGCTTGCAGCGACAAGGGCGAACTGGCGGCGATGGCCGCCGCCTTCGGCGAACTCGTCTTCCAGCATCGCAACCTCCTGCGGTCACACCGGTAAACGACGATCGCGCCCCGTACGGTTGTCAGATGAGGGCCGCCATTTGCGGGCCGCGAACCCTCAACCGAAATGCGCACACACCCATGAGTCGGAGCCAGTCAGCCGCCCGACCGCACGCGCGTCATTGCGGCTACAGATGCGGTTATCTGCTCGAACAGTTCATGGTCGCGGATGTGCCGGACTTGGTGACAAGATCGGCTATGGCTTCTTGGGGTGATTTCGCTGCCGAGCATCCGGCGCTTGCGACATTCGGGGCCGATCGGCTGCAACGCTCGACGGCGTACCTGGCGACCGTGCGCGCCGACGGCACCCCGCGCGTACACCCGGTCGCCCCGGTGATCGGGGGCGGCAGGTTGCTGCTGTTCATGGAGCCGACCTCACCTAAAGGCGACGATCTGCGTGAGCGCGGCAGCTACGCGCTGCACAACGGTGTGATCGGCACCGGCACCGGCGGCGAGTTCTTCATCACCGGCACAGGCCGCCCCTGCGACGATCCGGACCTGCGGCACGCAGCGAACGAGGCGGCGAGCTACGACGTCGAGGAACGCTGGATCCTATTCGAGCTTGACGTCACCACCGCTCGCTGCAAAGGCTACGGCGATGTCGAACTGCCAGAACCGACGACCTGGACGAGCCGCAGCACCTGACCGCGCGAACACTGCGCGCGTCATCGCGGCTTGAGAGTGTCGGGCCGGGTGCAGGGGCGACCATTGGTCCTGTCTGGCAGTCTCGTTGTCGTGACGGCGGGGTTGGGGAGTACGCGCGCAGACGCGGGCGGGCCACTTCCACTTCGGCGTAACCGTGACTTCGTCTTGCTTCAGATAGGGCAGTTGCTGTCGAGCTTTGGTTCGAGCCTCTCCAGCATCGCTTACCCGCTGCTCGCTCTCGCGGTAACGCACTCGCCGGCGAAGGCCGGCTATGTGAGCGCGATGCTGTTCGCGCCGACGCTCGTGTTCGGTCTCGCTGCGGGACTGGCGGCGGACCGTTTCGACCGGCGACGACTCATGGTCGCCTCTGACATCGTCGGGGCCGGGGCACTGGCGACGCTTGGCTGGGCGATCATCGCCGGCGACGCGTCCCTATGGCTCATACTGGCGGTGGCCTTCGTTGACTCCATGAGTGGAGTGTTCTTTCGGGCCGCCCAGAGTGGGGCGTTCCGCGCCGTCGTGCCGCTGCCGCAGATCGCCGCGGCGGCAAGTGTTGTCCAAGCCCGTTTGTCAACCGTGCGACTGGGTGCGCCGCCTCTGGGCGGCGCGCTATTCGGTGTAGCAAGGTCGATCCCGTTCATCTCCGACGCAGCGTCTTACGCCTTCTCGACCGGCTCGCTGCTGTTGATGCGAACCCGCTTCCAGGAGAAGCGTGAGCGGGACCCGGCACCGCTACGGCGCCAGCTCGTTGACGGCGTGTCCGTGTTCATCCGGATCCCATTCCTGCGCACAACGATGCTGATGATCGCCGTCTCCAACTTCACGGTGACGGGAATGGAGCTGGCCATGATCGTGCTCGCCAAGCGGGCAGGCCTTCCCAGCGCGGCTATCGGCGGCCTCGTCGCTCTCACCGGGGCCACGACGCTCGTTGGCTCGCTGGCGTCGCCGCTGCTGCGCCGTGCTCTGCCGATGCGGCGCATCCTGCTCGGCGAGTACTGGGCCGCGCTCGGCTACATCGCGTTTCTGCTCTGGCCCAACGTGTGCGTCCTCGCGGCCGCGTTCGCCACACAAGCATTTTGGTTCCCTAACTCCGACTCGGCTGTGGCGGCTTATTCCTACGCGCTTATCCCCGACCGCCTGATCGGGCGAGCACTCTCGGTGTCGAGCACGCTGCGCGTGCTCGCAGCACCCCTCGGCCCGCTCGCCGCCGGCCTGCTCCTTTCTTCGGTCTCACCGCGTCTCACGATCACCGTGCTTGCCGGAGCGACGATCGTGGTCGCCGCGCTGGGAACGCAAAGCAAAGCGATCCGTGCCATCCCACCGCTCGACGAACTCACCAGAGCAACACCGTCTCCGGCAGCACCCGCCTGACCCTGGCTCCTCCTCCGATAAGAAGCGCGGCACGACCGCACGCGCGTCATCGCGGCAAGTCGGATGTTCAGCAGGCAGCGGCTGACGGTCGCCTTCCCGATTGTTGGCCAGTGCGCGGGCGCGGGCGCAGGCAGAGGGACTGATCGGGGCGCACGCTCGGGCGGTGGGTGTCGGTTTCGAAGCGATCGCTACTGCGCCATGTGGCGCCGTAGATGGATGAGACGGCGGCGTGACGTGACATGGGGCCGTCGCGTGCGCGCGAGTGACGTGCCACGTCGGGACTGCAACGGCGAATGCCGGCTAGGACGATGGTTCGGTCGAGGGTTGCCGGGCGTAGTACAAGTCCATCGTGTCGTGGTGGCCGAACCAGTGCAGGGTCAGCTGCCAGCATCCCGACTGCGGCAGGTCGACGTATGAGGGGCCGGGGCCGCCGGTGACCTGCCGTTGCACCGTGAGTTGGCTCCCCGCCAGGTGAGCGTCGATTTGCAGGTCGCCGAAGTGGGGCGCGCTCGGGTTGCCTTCGGCGGCCATCGGCCGTGACACCCACAACACCTTGTTGCGATGGTCGGCTGCAGGTGGTGCGGTAAGTGGGTTGCCGAACAGCACGGCCACCATCAGCCCGCCGGTGCTGACCTCGTGCAGGACCGGGGTATCCGGCGGCTGGAAGCCGCCCCGTGCCCAGCTAGGCAGCGGTGCAGTCACCGGCGCACCACACGTCGCGGGGCTGCTCGCCGCGACCGGCCCGGACCGGGTGATCGCCCAAGGGATCGCGGCCGCGGCGATTACCGCAAGCATCGAGCCCCCTACCGCCGCGTGGCGGTTGCGGCGCTTGCGGGCGCCGCGTCGGACCCGCTCGACCACGTCGACCGGCGTGGCTTGCTCGGCGACTTGGTGCAAGGCCCTACCGAGGGGTGTCATGGCCATAGTCGGGTGCCTCCTGTTCCACGAGTGCCGAGAGTTCCGGCGCGGTTTCGCGTAGCCGGCGCAACGCGAGATGGGTTTGGCTCTTGACCGTGCCCGTGCTGCAGCCCAGCACCTCAGCGGCCTGCTCGACGCTCATGTCGTCGTAGAAGCGCAGCACCAGCACCGCGCGCTGGTGTGGGGTCAGCCGAGACAGCGCCTGTTGCAGGCTCAGCCGCAGGTCCACCGCCGAATACGGTTCCTGTCCGGCCCGTTCGGGTGGATCGGCGTCGAGCCGTTCACGCAGGCCTCGGCTTCTCCACCGGCTCACCTGAAGCCGGTACATAACTTGACGGACGTAGGCCTCCGCGCTGGCCTGCCGCCGCACCCGCCACCACGCGGCGGCGGCGCGTTCCAGCGCCGCCTGCACGAGGTCTTCGGCGCTGTGCTGATCGCCGGTGAGTAGGTAGGCAGTGCGGAGCAGCTGCGGCGTGCGCGCCCGCACGAACTGCTCGAAACTATCCGCCACGCCCGACCCATCCCATCGTCTTCTGCCGGTTCTACCCCCTAAGACGCCCGCGGGGGACCGGACGGTTGGAGGCCACACCAGACAGCCACCCCGCACCCCGTCCGGACACCAACCTCATGCCCGTCGCCCACTCGGCAAGTGGTTATGCGATGACCGACATGACCATCCACCCAAAGAACATCCGACATTCGACACGACCCGCGTCATCGCGGCCAGATGCGGATGTTGCGGTGATTTGTGCAATCGAGGTCAGCGGTGGCGCGTCATGTAGTTGGGAGGTACCGCAGATGCGACGTGTACTACTGCTGGGTGCCTACACCGCGATACTGATGGTCACCGGGTATGCGAGTGCCCCGCTGACTACCCAGGCCGTGCCGGCTCCCGCGTCGCCATCGGCTTCATCGACACCGTCGGCAGCGGTCACCAGCACGACAATGAACGCCGCGCCTCCCGCCCAGCCCATTCCGTCGGGCGACCCAGCGGCTAAAGCATCGGTGCTTGCAGCTGAGGACAGCACTCGGTTGAGAAACTCCGAGAAGCCGATGGTGTCTGCGTCGTTTCAGCCGATCCAGGGAACGCTGGTGCGCGGCATCTATGTCCCTGGACAGGATCCGCAGTTGCGGGACGAGTTCTCCATCACCAACGCGTGGGCCGGGCCTGGGCTGGGTGCGTGGGAAGCGGTGGACGCGGGCAGCATTCCGCTGGCGACGGGCGAAGGCTTGACCGATCATGCGCGTGACGAAGCCGCCATCTTTGTGTTCACCGCATCCAGCGATCCAAACAATGCCGTACCGCGCACCATCGTCGGCATCTTCAAGCCGAGTAAAGATTTGCACGGTCAGTTCAGGATCACGAGCATCGATCGCACGAGCATTTCCCTGTCGCTGTCGGGCAGCTCAACCGTCTACCACTTCGATATCAGCACCCTGAGGTTTGGCTAACTTGGCGTCACTGCCGCGCAAGGCGGGGTCGCGCGCGTCGCGGCATTAGCGGACGGCCCTGCCGGGCCGACCCATAGACACGGGTAAGCGCCCTTCAGGTGATAGCGAGGATGATGTGATGTCCTTCAATTCCCTCAGAGTGTTGATCCGATGCGTGGCCTTTGAAAAGTCCTGCGCTTTCGTGAAGTCGTTGTCGACAACAACACACTCGATACCGGCCGCCACGGCTGAGTTCAGCCCTCTGGAGGAGTCCTCGACCGCCAGCGTCTCTTCCCTGGTGGCTCCGAAGCGCTTCAATCCGGTCAGGTAGGGCTCCGGGTGTGGCTTAGCGAGCTCGTAGTCCTCGCGGACGAGGACGAAATCCATGAACTGTCTGATCTGGCGCTTCTCATGGATGATCTCAAAGTCGACACGTTTCGCGGTCGTCACGATGGCCATGCGGACGTACTTCGACAACTCGGCAAGGGTGTCGACGACGCCGTCGATCTCGATGGCTTCTCTTCGCAGATACTCCCGGTAGTAGACATCACGAGCCGCGCGCTGCCTGCTGATGGTCTCGTCATCAATACCTGCCGTCCTGGCTTGGGCCCAGGTGCCCCCTCCCTGGTTCGTGTCCCAGACGTATTGCTCCTTGTCCAACGTCACACCCACGTCCGCCAGGGCGCGTTGTCCAGCCCGGTAGTACCAGAACTCGGTATCCACAAGAACACCGTCATGATCGAAGAGGACGTACTTCTTCACTCCCTCGATCCTTCCCGGGCGGCATCCCCCAACCGGTCACTCTGCCAGCAGGTGCGGTGCCATCACACGGCAGACCTCAGCACCTCTTCGACGTCCGCACATCGGCACGACCAAACGTGCGTCATCGCGGCAGAGTCGGATGTCTGCCCTTGGACTAACCGAGTTCGGCGACGATCTTTGCGATGCGTCGGTCTCGGGTTTGGGCTGCCTTCGCATCATTGATCTGTCGTGCGTACTCCTTTCGCCGCGACGGTGCAAGTTTGTCGAATACCTCAAGGAGCCCTGCCTGGGTGAGGGCGGCAACCAACTCCTGCGGGACAGTGACCTGGGGTGGTGCTGTGTCCAGTTCGAGTTCCACATGGATCTTTTGGCCGGCGTG
>DATCFU010000093.1:0-25830 GCA_036509315.1 Acidothermaceae bacterium
GTCAGCGTTCGAGGACGAGTTGGTGCACGTCGAGGTAGCCGCTGGCGAATCCCGCTTCGCAGTACGCGAGGTAGAACTTCCACATCCGGGTGAACCGCTCATCGAACCCGAGGGCCTCGATCGCTGCGGTATTGGCGTGAAATCGCTCCAGCCACGAATGCAGCGTGCGCGCGTAGTCGTGTCCGTACGCGGTCGCGGAGCTCACTCGCAGCCTCGTATTGCGCGCGACGACGTCCCGTACGGCATGCAGCGACGGGATGATGCCACCGGGGAACACGTACTTGTGGATCCAGGTGTACGTGCCCTTCGTCGCGAGCAATCGTTGATGCTCAATGGTGATCGACTGCAGGGCGACTCGGCCGCCCGGCGCAAGAACGCGGTCGATCGTGGCGAAGTAGTCAGGCCAGTACTCGAGCCCGACCGCTTCGATCATTTCGACACTCACGACGGCGTCGTAGGTGCCGGTGACTTCGCGGTAGTCGCGTAGCTGGACGTCGACATGGTCGCCCACGCCAGCCAGCAGGGCGCGCTCAGTCGCCCACGCCTGCTGTTCGCGCGACAGCGTCACCGTGGTCACCGTTGCGCCCCGACTGGCGGCGCGAACCGCGAGTTCGCCCCAGCCAGTGCCGATCTCGAGCAACCTGGTGCCGGCCTTCACCTGTGCAAGATCCAGCAACCGATCGATCTTGCGGATTTGCGCGGTGGCCAGCGTCTCGCCGTCCCGCTGTTCGTCCCAGATCGCGCTCGAGTAGGTCATCGTCCGGTCGAGGAACAGTGCGAAGAGCTCGTTGGAGAGGTCGTAGTGTCGGGAGATGTTCGACTTCGATCCGTGCAGGTCATTCTGCTCGGACGTCGGTTGGCGGGCGTCGTACCACCGGCGCGCTCGCTGGAGGACGCCAGGCACCAGCCCGGCCATCCGTCGGGCGAACGGGGTGAGGACCGACGCCACGTCGTCGGAGTCCCAATCGCCTGCCATGTAGCTCTCGCCGAAGCCGATGAGGCCGTCGTGGCCAAGGCGACGGAAGAACTGTGCGGGGCGGTGCAGGCGCATGACCGGTGTCGGGGTGGCGTCCGCGTCGATGCGCGGGGGCTTGACCAGCAGCCGTCCGTCAGGCAGTTCGACGGTCACGCCCAGCCGCGCCGCGGCTCTCGTGAAGATCCGCCGTGCGATCGCGGCGTGGATCGGAGCACGCGGGACGGGCGGTAGCTCCGTCCATGGGCCCGCGGGTGCGCTACTCGCCTGTCGTGGTTGGAGCTCGTACGTAGTCACGCCTGGCCTCTCGGGGTCTGGGAGCGGTTCAGGGTCTTGAGCGGATCGGGATCTGGGAGTCCTCCGGAGTCGTGCGATCGGGCGCGGCGGGCCGCCGGACGACAGGCAGGCCGCGCAGGAAGAGCCTGATGCCTTGATAGCGAATGAGCGCTGTCACCCGCAAGGCTCCTAAGGGGTAGTGCAGCAGGGTTTGCAGGGTTGTCAAGGTGGTGACCGGTGAGCGGTACCCGTTCAGGGTTGCGCTGAACGCAACTCGCCCGTCGCGCCGCAGGACTATGCCGACGTGCACGAGGTCAGCCGGCAGTGTGAAGCGCATGTCGTAGCTGCCGCCGACCGGGTTGAAGGGGGAGACATAGAAGGCCTTGTCGACGTTCGCCCGGCCTGCCGCGTCGGGCGTGAGGAGGTAGCAGTGCCGGCCGCCATAGGTGTTGTGCACCTCAGCCACCACACAGTGCACAGTCTCGCCACGCAGGCACCAGTAGACGGTGATCGGGTTGAACACGTAGCCCAACATGCGGGGATTGGCGAGCATCACAATCCGGTCGCCTGACACGTCGACACCTTGCCGGCCGACCCACTCGACGACGTTGCCGCGAATCGTGCGCCTCGGATCGCCGACGTGGTCGCGCGCATCGAACCGCAACAACCGTCCGAGCAGGAGGCCGTGCGGCGTGGTCGCGAGGTCGATCAGCCACATCGGGTGGCGGTACCGGAAGCTGTGGTGCCACGGCCGGCGACGAGTGTGCCCGATCTCGGTGCTATACAGCGCAGGTGTGATCACCATGTGACGCCGAGACTTTCCGCTGCGCGCACTCCTGATGCGCAGCCATCTTCATGAAATCCCCAGCCGTGGTACGCCCCGGCCAGTGCCAGCACGCCATCCGAAAGAGACGGCAATTCAGCCTGTGCTACCAGCGACTGCGTCGTGTAAATCGGATGCGTGTAATCCATCGTGGCAATGACCTGGTCGGCGGCGATCCGGTCGTCGGCATTCAGCGTGACGACGTAGTCGGCGTCCTCGGTCAGACCTTGGAGGCGGTTCATGTCGTAGCTCACGCGCACCCGGTCCGCCGTCGTCTGGCACGCGTCGAGCCGGTAGTTCCACGACGCCCTGACCCGCGGCGAGAGCGGCAGCAGGGACGCGTCGGTATGCAGGGCGGTGCGGTTCACCGAGTAGGTAAATGCGCCGAGAATCCGCCGCTGCGCAGGCGTCGGATCGGCAAGTATGGCCAGCGCCTCGTCGGCGTGCGTAGCGACGACGACCTGGTCGTGCTGGTGCCCACGCCCGTCGGCGTCCCTGATCTCAATGCCTCTATCGCCTCGGATCACCGCCCGAACCGGGGTCTGCGTGCGAACGGCAGTGAGCTCCTTGGTGGCCCGCTCGACATACGTCCGCGAGCCGCCGACGACGGTGCGCCAGGTCGGCGAGCCGGAGACTGAAAGCAGTCCGTGGTGGTCGAGGAACTGGAACAGATAGCGCGCCGGGTACATGAGCGCAGTGCCCGGCGAGCACGACCACACGCACGAGACCACCGGAACCATGAAGTGCTGGATGAAGTACCGCGAATATCGGCCGTCGCGAAGGAATGCGTCGAGCGTGCGCGGGGTGTCCTCGTGCTGGCGCAGCAGGCGGCGGGCGGCGATGTGGAATCGCTTGACCTCCGCCAGCATTCGCAAGTAGGCCGGATTGCGCAGTGAGCTCGCGTGTGCGAAGACACCGCCGAAGCCCTTGGAGCCGGCATACTCAAGTCCGCAGCCATCGCAGCGCACCGACATGCTCATCTGCGTCTCGCGGGTTTCGACGCCGAGTTCGGCGAACAGGCGGAGCAAGTTGGGGTAGGTCCGCTGGTTGTGGACGATGAACCCGCTGTCGACGGGTACGTAGCGATCGCCAACCGGAACGTCGTGCGTGTGGGCGTGTCCACCGAGCCGGGGCAGCGCTTCGTAGAGGGTGACCTCTGCGTCGCGTTGGAGGATCCATGCCGCCGTGAGTCCGGAGACTCCGGCTCCGACGACCGCGACTGAACGCCGGGTCCCGCTCACGAGGCGGCCGACGGGTCGGTACGGGTACGTCGCGGAAGCGGAAAGAAGCCGCTCGTGGCCTCGATGTACTCGCGGTAGCCGGGCCGCGACGCTGTGAGACGCGACTCGAGCAACGGCTTGCCGGTCTTGCGCGCCAAAAACCACGTCATGAGGGCGGGGGAGGCGATGGTGAGGACGCCCGGCCAGTGCGCAAAGGCGATCAGCGCGAAGCCCCACCACTGGGCTGCGTCGCCGAAATAGTTCGGATGCCGGGTGTAGCGCCACAGGCCGCGGTCCATGACCTTGCCCTTGTTTGCAGGGTCGTTCCTAAAGGCCTGTAGCTGCCAGTCACCGCCCGCTTCGAAGCCGAAGCCGACGATCCAGATTCCAGTGCCGAGCCAACCGACAACGCCGACCGATCCACCGCGGACGGCGGTCACTTGTAGCGGCAGCGACACGAACCACATCGCGAGCGCTTGGACCAGATACACCTTGCGCGCGGCGTAGAGCGTTCGGTTGCCAGGTGCGTCGGCAAGCATCGCGACGTAGCGCGGATCCTCGCCTTCGCCGCGGCCGCGAAGGGCCATATGGATCGCCAGCCGCAATGCCCAGACGGCGGTCAGCACAGTGATGAGGATCCGTCGGTCCGCGCCACCGTGGTGTGCGGAGCGGAGCGCCACCGCGTCAGCGGCTAGCAGTGCCACCAGGAACCCGAGGCCCCACGCGGTGTCGATGACGTTGTGCCGACCGATCCGCAGTGCCGTCAAGAATGTGATGGCGACGACAAGGACGATGCCACCGAGAGAGGCCAAGGAGGCCCAACCCATCGTCGTCCAGGAAAAGGCGCTCACGGCCGAATGTTCGTTCGGTTGGCCAGCGCTGGATTGCCTCGGAACGGACAGATTGAGCTTTCTTATCCGCCGTTTAGGGAAGGGTGAGGACCTCGGCGCCGGTTTCGGTGACGAGAACCGTGTGTTCGAACTGGGCGCTCCGGGCGTGGTCCTTGGTGACGACGGTCCAGCCGTCGGGCCACACGTCGTAGTCGACGGTGCCAAGGGTCAACATCGGCTCGATCGTAAACGTCATGCCGACCATCATCGGCAGGTCATATTCGGGTAGGTCGTAGTGCGGCACGATGAGGCCTGAGTGGAACAGCGTGCCGATCCCGTGTCCGGTGAAATCGCGGACGACGCCGTAGCCGAAACGCTTGGCGTAGCTCTCGATGACTCGGCCGATGACATTGAACGACCGGCCGGGAACCACTGCGCGGATCGCCCGGTCGAGTGCCTCGCGAGTGCGCTCGACGAGCAACCGGGATTCGTCGTCGACCTCGCCGACCAAGAACGTCGCGTTCGTGTCGCCGTGGACGCCGCCGATGAAGGCGGTGATGTCGATGTTGAGGATGTCGCCCTCGACGGCCTGCGTCGAGTCGGGGATGCCGTGACAGATGACCTCGTTCAGCGACGTGCAGAGCGACTTCGGGAAGCCGCGGTAGCCCAGCGTCGACGGGTAGGCGCCGTGGTCACACAGGAACTCGTGCCCGATGCGATCGAGCTCGTCGGTGGTGACGCCAGGCACGATGTGACGGCTGACTTCGGCAAGGGCCTGCGCCGCGAGCCGGCCCGCGATTCGCATGGCGGCGACCGTGTCGGCGTCCTTGACCTCGACTTCATTGCGCTGCCGCCAGCGCGACTCGTCGACGTAGTAGGGCCGTTCGATTGCCGGTGGGACGTCGCGTCGTGCCGTCTGAATGCCTGGCTTCAACGCGCCGCCTCGATCACTGCGTGTAGCGGCTGCATGCCACTCAGCCTACGTGCCATCAATTGGCGAAGCGGCGGCTCCCGATTTTGCTGGGAGCTCGCCGCCTCGTCGTGACGTCGTGCCGTCTGCCATTCGTGGAACGGGGGAGCTAGGTCACTGCAGGACTAGCTCGCCGTAACACGCTTGCGAGGAGCTGCCTTGCGAACCGTCGTCTTCCGGACTGCGGTCTTGCGCGGAGCGGCCTTACGGACGGTCGTCCGCTTGGCCGCTGCCTTGCGGGGAGCAGCCTTGCGAGCGGTGGTCTTACGCGCCGTGGTCTTGCGCGCGGTGGTCTTCTTGGCCGCAGTCTTGCGGGCTGCGGTCTTGCGGACCGTGGTCTTCCGGGCGGCCGTCTTGCGAGCTGCGCTGGTCTTCTTGGCCGCAGTCTTGCGGGCGGTCGTCTTCTTCGCTGCTGCCTTGCGGGGAGCAGCCTTGCGAGCGGTGGTCTTGCGCGCAGTGGTCTTCTTGGCCGCAGTCTTGCGAGCGGTGGTCTTGCGCGCGGTCGTCTTCTTCGCTGCTGCCTTGCGAGGAGCTGCCTTGCGAGCAGTGGTCTTCTTGGCCGCAGTCTTCCTTGCCGTGGTCTTCTTCGCCGCGGTCTTGCGGACCGTGGTCTTCTTCGCGGCAGTCTTTCTGGCTGCGGTGGTCTTCTTCGCCGCAGTCTTACGGACAGTCGCCTTCTTGGCTGCTGCCTTGCGGGGAGCGGCCTTGCGAGCGGTCGTCTTCTTCGCCGCGGTCTTGCGGACCGTGGTCTTCTTTGCCGCCGTCTTGCGTGCAGCGGTCGTCTTCTTCGCGGCCGCCTTACGCGGGGCCGCAGCCTTGCGTGTGGTGGTCTTCTTGGCGACTGTCGACGATGCACTGCGATCGTCGACGCTAGCGCCTGACAGGTTCTTTTGCACGGATGCAATCGCCGCCTTTGCAGCTCGTAGGTTGGGATGGTCTGCTGACGTAGCCAGAATCTGACCGGTGGGGCCTTCGAGAGTGAACGTGAACTTGCCGGTCCGGCCCTTCCGCAATACAACCTTCGCCGGCACTCATGCCTCCTCGGCAGATGGTTCCGGTCTGCGACCGGGACGTCGAACACAACGATGACACTGACATCTTCGTGATGCCAGGAACCATGCCGCGTTCTTCTCGGACATTTTGTAGCGCATTTTCGGTGCTGAGTGGTGACGGTGTGACGCGTGATACGTGAAGATGTGCCCATGACGAGCCTCGTTGAACATATTTTGCGGTTACCAAGTTGGATCGCATTGCTCGTTGTGTTCGCGATGCCCGCACTTGAAGCGTCGACTTTCCTCGGTTTTATCTTTCCCGGCGAGATCGCATGTCTACTTGGCGGCGTGCTCGCATCGGAGAGCAAGTTGTCACTTGCAGTAGTCATCGTCGTCGCAGTCGCAGGTGCTGTCATTGGCGACAGCGTCGGTTTCGCGGTTGGTTACAAGTACGGCGACGCGCTGCTGAACAAGGTTCCGGAGCGCGTTATCAAGCCTGAACACGTCGTCCGCACCAAGGAACTGATCGTGCGACTAGGTGGCCGCGCAGTCTTTGTCGGCCGCTTCACGGCCGCGTTGCGCGCGCTGGTGCCAGGCTTTGCTGGCGTCTCGAAAATGCACTACCGAACGTTTCTGATCTGGAATTTCGCCGGTGGAACGCTGTGGGCGACCGCCGTCGTCGTTGCGGGTTATCTCGCCGGGAAGTCGTGGCACCGGGTGGCGTCTGACATCAGCATCGTCGGCTGGGCCGTGCTCGGGCTGGTCGTCGTCATCGGGGTCATTTGGTTTCTGCGTCGGCGTCGTCAGAGTCACTGACGGCGTCGAGAACACGCCCCAATCGTCGCCTTAACGCGCCGATGCGGTTCTTGGCGGCGGTAGTTGACTCACCTGCGGCCGCACTTACCAAGTGAGACACGACGTCGAACTCCGGAACCACAATGCCCTCACTCGACGCACCCGGCACCCACAAACTCTCGTGCGCGAGCCCCTCGAGCTCGGTGTTGCCGGCGTCCAGCGCGAACACGGTGGCGCCGATGCGGCGCGCATCTGCCACCCGTTCGAGTAGCTGTTCGGGCGCGGCGTCCGGCGCGACCACGAAAACCGTCTCGCCTCGGGCGATCTGTTCGAGTCGTTGCAGCCCGACTGCGAGATGTGCAGGCGCATTCGGCGGGGGAGACCAGCGCACCAACACCGGCGCGAGCCCCGGCAGGTCCGACCAGCGCGCTTCGTCGTCGAGATGCGCTGCGAAGTGCCATGGCTCCTCTGTGGGAGTGCCGACCAGAAGTAGTCCGCCGACGTCGTGAGGTGCGCGGCGCAACGCCTGACCGAATGATCGGGTGCGTTCCACCCATCCGGTGCCTGCGAGCAGGTCGCGCATGAGTGAGATGCGCGCGCGGTCCATCAACACCTCCAGCGAACGACGCCAGCTGTCTCAGTATGGCGGCGCGGCTGCGAGGATGGCGGTCATGAGTGATGCGCAGCTCGGGACGATCGGCATTCTCGGAGGCACTGGCGACCAAGGCCGCGGGCTCGCATATCGGTGGGCTGCGGCCGGTCTCGAGGTTATCGTCGGCTCTCGAGACGCGCAGCGAGCACAAGCCGCAGCCGACGAGATCGGCTTCGGCGTGCGGGGAGATGCGAACCAAGCGGTCGCCGCGGTCGCCGACATCGTGATAGTTGCCGTGCCGTGGGACGGCCACGGCGAGTTGCTCCAATCCGTGGCCGAATCGTTGGTTGGCAAGATTGTTGTCGACTGCGTGAATCCCATCGGTTTTGACGACAAGGGTGCCTACCCGCTTGAGGTCGCCGAGGGTAGTGCCGCGCAGCAGGCTGCCATGACTCTGGCGGACAGTCGTGTCGTTGCCGCGTTCCATCATGTATCGGCCGTGCTGCTGAACGACCGCGGCGTCGATGTCATCGACTGCGACATCTTGGTTCTCGGCGAGGACCGCGCCGCAACCGACGTCGTCGTGCAGCTGGCCGCGCGCATCCCCGGTGCGCGCGGCATTTACGCGGGTCGGTTGCGCAATGCGCATCAGATCGAAGCGTTAACAGCGAACCTGATTTCGGTTAACCGCCGTTATAAGGTGCACGCCGGAATCAGGCTGACCGACGTCTGACAACTGCCCGCTCCAGGCCTAGCTGTAGGAGTGCTCCGCGTCGGGGTACTCGCGTGACTTCACGTCGTCCGCGAATCGCTTTGCCGCATCAAGCAGGACGCTTCGTATATCGGCGTAGGGCTTCACGAACTTGGGGACAGCACCGGCAGAGGCGGTTCGCATGCCGGCCATGTCGGTCCAGACAAGCACCTGTGCGTCGCACTCCGGGCCGGCGCCGATGCCGATCGTCGGGACGGTCAGCTCGGCGGTAACCCGTTTCGCGAGGTCACTAGGCACCATCTCGAGCACCACGGCGAAAACGCCGGCGGCCTGCAAGGCAAGTGCGTCATCGATGATGCGCTCGGCGTCGGTGCCGCGACCCTGCACTCGGTAGCCACCGAGGCCGTAGACGCTCTGCGGTGTGAAGCCGATGTGGCCCATGACGGGAATTCCGGCGTCGACCACTGTGCGCGCGTGCTCCGCGACCCGCGCGCCGCCTTCGAACTTCACCGCGTGTGCGCCGGCTTCCTTCATGAATCGCACCGACGTCTCGAGGGCCTGCTGTGGCGACAACTGGTACGAGCCGAAGGGCAGGTCGGCGACGACGAGCGCGGTTTGGGTGCCGCGAACCACGGCGCGAACCAGCGGCAAGAGTTCGTCGACGGTTATTGAGACGGTGTCGGGATAGCCGAGGACATTGTTCGCCGCGGAGTCGCCGACCAGCAGAACGTCGACACCGGCTGCCTCGAAAATGCCGGCCGTGAGCTGGTCGTAAGAGGTGAGCATCGCCCACCGCTGGCCGGCGTCCTTGCGCTTTTGAAGTTCGAGCACGCCCAGTCGCGAATTCATAACCCAACCTTTCAGGCCTCGAGTCGCCGTTCGGCGTACCCGGGCTCTTCTATTCTCGCACGCGGTTGTCCGGTTCGGCGGACCGTTCGCGCCAGCGATTCGTGATTGGCAGTCGGCGGTCTCGGCCGAAGTTGCGCCCGCTGATTTTCGGTCCGGGCGGGTACTGGCGTCGCTTGTACTCCGAGCCGTCGACCAGTCGGATCACCCGGTCGACGACGCCCGGATCGTGCCCGGCAGCGAGCAGTGCATCGCGACCGAGGTCGCGTTCGATGTAGCCCTCGAGGACGTGATCGAGTACTTCGTAGTCGGGTAGCGAGTCACTGTCGAGTTGGTCGGGGCGCAGTTCGGCCGACGGCGGTTTGTCGATCGAGTTCTGCGGGATCGGCGGTAGCGAGCCAGTGATCACCTGAGCATTGCGCCAGCGCGCCAGCCGCCACACCAGCGTCTTCGGCACATCCTTGATCGGGGCGAACCCGCCGGCCGAATCGCCGTACAGCGTTGAATAACCCGTCGCCAACTCGCTCTTGTTGCCGGTCGTCAGCACGAGATAGCCGTGCTCGTTCGACAACCCCATGAGAATCGTGCCGCGCACGCGTGCTTGCAGATTCTCAGCGGCCAGCCCGTGCAACTCGACGTCCTTTTCGAACGCGGTCACGATGTCGCCGATGGGTACCACCGTATGCGT
Organism: Acidothermaceae bacterium; assembly: GCA_036509315.1. Lineage (GTDB taxonomy): Bacteria > Actinomycetota > Actinomycetes > Acidothermales > Acidothermaceae > PALSA-607. The sequence goes on from DATCFU010000093.1 coordinate 9,718, forward strand.
GGTGCCTTGCCGGTGCGCAAGCTCCGCGGCGTCGGCCAGCGAGTGCTCGCTCGACCACCGGCTCGGCAACGCCACGGTGTGCACAGCGTCGGCGCCGAGCGCATCGACCGCGATCGTCGCGACAAGTGCGGAGTCGATGCCACCGGAGAGCCCAAGCACGACCGACGCGAACCCGTTCTTGCGCACGTAATCGCGGGTAGCGGCGACCAATGCGCCATACACCTCGGCTTCGGGGCCGAGCGCCGGAGCGAGCCCGCCCGGCAAGGATTCGTAGTGCGGCAGCGGTGGGGTGCGCACGTCGATCCGGTTGATATGCATCAACGTGCCATCGTGGACGTCGACACTGCCGATGCGATCGTCCGTGGCCGCCGGTAACGCGAGATCGACGACAACGAGACCTTCCTCGAACCGCGGCGCGCGTGCCAACGGCTGGCCTTCGGGCGTGACGACGAAAGAGTCGCCGTCGAACACCAGCTCGTCCTGGCCACCGACCATGTTGACGTAGGCAAGCGTCGCCTTTGCTTCCGCGGCGCGACGCTGTGCGAGCCGGAGGCGGACGTCTGCCTTCCCGCGTTCGTATGGCGATGCATTGATGTTGACGACGAGACCGGCAGTTGCGTGTCCGGCTGCGGTCAGCGGACCGCCGTCCTGCCATAGGTCTTCACACACCGTCATGGCAATGTCGATGCCGAGGTGGCGCACGATCGGCAGTTGGTCGCCGCGGCTGAAGTAGCGGAGCTCGTCGAACACGCCGTAATTGGGCAAGTGGTGCTTCGCATAGCGCGCGACGATCTGACCGCGAAACAGGAAGGCAGCTGCGTCGCACGGTAACTGGTGGGCGGCGTTGTCCGACCTGGAAACCGAGACACTCGCGATTCGGTGCGGCCGCTCGAGGTAGCCGACGATGACCCCAAGTTCGCCAAGACCGGCTACGGCGAGTCGGGTCGCCAGACCTTGGATCAGCGTGGCCGATGCCTCGATGAAGGACTCCCGCAATACCAGGTCTTCAGGCGGGTAACCGGTCAGCATCAGCTCGGGAAACGCGACGACGTGAGCCCCCCGCGCGGCCGCATGCTTCGACCAGGCGAGAACGAGTTCGGCGTTGCCCTCGAGGTCGCCGACGATCGGGTCGACCTGCGCCAAGGCGAGTCTGAGCTGCGGCACACCACCAGCGTAGTTGGGCGTTCTGGCACCCGTCGTTCGGCGCGGCGTAATACCGAAGTAACGTGATATCGAGAGGATCACATCATGGATAAACAGACCGAGTTCGTGCTGCGCACCCTTGAAGAGCGCGACATTCGCTTCGTGCGGTTGTGGTTCACGGATGTGCTCGGCTTCCTGAAGTCAGTTGCCGTTGCACCGGCTGAGCTCGAAGGCGCCTTCGCCGAAGGCATCGGGTTCGACGGCTCCGCGATCGAGGGGTTCGCCCGGGTCTACGAGGCGGACATGCTCGCCAAACCAGACCCCGCGACGTTCCAGATCCTGCCCTGGCGATCGGAGTCGCCTGGAACGGCCCGGATGTTCTGCGACATCTTGATGCCTGACGGGTCGCCGAGTTGGGCCGACTCCCGCTACGTATTGAAGCGCGCACTCGCCCGCGCATCTGAGCTCGGATTCACGTTCTACACCCACCCGGAGATCGAGTTCTTCCTCTTCGAGCGCGCGCCGAAGCCCGGCGAAGCGCCGGTGCCGGCCGATTCCAGTGGGTACTTCGACCACACGCCGCACGGCGTCGGGCACGACTTTCGCCGACAGGCGATCACGATGCTCGAATCGATGGGCATCTCGGTCGAGTTCAGCCACCACGAAGGCGCGCCCGGGCAGCAGGAGATCGATCTGCGCTATGCCGATGCGCTGACCACGGCTGACAACATCATGACGTTTCGGCAGGTCATGAAGCAGGTCGCGCTTGAGCAAGACGTCTACGCCTCGTTCATGCCGAAACCGTTCACCGAGTTCCCCGGCTCGGGCATGCACACCCACCTCTCACTGTTCGAGGGTGACCGCAACGCGTTCTTCGAGGCTGGCGCGCAATACCAACTCTCCAAGACTGCACGGGCGTTCATCGCGGGCATCTTGGCGCACGCGTCGGAAATCACCGCCGTCACCAACCAGTTCGTCAACAGCTACAAGCGGTTGTGGGGCGGGACCTCGCTTTCGGCCGGTGCTGGTGGTGAGGCTCCGTCGTACGTGTGTTGGGGTCACAACAACCGGTCGGCGCTGGTCCGAGTGCCGATGTACAAGCCGCTGAAGGGGAACTCGACTCGGGTCGAGATCCGGTCGCCAGACCCCGCCTGCAATCCCTATCTCGCGTTCGCGCTGCTCCTTGGTGCCGGGCTGAAAGGCATCGAAGAGGGCTACGACCTTCCCGAGGGTGCCGAGGACGACGTCTGGGCGCTTACCGAGGCCGAACGACGTGCCATGGGCATCAAGCCGCTCCCGGCGTCGCTGGCCGAGGCCATCGCCGTGATGGAGACCTCCGAGTTGGTCGCGAACGTGCTCGGCGAGCACGTGTTCGACTTCTTCTTGCGCAACAAGCGCGAGGAGTGGGCCGACTACCAGCGCCAGGTCACCGCCTACGAGCGGGATCGCTACCTGCCCATCCTTTGACAGATAGCGTCAAGGCGTGACCAGTGGCGACCAGGAACGGCACGCCAGCCGCCAGGCAAGGCTTGCTCGACTGGGCTTCACCGATGCCGCGCGCGCCGAGGTTCTGGCAACACGAGCCGAACTCGGGTTCGGACTGCTGACCGAACTAGCCGCGAGCGCGGATCCTGACCTCGCGCTGGAGTCCGTCGTCCATCTCGTCGAGGCCACCCAGACATCCGTCGCGCTCGACGATCGCCACCACGCCCTTGCCCTGCACAACGCGCTGCAGACCGACGTCGACTTTCGGCACCGGCTGTTCGCCGTACTCGGGTCAAGTGTGGCTCTGGGCGATCACTTGGCGACACATCCGGCCGACTGGACAGAGCTCGCCGACCCGGGCGTCGACGACAGCCGACCCAGCTGGCTCGGCCTTCGGTCGACCCTGAACGCGGCGGTCGCAGGCAAGAGCGGGCCGATCGCAGAGGCCGCGCTTCGGTCGACGTATCGCCGGCTGCTGCTGCGCCTCGCCGCCCGAGACCTTGGTGGCAACGCCACCGTTGATGACGTAGCTGCCGAGCTCGCGGATCTAGCCGCAGCGACCCTTGACGCCGCACTCGTCGTCGCACAAGCCGAACTGCCCCCCGATGCAGCACCGTGCCGGCTCGCGGTTATCGGCATGGGCAAGTGCGGGGGGCGCGAGCTCAACTACATCAGCGACGTCGATGTGGTGTTTGTCGCCGAACCCGCCGTTATCGAAGGCGCGGACGTCGATGAAGTGGCCGCCTTGCGCACCGCAACCCATCTCGCCTCCGGGATCATCCGCGTCTGCGCATCGATCTGGGAGGTCGATGCCGCGCTTCGTCCCGAAGGGAAGATGGGCCCGCTGGTTCGCACGTTGGCGAGCCACGTCGCGTACTACCAGCGCTGGGCAAAGACCTGGGAGTTCCAGGCTCTGCTGAAGGCACGCCCGGTCGCGGGTGACCTTGAGTTGGGCCGCGCTTACATCGATGCGGTGCGGCCCATGGTGTGGAGCGCCGCGGGTCGCGAGCACTTCGTCGAGGACGTGCAGGCGATGCGTCGCCGGGTCGAGGCGAGCCTGCCTGCAGCAGAAGCCGAACGTGAGATCAAGCTCGGCCCTGGCGGTCTGCGCGACGTCGAGTTTGCGGTGCAGCTGTTGCAACTTGTGCACGGTCGGGCGGACGACCAGCTGCGCAGCGTCACGACACTGAACGCGCTCGCCGACCTTGCTGCCGGGGGATACGTCGGTCGCCAGGACGCCGCGTTGCTGGCCGAGGCATACCGCTTCCTGCGCATCCTGGAGAACCGGCTTCAGCTGCACCGACTTCGTCGCACCCACATGTTGCCGCTGGCCGCCGCCGATATTCGCCGGCTCGGTCGCAGCATGGGATTTCGACAAAATCCGGCCGGCGAGCTGCACGCAGAACATGCCCGGCACGCCCGCGAAGTGCGGCGGCTACACGAAAAACTGTTCTACCGCCCGCTTCTTGCTGCGGTCGCGCGACTTCCAGGCGACGAAGGGCATCTCTCGCTCGACGCTGCGGCGGCGCGGCTTGAGGCACTTGGATACACCGATCCCGAAAACGCGCTGCATCACCTCGAAGCGTTGACGAGCGGCGTCAGCCGCCGGGCCGCGATCCAGCGCACCTTGCTGCCCGTGATGCTCGGCTGGTTCGCCGACGCTCCAGATCCGGACGGCGGGTTGCTTGCGTTTCGCCAGGTGTCTGATTCGCTCGGCGATACGCACTGGTACCTGCGACTACTGCGCGACGAGGGTGCAGCCGCGCAGCACCTGGCGCTGATTCTGGCCACCAGTCGGTACGCGGCCGACCTGTTCATGCGGGCCCCTGAATCGGTCGCGATGATGGCCGACGCAGGCGACGGCCCGCATCAGTTGCGGCCGCGGGCTGCGGCCGACCTGCGTGCCGAGCTGATGTCGGCCGTGCGTCGCTACGACGACGCAGGCGAGGCGGCTTCGACAGCCCGCGGACTGCGGCGGCGCGAACTGCTGCGTGTGGCATGTGCCGACCTGCTCGGCCTGCTCGACACCACCGAGGTGGGGCAGGCGCTGTCGGACGTCACCTCCGCCACGCTTGACGCAGTGCTCGACGCGGTTCTTCGCCAGGTGCGTGCTGATCGGGCCGCCAGAGGCGAGCCCGGCGCGCTGCCAATGAAGATCGCCATCATCGGGATGGGCCGCCTCGGCGGCGGCGAGCAGGGCTACGGCAGCGACGCCGACGTGTTGTTCGTGCACGAACCGCTCGCCGGTGCCGACGAAGCGCAGGCTGCTGCTGTCGCACACGTTGTGGCGAACGAGCTACGCCGGCTGCTCGCCGTCCCGGCCCCTGAACCACCGGTCGACGTCGACGCCGATCTGCGTCCCGAAGGTCGGCAGGGCCCGCTGACGCGCAGCCTGGGCTCCTACGTCGCTTACTACGCCCGCTGGTCGAAGGTCTGGGAGAGTCAGGCGCTACTGCGCGCAACACCGGTCGCCGGCGATGTTGACCTTGGTGCCCGGTTCATCGAGGCGATCAACCCGTTGCGCTGGCCACCCGACGGCCTGGCGCCAGCGGACGTGCGAGAAGTCCGGCGGATCAAGGCGCGGGTGGAGAAGGAACGGCTGCCGAGGGGAGCCGACCCGACCCTGAACACCAAGCTCGGCCGGGGCGGGCTCAGCGACGTGGAGTGGACTGTCCAGTTGCTCCAACTGCGGTTCGCAGGCCAGCTCGAAAGGCTGCGAACCACCTCGACCCTGGTCGCGCTGGATGCGGCCCTCGACGGCGGTCTCATCGATGAGCTGGACGCCGAGACGCTCGCGTCTGCGTGGCGGCTCGCCACGCGGGTACGCAATGCGCTCGTGCTCGCGCGGGGGAAGCCGGCCGACTCGATACCTACCGACTTCAGGGATGTCGTCCGGATCGCCCGTATGGTTGGCTACTCTCCGTCCCAATCCGGTGACTTCTTGGATGTGTACCGTCGTGTGACCCGGCGATCCCGGGCCGTCGTCGACAAGGTGTTCTACGCGTGACAGATGTCTTAGGGGCCCAAAGTCGGGGGACCGTGTCGTCTCCGACCGCCCTCGCTATGGCGAATCGCGAGTTCCGTGGCATCGCCGTGGCACAGGTCACCAGCGAGTGCGGCGACCAGATTGCCGCGATTGCGCTCTCGTACCTCGTGTACACCCGGTCGAACAGCCCGTTCCTCGCCGCGTCGACGTACGCCGTCACGTACGTGCCCTGGGTGTTCGGCAGCATCTTGTTGGCGCCCCTTGTCGACCGCCTCGCGCGGCGCGCAGTCATGGTGGTCTGCGACCTCGGCCGCGCCGTCACGATCGGGGTGCTCGCCTTGGCTACCACGGTGCACCACATGCCGATCCCGATACTGATCGCGCTGGTCCTGATCTCGAGCTGCTTCTCCGCGCCGTACGCGGCTGCCCGCGCGGCAATCCTGCCGGACATCTTCGAGGTCGGCCCGGGTTACGTCGGTGCCGTCGCGATCAGCCGGATCCTGCAACAGATCGACTCGGTGTTCGGCTTCGCACTGGGTGGCATCATCGTGGCCGCGGTGTCGCCCTCTGGCGCGCTCGCGATCGACGCGGGCACGTTTGCCGTGTCGGCCCTTGTCACTCTCGCGTTTGTGCGAGAACGGCCCGCCGTCCTGGTCGACGGACGGGCGAAGGTGCGGTCGCTCTTCGTCGACATCGTGCCCAACTTCAGGCTGGTGTTGAAGAGCAGAACCCGCCGCGCAATGTTGACGCTGTCCGCAGGTGCGCTGCTCTTCCTCATCGCGCCCGAGGGGCTCGCGGTCGCGTACGCGCGTGAACACGGCCACGGTGCCGTCGCAGCTGGCCTGCTGACCGCTTCCCAGCCGTTGGGGATCGCGGTAGGCGCCTGGCTGTTCATCAAGTACGTGCCGGCCCGACGGCAGGGTAAGTTGCTATTGCCATTGGCCGGTACTGGTGCCGCGGTGCTCACGCTGACCGCGCTGGTTCCGCCCATCTGGCTGGCCTGTGTGATCTGGGGCCTGGCCGGGGTGATGCAGTGCTTCCTGGTGACCACTATCGCTGCGTACAACGTCGGGACCGAACGGACGTTGCGTGGCCGGGCGAACGGCATCGCCAGCGCCACCATCGCGGTGAGCCAGGGTCTCGGGTTCCTGATCTGGGGTGCCGTCGGGGAATGGCGCGGCGCCGCCGCAGGGGTCGCGTGGGCTGGCGTCGCCGGCTTGTTGATCATGTCGTTGGTGCGCTTCAGCTGGCCGTATGAGGACATCGAGGTGGCGTGGGACAACCTCGACGCTGCTCAGCGCAGCGCGAGCTGACTCATGTAGCGCAGCGCGAGCTGACCCATGTAGCGCAGCGCGAGCTGACTCATGTAGCGCAGCGCGAGCTGACGGACATCAGGGCGCGTGCGCTGCCGCGTGCCGGTGCACGTGGTCGGGGATGTCTTCAATGCCCGGGCCGTAGACGTGGCGCCCGGTCAGCAGCCACTGGATCAGGTATCCACCGAGCAGTGCGACGACGCCGCCGGCCGCGTCGATGGTGTAGTGATTCGCCGTCCCGATGATCACGAAGAATGTGACGACGGGATACACGAGCCCGAGCGCCCGGATCCACCATCGCCCGCTGAGCATGAACAAGGTGATCCCAGCCCACAGCGACCAGCCGATGTGCAACGACGGCATTGCGGCGAACTGGTTGGAGACTTTGGAGACGCTGTTGGATCCCCACGAGCCCCACGTGTGGTACTTGACCACGGTGTCGATGAAGCCGTGGCCCGGTAGCAGACGTGGTGGCGCGAGTGGATAGAGCCAAAAGCCGAGCGCTGCCAGTCCATTCGTCGCGTAGAGCACCGTGCGAGCCGAGCGGTAGTTCAGCGGCCGCTTGACGTAGACCCACACAAGCACGCTGAGCACGATCACGAAATGCATCAGTGCGTAGTAGTAGTCGGTGATGTTCGCGAGGTAGTGCCAGCCGCCCCAAGCCACGTGGTCGAACCAACGGTTCACACTGAGTTCGAAGTTCAGCCCGAGGTGCTCTTCGGTGTAGAGAATCTGGCGGCCGTGCAACAAGGCGATCCGCTCGTGCGTCGGCACTGCGTCGCGGATCTGCGAGTAGACGAAGTAGCTCAGCGCGATGAACGCGATCTCTTGCCAAATCTTTGGCCGCAATTGCCGCCGCATGCGGGCCGGCAAGAGCGGCAAGATCCTGCCCGGACGACGGGGAGATGGCGCGTCCGAGCCGTGCAGCTCGTCGGTCGTCTCAGTCGTCCCCACAGTCGCCATCTTGTCAGACCGCGGAGACGCTGCAGCGCAACCCGTCACCCGCCGTCGTCCCGGAAACGAGCTCCGGGACGACGGCTGACGGGGCTAAATGTCGAAGAACTGCCGTCTACAAGACCTCGACCCGCAGCGGTGACTTCCGCGAGGCGCTAAGAGCGTGTTTGCGGTTTTCAACGCATGCCGACATCTTCCAGGATTGCTGGTTGCCTTGTGGCCCCAGCGTGTCCCGGCGTGGAGTGGACTGACCGCGAGTAGGAGCATCGGGAGGTCGTTTCCGCACGCCCTGTTTGGTACGGCAGAGGGATTCGTCGTCGCGGCAATAGTGAAAGCCCTCCCGCCGCCGAGAAACCCGCCACACTGTGCTGTATGGAGCAAGGCACGCTGCGGTCCCGCCTTATCTTGGTTCCGTATCTCATTTTTTGGGGGTTTATCTCCGCCCTACTCGTGGGCGGCGCGATCAACAAGCACGATCCCCTCGCCGGACGCCTTGCGTGCGGCCTGTTGGCGCTTCCGGTCCTGACCGCGCTCGTACTGGCCTGTCGAGCCGGCGTCCTGTTCGATGCAGGCGGCATTACCGTGCGCCGTTACAGCGGCCGAACTTCACGCGCCAGTTGGAGCGAAGTCGAGAGCTTCATTCCCGTCTCCAGCGGCAACAACAGCGTATATGTGGCCACAGTCCTCAAGTCGGGTCGCCGACTGAAAACCCAGGGACTCGGCGGATATAGCGCCAGGAGCCGCAATGTGGTGGCGGCAATCGCAACTCTCGATTCAGCACGTCGCCACGGCACCTCGACATAGCGTCCGCGCGTCGCGCTACCCGAGGCGCTGATGCCGTGGCCAGGAATGCGGGTGCCGAGAATGCTGTCGGAACGAGCGTTTCGGAGGCATCCAATCTCAAGGTCCTCCCATCGCGTGAGAGGGCTTGGCGAGGTGCGCGAACACGAGCGCTGGAGCAGTGACCGAAACGGGGGGGCTACACCGCGACCTCGATACCGCGATCAAAGTCCAGGTATCGCTGCTGGGGCTCTTCAGCGACCGCTCCAGCGAGTCCAAAGCGTCGTGCCAACGCGGTGCTTCGCTCGAGTGGATGGCGTGTCAGCGGCACATCCATGCCAAGCAGGTTCGAATACAACAGCACGCAAAGGTTGCGCTGCTCGGCTGGAGTGATGACCCCGGATGATCGAAGGTCTTCGAGTATCCGGCGTTGCCGTGCGGGACCGGGAATTATCTGGTTCCACTGAGCACGTAGGAAATACTCGCGTGCAAGCTCCTCGAGGACGTCGGGTACGAGGTCGCTGAGCAATACCAACCCTTTACGGCGGAGTAGTGGGCGGCGGACTTCCACCTCGAAGCGGAGTTGACCGACGCTTACGTCTGCCCACGCCTCGAGCAGGTCAGCGTGTGCTGGGTCCCTCTGTGCGCGCTGGAGAAGCTGTACGCGCTTGTCGTAGCCGCGTGAGAGCCACTCTCGTGAGCTACCGCGGGTCAGAGTCTGGACGGCTCCGTCCGGCTGGTAATCCACCCGATGCACTCGAGCGTGGGGAACGTGGAGTCTGGAGAGTCGTGCGAGGGTTTCGCTCGGCGAAGGCACATCGCGGAAGTCTCGGGTCAGATCGAGCCGAGCAACCGTGACCTGGTCGATCTGAGGGACGTCTGGCAAGCGCTCGGATAGAACGCTTAGCGCGGCATCCACGACATCCCCGACGAAGGAGCGATCAAGGGGGTTGCGGTTGTGCCCGTTGAGCATCGTCGGCGTCGATAGCTCGAGGCGCAGCCAAGGGTTGCCCGCTCGTCGTCCGCCGTGAACCCTGACCCACGCCAGTCCGATCTGGACGTCTGAGAAACCGTAGCCGGGCGTCTCGCGCAACTCGCCGGTGACCTGATCGACTTCGCGCTCGAGTTCTTGGTGCCGTAGTTCGAACAACAGGTTCTCAGAGGTCGAGCCGATGACCGCGATTGTGTCCACCCCAACCCCAATGTCAGGGGAGCCTTCACCTCTGTCAGAAGGGAACTCAGGGAATAGGTCACTCACCTCGCGTCCTGGTCCGACCGGCTCGCGATCCACGATTCGACGTCTTGGCGGCGGTATCGGAGATAGCGGCCGACTTTGGCGGCGCGAGGTCCCGCACTCTTCGCGCGCCACTGGTAGAGCGTGGCGACTGGTACCCCGAGGTATTGGGCGAGTTCCTTGGAGGTGAGTAGATCGTCCATGTGAATCCCAACTTGGCAACGTCTCGTTGCAACATGGAAGAGCCTTCGCTAATGTGCAACCTATGTCAAGTTGACGTGCAATGATTCTAAGATGGGAAGTTCTCGCATTGAACAGGGCGACGTTGCTCGAGCAGTCGCTGCGAACGTGCGCGCGATTCGTGATCGGCGCGGGCTGTCACAGCAGCAACTTGCGTCGCGGATTGTTGAACTCGGTCGGTCGATGCGTCCTTCGGGCATCGCCAAGATCGAGGCAGGCGACCGGCGCGTGGACGTTGACGATCTTGTGAGCCTCGCTGTAGCGCTGAACGTGACCCCCGCTCGTCTCCTTGTGCCTGATGTCAGCGCTGAGGACGAGGTGAACGTAGCCCCCAACTATCGGGTGACGGCACGACGATTCTGGGACTGGGCAATCGGTGAAGAGCCAATTCAGCCACGGGAGCACGACGTGCGATCCGGCGACCCCGACAGTCCGCTTCCGAGCCGCGCGCTCGTGGACGACGCGCTAGAGCGACCGACTTGGTATCGCGGAAATGATCGCCCACTTGTGATCGAGTGCCGCAAGCTGCTGCGCCTTGCCACCGCGTTCGCGTTCAGTCGCAATGCCGTGCAAGACGACGACACGGCCTACATGCGCTGGCTCAAACGCACGAACAACGCGATAGAGAGCGTTCAAGACGAGGTCTACGAATTGAAGGTCCAACTGCTTGGCGAGGGGGAGTCAGATGGCAAGCGTTGAACGACGCGAGCCGCGGCGCGCTGGGAGCAAAGCTGTTTACAGGGTGAGATTCCGCGATCCCGCGGGAGCGCAGCGTTCGAGGTCATTCGCACGTAAGAGCGACGCTGAGCGGTTTGCAGCCGGCGTGGAGACAGACAAAGCTCGAGGCAGCTACATCGACGCCAGTCTCGGTCGCATGAGTCTGGCCGCGTACGCCGCGCAGTGGCTCGAGATGCAGACGAGCGACGAGTCAACCCGCGAAGCGCAAGCTCGCAGGCTGCGCGTCCACATCCTGCCCGACCTGGGCGCGACGCCACTGGCTGCACTACGCGCGACGCAGGTTCAGTCTTGGCTCCGCAGCAAGCAGATCACGCTCGCGCCGTCCACGGTTCGGGTCGTGTTCGGCACGCTGTCCGCGGTCATGGCGTCCGCCGTGGACGACGACCGCATCGCCAAAAACCCTTGCCAAGCCGGTTCCGTGCGGTTGCCGAAGCGGGAGCTAAAACGGATCGTTCCTTGGTCGGCATCACAGGTCGCGCTCTTGCACGAGGCATTGCCTGACCGCTATCAGGCGGCGCTCATCATCGCTGCTGGACTCGGACTGCGTCAGGGCGAAGTGTTCGGACTTGCGGTGAACGACATTGACTTCCTCGGCGGCGTCGTTCACGTCCGACGTCAGGTCAAGATCGTCGGTTCTCGCCTGGTCTTCGCGCTGCCTAAAGGGCACAAGACGAGGAGTGTTCCGCTCTCGAGCTACGTTGCCCGCGAACTTGCGAAGCACCTGGTGCTCTTCCCGCCAACTGAGGCTGCGTTGCCGTGGGATACGAAGTCCGGCGAGCTAGTCAGAGCGAAGCTTGTGCTGACAAGTCGCGAGCATCGACCGCTCAACCGGAACTATGTGAACGGGGCGATATGGAAACCCGCCCTTCGAGCTAGCGGGCTGCCAGATACCCGTGAGAACGGGATGCACGCCGCGCGCCACTTCTTCGCCTCGACCTTGCTTGATGGTGGCACCAACGTGCGCGCCTTGTCCGAGTACCTGGGTCACTCAGACCCAGGATTCACGTTGAGGACTTATACGCACCTGATGCCAGCGTCGGAAGACCGCACAAAGCGAGCCGTCGATGGCATGTTCGAGAGGCTCGAGAATGCCGTCAACGGCTCGCAGTGTGTCCCAGATGTGTCCCAGCAGGGCTCGTGAGCCCCAAAACACCAGGTCAGACTTGGGAGTCGATCAGATGTCGAAGTAGAGCTCGAACTCGTGCGGGTGCGGGCGCAACCGCATCGCGTCGATTTCGTTCTTCCGCTTGTAGTCGATCCAGGTGTCAATGAGGTCCTGGGTGAACACGCCACCGGCTAGCAGGTAGTCCTGGTCCGCTTCGAGAGCGGCGAGCACCTCGGGTAGTGAGCCGGGGACCTGGGGAACACTTGCGTGCTCCTCGGGCGGCAACTCGTAGAGGTCCTTGTCGACCGGGTCGAGCGGCTCGATCTTGTTCTTGATGCCGTCGAGGCCGGCCATCATCATCGCCGAGAACGCGAGGTAGGGGTTGCACGACGGGTCGGGCACCCGGAACTCGAGCCGCTTGGCCTTCGGGTTGCTGCCGGTGATCGGGATCCGGATACAAGCCGACCGGTTGCGCTGGCTGTACACCAGGTTGACCGGAGCCTCGAAGCCCGGCACGAGACGGTGGTAACTGTTGACCGTCGGGTTGGTAAATGCGAGCAGCGACGGCGCGTGCATGAGCAGGCCGCCGATGTAGTGGCGCGCCATGTCCGACAGACCTGCATACCCGAGCTCGTCGTAGAACAGCGGCGCGCCGTCCTTCCACAAACTCTGGTGACAGTGCATGCCGGAGCCGTTGTCGCCGAAGACCGGCTTCGGCATGAACGTAACGGTCTTGCCGTTGCGCCACGCGACGTTCTTGATGATGTATTTGAACGTCAGCAGATCGTCGGCGGCCTTCAGCAGCGGTGCGAACTTGTAGTTGATCTCGGCCTGGCCCGCGCTGCCCACTTCGTGGTGCTGGCGCTCAACGGTGAGGCCGGCGTTGATCAGTTCGCGGGTCATCTCAGCACGCAGGTCGGCGTAGTGGTCGGCCGGCGGTACGGGGAAGTAACCACCCTTGTTGCGGACCTTGTAGCCGCGGTTGCCGCCCTCTTCGGCGCGACCGGTGTTCCACACGCCCGCCTCTGCGTCGATGTAGTAGTAGCTCGAGTGCTGGTTGGTCTCGAACCGCACGTTGTCGAAGATGTAGAACTCGGCCTCCGGGCCGAAGTAGACCGTGTCGGCTATGCCACTGCTCGCGAGGTACGTCTGGGCCTTCTTGGCGACGTTGCGCGGGTCGCGGCTGTAGGCCTCGCCGGTCAGCGGGTCGTGGATGAAGAAGGTCATGTTCAGCGTTTTCTCGGCGCGGAACGGGTCGAGAACGGCAGACGTGGGATCGGGCAGCAGCAACATGTCCGATTCGTGAATTGCCTGGAACCCGCGGATCGACGAACCGTCGAAGCCGAGACCGTCGCTGAAGATCTTCTCGTCGAAGGACTCAACGGGCACGGTGAAGTGCTGCATGATGCCGGGCAGATCGCAGAAGCGCACGTCGACAGACTTGACGTCGTTTTCGCGGATGTACCCCAGAACCTCGTCGGCGCTGGTGAACATGAATCTCCTCCTTGGGCGGGGCAGGAACGTTCGCAGAGTAGGGGAATGCGATTTCCCGTGCGTGTCTCGTATGTTTCGCGTGCGTAACGTCGTCCGTGGCCGTCGTGGAAATGAGCATTCCGCGGCAGGCTATCGTGGCCGACGTGGCGAGGGTTAGCGGGTCTTGGCTCGATGGACCAGGCGGCGGCGCGACTGCTGCGGACGTCGGGGGCTACGTCGGCGAACGGCTCGGGTTGCCTCCCGGCGGTGCACGGTCGGTCGCTGGTTTGGGCGCCCGGCTCGGGGCGCTGTGCATCGACTGGTTGATCGCGGTGCTGATCGTCAGCCCGTTCACGGGCCACCGGCCATTCACCCCCGGGAGCAACTCGCCGTGGGTGCTGGCCGTCTTCGCCGCCGAGTACATCGTCTTGGTGAGTTTGGTCGGCGCCACGATCGGCATGCGACTGTGCAGGATCGGGATCATGCGACTCGACGGTCGTCGCGTGAGCTTCCCGTGGGTCGTCGTCCGCACCGTGTTGCTGGTGCTCGTCGTCCCCGCCGTGATCTACGACCGCGACCGGCGCGGGCTACACGACAAGGCAGCCGGCAGCGTCGTCGTCCGGCTCTGATCGGTGTTCTGACGTCCTAGCGGAAGGCCGGTCTTAACGCGGCGGGAGCTTGACGCCCTTGGGCATCCTCGCGCCCTTCGGCATCGGGCCCTTCGGGATCGGGATGGGCAGGGTGCCAAGCGCCCGCATCCGGCCCTCGATCTCGTCGACAGTCGCGCCCTTGAACGTGCGCGGCAGGCGAGTCATCTTCTTCTGCAGCTTCCGCAGCGGGATCTGACCCGGCTCGACCCCGACGATCAAGACCTCGATCGGCGTGCCCGACGCCACGCGCTGCACGCGCTTTCGTTGGTCGGTGAGCAACGGCTGGAGCCGCTCCGTCGAACCCTCGCCGATCAAGATGACGCCAGGCTTCCCGACCACCCGGTGCACGACGTCCATCGACCTGGTTGCCGCGACGTTAGGGGTCAACCGCCAGTCGCCGCGCATGCTGTCGATGATCGCGGCCGCTGCGCCAGGCTGGCCTTCGATTTCACCGAGCGCGGAGCGCTGTGCGCGCTGGCCGAACACGATGAACGCGACAAGGACAGCGCTCACCACGCCGAATACGCTGAACAGAATCGGACTGCCGAGCACGATTCCGGCCAGTTCGAAGAACGCGAGGGTGACGACAAACGCAAGCGCGAGGTAGGGGATCAGGCGCTTGTCGCGACCCCGGGTGACAACGAAGGCTTCGCGGATCTGCGCGGATCGTTTCGGCTGACCTGCTCGGGCGGCCTTGCGCGCCCTGCGGGCAGCGCGGCCTTTGAGCGGCGCCACGTTCTTTTCGGGTTTCGGCATAGTGCGTTAAGGATACGGGTGCGGCTCAGGATACGGGCGAGATCCGGGCGGCGTCGCGCCCGACACCGACGCTGACGCGCCCGACACCGACGCTGACGCGCTGGGCGAGTGCGTCGCGGTAGAGCCGGCCCGCTCGGTAGGACGAACGCACCAGCGGACCGGACATGACACCGGCAAAGCCGAGCTCGCGGGCTTCGGTTTCGAGTTCGGCGAACTCGGTAGGTTCGACCCAGCGCTCGACTGGGTGGTGGCGAAGCGAAGGGCGCAGGTACTGGGTGATCGTGATCAGGTCGCAACCCGCGTCGCGCAAGTCGACAAGCGTCGAGCTGATCTCGGCGCGTTCTTCACCCAAGCCCAAGATGAGGTTCGACTTGGTGACCAGCCCGCGGGTGCGTGCCATGTCGATGACCTCGAGTGAGCGCTCGTAACGAAACCCGGTGCGAATCGACTTGAAGATACGCGGCACCGTCTCGAGGTTGTGCGCGAACACTTCGGGTTGCGCGTCGAAGACCAGCGCCAGCAATTCTGGCCTGGCGTGGAAATCGGGGGTCAGCAGCTCGACGCCGCAGCCGGGCACGGTCGCGTGGATCTCGCGAACTGTCTGCGCGTACAGCCAGGCGCCCTCGTCATCGAGGTCGTCGCGGGCAACCCCAGTGACTGTCGCGTAGCGAAGGCCCATCGAGGCGACCGACGCAGCGACCCGTCGCGGCTCATCACGGTCGAGGGGTTCGGGTCGCCCACTATCGATCTGGCAGAACGAACAGTTGCGCGAGCAGGTAGCGCCGCCGATCAGAAACGTCGCCTCGCGGTCTTCCCAGCACTCGAAGATGTTCGGGCAGCCCGCCTCTTCGCAGACCGTGTGCAAGCCCTCGCTGCGCACAAGGTCCTTCAACGCGGTGTACTCAGGACCCATCTTCGCGCGGGTCTTAATCCAGGTCGGCTTCTTCTCGATCGGCACCGCGGCGTTGCGGGCCTCGACTCGAAGCAGCTTGCGGCCCTCGGGCGCGATCGCCCTCATGCCGACACCTTGGCTGGTTTCGCGGCGTTCAGTGCGTTCGCCAGGTGGAGTTCGACGAACGGAAGGACTTCGTCGACTCTGACGTCGCGGCCGAGCTCGCGCGACAGCGACGTTACGTCGGCGTCATCGATTCCGCAGGGCACGATCCGGCCGAACCAGCTGAGATCCGGGTCGCAGTTCAACGCGAACCCGTGCATCGTCGTGCAACGAGATATGCGGACGCCGATTGCCGCGATTT
>DATCFU010000094.1:0-14143 GCA_036509315.1 Acidothermaceae bacterium
AACCCACCGTCATGTACCAGCAGGCGGGTGCCATCACGCGCCTTTCCCCAACCGGCAAGCTTTTGCAAACGCACACATTTGGCGCCCCTCTATGTCAATCCCTGGTTGTTCCCGCCTTTTGATGGTGCGCCGGTTCTCGCCGTCGTCAAGCAGAGTGCGCTTGACGACGGCTGCGGACCGGCGCTGTTTTGGGGCGTCGGGAACGGGCCGAAGAACGGTCTGGTCGGGAGCTTTTGACGCGGGTAGCGTTGGTAGTGACGGGTCCGGGACAGGACTTCTCCGAAGCGTCGACATCGGGGTTTGAGTCGACCGCGCTGGAGTCAGTAGCCGCCCCCACGTGTCCGCCCGGGCCCGTCGCTGCTCGGTGTGCGTCGTCGCGCATCTGCTTGTAGACGATGTCGGACAGGCGTCGTTTCAAGCAGCGCATCGCTTCCATGGTGGTTTTGCCGGCGGCGACTTTCCGGTCGTAGTAGCGGCGTCCTTTCGTGTCGGTGCGCAACTGCACGACGGCCGTGATGTGCAGCACCCGGTTGATGCGCCGGTTCCCGGCGCGGGAGAGCCGGTGCCGGTGCTGGTCACCGGAGGATGCATCTAGTGGTGCGGTGCGGTGCCGTTCCAGGACGCGAACCGTGCTTTGTCGGCGAACCGGCTGATGTCGCCGACGTCACCGAGCAGCCGGGCGGCGTTCGCTGGCCCGATGCCGTGCAAATCTCGCAGTGTGCTGCCGGTGGTGTTGATCAGCTGGTGCAGTTCTTTGTCGGCGGCTTTGATCTTCGCGTCCAGTGCCGTGAGGTCGACGATCAGTTCGGCCGCCAGGCGACGCCGGGTCTTGGCGGCGATGTCACGTGGGCGCACTTTTGTCAGCAGTGCCTTGGCTTGGGCTGCGGACAGGTGCTTCTTGCCACCCCCGGGTAGTAACTCCAGCAGCAGCCGGTGGATCCGGTTGATCACCTGCACCCGGGTGACACCGAGTTGTTCACGGCGATCGATCAGCAACCGCAACGCCACCGTCGCATCATCGGCCGTGATCGTTCGCAACCCTTGACTACGCAACCCGACAAGGGCCACCGAATGCGCGTCGACGGGATCAGTTTTGCGGCCCTGCCCGGTAGAAAACACCCGCGCCCGGGCGGACAGCTTCGCCGGCACATCGACTACCGGTTCCCCGTCGGCGACCAGCCGCTGCGCCAGGTGGCGGCCAATACCGTTGCAACCCTCCACCGCCCACACCCGGTCCCGATGCTTGCGACCCGCTGCCAGCATCGCCCGATACCCGGCGCTGTCGGTACTGAACCGGCCGGTGTCCAGGATCTTCTCCCGGTCGTTGATGATCTCGATCGTCGCCGAGCTCTTATGCGGATCCATCCCGATCACTACCTGTCCCACAATGCCCTCCTCGCCTCGCCATCCGATAAAGGAAAATCCGGCGAGGAGGGCATTGCTACTTCGGGTTCAACAGGCCCCTCTCGAGCCTCTCCACGCCACGGCGGCAGATGGGACGCATGCCAAATGAGAGTCACACGACCAGGCCGTGGACAGCCGCGATGAGAACGACCCCACCAACCACCTCGACCGAGCCTTCCCAGACATCAGCCGTAGGTCAATACAACAAGTAGCCGCAATGACGCACGTTCGAACCTGCCGAAATCCGGTCGTTCTTGTTGACCTTGAAACGCAGCGTCGCCTGTGGCTTGCGCTGTTGCTGCGACGACGGACTTGCCGATGGGGTCGTGTTTTGTGATTGCCTCATCCGGCTCGGTGATGGAATGGGGTGTAGTCATGTGATGAGAGATTGCAGATAGGTAAAGAGGGGGCCCGCATCTTCCAGAGTGATGGTTTGTCCGGTCGGCGGGTTGACCGTGACGGTGTTGTAGATCCCGCCCGCGACGACGAAGCTGAGGCTGTGGGGGTCACCGTCGAAAGTGACGGTGACAGTGGCGTCTGGGCCACCACCGGCGTCTGGGCCACCGAGGTCTGGTTGTGCGGGTAGCGCGTTGAGGAGCCCTGCGATGCGCTGGGCAACGTCGGCGCTAACGTGCACGCTGCGGGCAGGTGACGGCGAGGTGAGGAGCCCAGAACGGAGCACCATCGTCGCGCCGGTGCTCGCTACCGGTGGCCGATCCGCCGCGCTGACAAGTGGCAACCAGACGTCTTGAACGTCGACCCGCAGATCGACGCCGCCCGCTGGATCGTTGGCCGCCTCGATGAGCACCGTCGCGCCTTCGGCGTCTGGCCCCGCGGGTGCCTGATAGATCACCACTTCGTCGCCCGGCACGCTCCCGGCTCCGCTTTCGGCGCTCGGTGTCAGGCTTGGTGGGAGCGATCGTTGGATCTGCGCGATCACGTCGGTGGCCGTGCCGGGTACCTTCCAGGAGTCGGCCACGTCAATCAGACTCTTCCATGCCGGCCGCTGCGACGGACCCGACAACTGACCGACCGCCTTACCGTGGAACGCCACCGCGCCGGCCGGCACCACGATCTGGCTGAGTAGTTGTCGACTCATCGCAGTCACCGCGCGCGCCCCCGCAAGCGACGCATCATCTGACGGGCCTGGCGACGCTGAACTCACCGCTGGACCGAGAGAACTGCCATCCGATCCGGACGGCGCGGTCGCTGCCGACGTCCCTGATGTGCACCCAGTCAAAGCTGCCGCAACGGCCAACGACGCAACACCGACCAACCGCATGTCGCTTCGACGTCGCCACCACCCGAACCGTTCCACTGCGCCGCGGCCTCCGCACTCGACAGAGCGCTCACGGTATCGCTGCGTGTTAGCGTCCGCATCTGCCGCTGACAGGGTCGCTTGTTCGTGCGCGGTACGGCGATCGCATGTGCTGTGCCGAGATGGTCTAATCGTTTGATCTGAGCTGTTGAACGGGGGCCACGTATGCGGGCACGAAACGACGCGAACGTTGTGATCGTGGCGTTGGTACTGGGGGTCGGCCTTTCCGGATGCGCGCGTGGGGCGTCCAAAGCGTCGGTCCGCATTGCGACGTACCAGTACTCCTGCTGTAACGCCACCGACCTGATCCCCGTCCGTCAGGGCAACGACGAAGTAGCGACGCTGCACTGGACTGCGGTCCCCGCCCCGCCTACGGCCGCCCGTGCGGCAATACCGGTGTCTTTGGCGGCTGCGCTGACTGGGCCGTTCTCCGATGCCGCGGCCCTCAAGATCGCGATGGTCTCGATCCCGCGTCGCTCGCCGACAATCGTGGCGGTGACGGTGTGGACCACTGACCAGGCGGGTGGCGCGCCAGTCTCGACTTTCCGATTCCCGCCGTCGACTCCACCTGGTCTTTACGACCTCACGACAACCGTCGAGTTCGCCGGCGGGAGCCAGACCGCGGACGGCGCTGTCAAAGTCGGCCCTGCCAGCTGAGGCCAGGAATCGACCGCTTCTGCCGCTGTGATGGGCGTTCCGGTGACGGTTTCCAGCACAGTGGGTGGCTTGCGGGAGAACTCACCATCGCTTTCCCCTAGTCCATCACCGGAACGGCGCTTCGGCAGACGCGGCGCTCTCAGCATCCCGCTGAGCGTGCGCGGCCGCCAGGATCAGGTAGCTACTTGCGGTCCACGTGTAGGCGTGGTCGCGCAGTCCGGTACCTGTTTCGGCGTCGAAGTTTTCGGCGAAGCCGGACCGTTCGCAGAGCGCTCGAAACCGTCTGCTGATCTCGTCCGCCAATGCGACGAATCCGCTTCGCCGCAGGCCGTCCTCGACGAGGACCGTCGACGGTGCCCAGATCGGGCCGCGCCAGTATCCGTCGGACCGGTATTCGGGCGAAGACAGTAGCTCGGTCGCGAGGCCGTGCACTGTGAGATGCGACTCGATGCTGGTCGCCAGCGCTGCCCTCACCTCCTCGGGCAGCTTCGGCCCGAGCACGATGGCTATGAGATCCAGCAGGCTCGAGCTCGTGTGCGCATGACCCGACTCGGTGCCCCGCGCCACGAATCTCCCGGCGACCCAAAGCTGGGACAGCATTGCAGCGCACATTTCCTCTGACACGTCTGCCCAGCGGTCGGCGTCGGCGGCGAGGCCGAGTTCGGCGGCGAGATCCGCAAGCTGTTGCGTCTGGAGTACGAGGAACGCGGCGAGGTCCGATGTCTCAACGACACGTTCCGCGTCGAAGGTCGTGGCGTTGTCCCAGCCGCTGTCGTTGCCGTGGTGGTAGTGACACAGGATGTGGCCTGGCGCACGGCGCATCACGAGCCAGTAGTCGGTCCACTTGGCGAGGCCGCGGTAGGCGCGCAGAAGCTCGATGTGCTCGACGTCTTGGCTTTGGCGCAGCTTCTGCAGCGCCCAGCCGTGAATTGGTGGCTTGACGAAGTTGTAGAGGATCTCGGAGTGGGTGATCGAATCGGGCAGCCCTCCGACACTGTCTTGGTGGTCGAACACCAACTGGAACTGATCCCATGCAAGGCCGGGCAGGCGTCCCGCGAGCGCGAGGGCGTTGAAGCAGTGGTCCCAGCTCCACACCTTGTCCATCCAGTGCTTGGACATCAGGATGGCGGGCCGACCGATGAATCCGGCGGGCAGCACGGTCGCAGACCACAAAACGTAGGCGGCTAGTTCGGCTGCTGGTGTGTCTTCCGTGCGCCATGGCGCTATGGCGTGGACGAAGCGGGCGAAGTTCTCGTGTGCTGCCGTGACGACGTTGTCGAAGCTGGTGAGGGCGTTGTACGCGACGCGGGAGCTTTCGAACTCCTCGATCGCGATCTCCCAGGCAGCATCGGTTGCCGTAAGTGTCAGCGCTCGTTCGTGCGAGCCGACCGACTGTTCGCCGGCGACGTCGACAAGGGCGCCGCCAAGGGGGGTGATTCTGTAGCGGCGTCCGGTTCCGTAGGCAGTAAAGATGAAGGAGTTGTCGACGGGATCGCGGTAGAAGTAGGTGCCAGCGAACGGTGTGAGTGCTTTTACAGCCGCACAGATTTTGAGCCCGATGTTCTTGCCACGAATGCGCACCGTGTCTGCTTGCTCGTACGCGAGTTCGATGGATCCGGTGTCGTGCTGCCAGACCAGTCGATGTGGTGATGCCAGGACCGTCGTCTCGACACGGGCTCCGTCGTGCCAGGGGATGAGGGACAGGATCGGGTGCATGCCGGTCTGGTGAGATACGAGATGGAGGTCGTCGGAGTAGACGCGCTCGGCCAGTACGGGTGATATGTCGAACCATGAGCCGTAGTAGCTGAACGGGATGTCACGGACAGAGAACGCCGGACCGGGTGGGGCGGGCATCGTGGCGGAACTCAACTCTCTGGGTGTCGTTGAAGCCTGGTGGCGGTGTCGGATCGGTGCTGGTTAGCCGTGCTCGCGTTAGTCCTTGACGGCTCCGGCAGTGACCCCGGCGGCGACGTAGCGTTGTGCGATAACCAGGAGGATGGTGGCCGGGATTGATGCGATGACGGCGGTGGCCATGATGGCGCTCCATTGCTGGTCGTTGTTGCCGATGTAGTGGTAGATCCCCAAGGTGATCGGCAGGTGTTTGCCGCCGCTATCCAGGGTGTTCGCGAAGATGAAGTCCGACCATGCCCACAGGAACGCAAAAAGCGACACGGTCACGATCGAGTTTCGGCTGACGGGCAGGACGATGGACCGGAATGTTCGCAGGTAGCCGGCTCCGTCGATGCGTGAGGCCTGGAGGAGTTCGTCGGGTATCCCTGACATAAATGCGGTGAAGATCAGTACTCCGAATGGGACAGCGAGGGTGGAGTCGGCGACGATCAATCCGGGCAGCGTGTTGATCACTTTGAAATTGAGGAAGATGGCATAGAAGCCCATTGCCATGATGATTCCCGGGATCATTTGCGCGATGAGCAGTGCAAAACTGAGCACGCCACCGCCGCGTGGTCGCAGCCTGGCAAGTGAGTAGCCCGCCGGTGCGGCAAGTAGCAACGTCAACACGACGGTGCCGAGGCCGACGACGATGCTTGTCGCGATGTAGGGGCCCTGCTGATGCAGGACGGCGCGGTAGCCCTCGAGCGTTCCAGGAATGGGGATCCAGTTCGGCGGTGATTTGCGGATGTCTTGGTCGCGGGTGAAGGAGACGTTGATCATCCAATAGATCGGGAAGAGCATCAGGGCGGTCAGCAGCAGACCGATCCCGGTCTTAAGCAAACTCTTTCGCGGATTCATGATTCGCGCTGCTTGCGTTGGATGCGGAAGTAGACGAATCCGAAGATTAGCGTCATGACGATCAGCATGTTGGCCGCCGCGGCACCTGGACCGAACGCGGGCAGGAGATTGCCGAAACTCAGCTGGTAGGACCAGGTAGCGAAGGTTGTGGACGCGCCAGCCGGCCCACCGCGCGTCATGATCCAGATGATGTCGAAGACCTTCAACGTGTAAACCAGCCCGAGTAGCAAGGTGACTGCGGTTACGGGGCGTAACAAGGGGAACGTGACGCGCCAAAACCGTTGCCAGCCGTTCGCGCCATCGAGTGCCGCGGCTTCGTAGATGTCCGGTGAGATCGCCTGCAGGCCGCTGTACATCAGTACCAAGTTGAAGGGGATGCCTATCCAGATATTCGCGATGATCACCGACACCAGCGCCCACTTCGGCGCGGTGAGCCAGTTGACCGACGCGATACCTGCGTGGTGAAGCACGGAGTTCACCACGCCGGAGTCGCTGTTGAGCATCCACGACCAGGTTGATGCCGACACGATCAGCGGTAGCAGCCAGGGCACCAAGAACAGCGCGCGAAGCGTCGCCGAGAGCTTGAAATGCTGAACGAAGAACACGGCCAATGCCAGACCGATCGCGAACTGGAACACGATCGAGGCAAAAGTGAAGATCAGGGTGTGCAGCAACGCCGGGGTGAATGTTGGGTCATGAAGATCGATGCTGTAGTTCTTCAACCCACTAAACGGCGCGTGCCCGTGGACGAAGGACCGCACCGTGTAGTTGCGCAGGCTCAGGTCGAGGCTGCGATAGAGCGGATACGCGTAGAACACGAGCAGGTAGATGGTCACCGGGGCCAGGAACGCCCACGCTGCCACCTGACTAGCGGCTGGCTTCCTGCTTCCACCTCGTTCGCGCGGTGGAGGGGCGGCCGCCCCTCCACCGTCGCGACGCGACAGTTGGGATGCTGCCCCTGTCAGGTCGCTCATCTTGTTCTTTCGTGACCCCGTCAGCTGTTACTTGCCGCCGGTCGCGGTTGCTGCAGCTGCCTGCGCCGCCGACATCGCAGCGCTTGCAGACTTCGCGCCCGTCAAGGCGTTTTGAACTGCCGTCCACAGCTGCTGAGAGATCTTCGGGTAGTTGGTGCCAAGGTTGTCACTCGTACGTCCCTTCGCGGCACCCACCGCAGTGATCCACACCGGCAACTCCGGGTTAGATGCCTGCTTGGCCTGGATCGCAGCCGTCGCCCCGATATACCCAAGAGTGGTATCGGTGTTGAAGGCGTTGTCCGACGACGTCAAACAACTCACGATCTTCTCAGTCGTCGCGTAACGAGACGTGTCCTTCTGCAACGGGATCGTCACGAACTCCCCACCTGTCGGCGCCGGCGCAACGCCACCGGCCATGCTCGGGATCGGAATGATCCCGTAGGGGAACCCAGCCTTGTCCGCGTTCGACAACTGCCACGTCCCGTTCTCCGCGAACGCATACTTACCCGTCGCGAACTCAGCCCACGACGTCGTCTGCGTGTCCTGGATCGCGGCGTTGGGGACGTAACCATCCTTAAACCACGTCGTCCACAACTGCAATGCAGCGGTGCCTTGAGTCGAGTCGAGTTTGGTCAGGTTCGCCCCACTACCCCAAAACCACGGCAGGAACTGGAAACTGCCCTCCTCAGTACCAATCGCCGACAAGGTGATGCCGCCTTTACCGGCCGCCTTCACCTTCGCCAGCGCCGCAGTGAGATCCGCCCAGGATTTGATCGTGCTGGGATCAACTCCCGCAGCACTAAGAATGGTCTTGTTGTAGTACAACGCGAGCGTGTTCGCGCCGATCGGGATGCCGTACGTCTTGCCATTCAATACACCCGCCGCAAGTAGGTTCGGCGCGACTGCCGACGTATCGATGTTGTCCTGGTCGTTGCTCGCCAAGACACCCGCATCGGCCAACGTCGAAACCACCGGATTGTCGACGATCAACACGTCAGGCGAATTACCCTGCTGCGCCGACAGCAACGTCTGACTAAGCAACGCCGTCGTGTCATAACCGGTCCGCTTAATCTTCACCCCCGCGCTCGCACCACAGCTGCTCAACAAATTCACCCACGCCGATCCCGCCGTGTACTGAGGGTAAGGGTCGGAGATCGTAAACGTCCCACCCGTCGCCGCCGGCGCACTACTTTGCGCGGCAGACGAACTGCTCGACGTGGCTGTCGCAGGGGCTGACGTGCTCGCAGATGGTGCCGTCGCACTTGGGGCCGTGGAACTGGATGCGCTCGTCGTCTTCTTGCTCGACGAGCAGGCCGAGCTGAGAACTGCCAGAGCGAGACTCGCCGCGGCGATACTCGCCCATCGTTGCTTCGCGTTCATTTTCTGTATCGTGACCTTTCGATCGAATCGGGTTGGGCAGTCTGGATGGGTGACTGGCTACGGGCGGCTGGGGAGCCAGACTCGCATCGGCCCGCTCGCGCGGTTGGCCCACAGGTAGTACGGGATGGCGGTGAGCTGAACCTGCGTTTCCATCACCTCCCCGCGGACGGCAGGCCGATAGAGGACGTGGTGGTCGGGTGGGTAGATGCGAACTGCGCCGGAGGTCGTGATCGCCTGGACGCTCGGCCAGACGTCGATGGAGGTGACTTGAAATGGTTCATCTGTATCGAGGACGACGGCAGCGAGGTCGATACCCTCGTTGTCGGCCGCTTCGATGCAGTAGACGAGCGGGCCGCGCTCGATTGCGACGCAGCCGCGAATGGCATCGACACGGGGATCCGCCGCGGTGATTCGTGGCGGCATTTCGAACTCGAGCAGGACCGTGTCGCCGGCCACCCACCCTCGTTCAATGCGCACGTAGCCGCTGGCCTCATCGGGCGTGGAAACGTCGCCGTTCACCGTCAGCCGGTGCGCACCCGCCCACGCCGGGATGCGTAACGACAGCTCCCAGGGCACGGCAGCGGACTCTGCAATGTGAATCTCCACGGTTCCCGCCCACGGGTACCGCGTCCGGACCGAGAGCCCGACCGTGCCGTGCGCCGTCGGAAACGCGACGTCTGCATCCGTGTACTGATGGAGTTGGACGCCGCCCCGCCGATCGGTTGACGCGATGTAGTGCTGCATGGCGGCGACGAGGCGCATCACGTTGGGCGGGCAGCACGCGCACGCGTACCAGGAGAGACGGCGTCCGGACTCTTCTTCATCCGATGCCTGATGCTCTGCACGGACTTGCAGCGGATTGGAGTAGAAGAACGACGTGCCGTCGGCGCCAGTACTCGCCGCGAAGCCGTTGTAGACGGTTCTCTCAAGAAGGTCTGCGAACCGTGAGTCGCCAGTCGCCAGCAGCAGCCGCCAGTTCCAGTGAATGCTCGCGATTGCGGCGCAGCTCTCGCAATAGGCTCGATCCGGCGGTAGCTCGTAGGGATCGCCGAAGCCCTCACTCTTGTGTCGTGATCCGACACCGCCGGTGATGTAGAGCTTGCTGGCGACCATGTCATTCCACCGGGTGAGCGACGTCTCCAGTAGTTCCGGGTCGTCGGTCTCGACTGCGACATCGACAACGCCGGCTTCGAGGTAGAGGGCGCGCACTGCGTGGCCGACCATCGAGGTGGAGTCACGGATGGGTTGTTCGTCTTGGAAGTACGCGTCGCCGTGGCCGTGGCCGGTAAAGATCCGTCGACCACGGTTGTCGATGAATTGCTTCGCCAGATCGAGGTAACCCTCGTTGGCCGTCAGGCGATACAGCTCGACGAGTGCCGTCTCGACTTCGGGGTGTCCGTCGTAGTCATCGCGACGGCCCGATCCGAACTCGGTCACCAGCTGATCGGCGAAGCGGATCGCGATGTCGAGCAGCCTGCGCTTGCCGGTCACCCGGAAGTCTGCGATCGCAGCTTGGAAAAGATGGCCTGCGCTGTAGAGCTCGTGGGATTCGGCAAGTCGGTCGTATCGCGCGACGCTTGGCGCCCCCTGCACGTAACTGTTGAGGTAGCCGTCGTCGGCCTGAGCCTTTGATAGCAGTTGCGCGACGGCGTCGATATAGGCGTCGAGTATCGGATCGGGGTCACCTGCGAGACACCATGCGATTGCTTCAAGCGTCTTGTAGATATCGGTGTCGTTGAAAACGAATCCCTGGTATGGCACATCCGCGTCACCGACGATCCGGCGGAAGTTGTCTAGGTTGCCGGCCGACTCCAACGCCGAAATGCCGTAGGGAAGAGTTGTCAGCCGGTTGCGTGCCTGCCACTGCCCCCACCAGCCAGTTCGAGCAAGCCGCACGCCGGAAAGCGGCAGTGGCGACAGCCGCGATGCCTGTGTCGCGAAGCCCACTGGGCCAACGACATATGTGCTCGTGGTGTCGAGCGCGTTCGCCACGTCCGTCAAGACACGTTCTCCTTCGGTCGACTCTTGTGAGCTGTTCTGGGCACGCAACAGCGATGCGCCTCGTGGTAAGGCGGCATGGAAGTGCACTAAGGCGGCATGGAAATAAGGTCCGGACGGCCCTTTAGGGCGATCCGCGAAGCAAATGAGGAAGCGCTTCCCCAAGTCGTGTGCAAAGGCTCTGCCTCGCCGAACGACACGTCAAGGGTGGCGTCGTTGGAGTTACCAACTTGTTACCAAAGGCTGCGTCATCGGAAGCGGTGAACGATCATCGAGCAGACGGATGGCACACTCGCGGCATGACGAAACGGCCGCCTGCCACGCTCAGTCAGGTCGCGCAGCGGGCAGGGGTCTCCCTCACCACCGCATCAAAGGCCATCAACGGCAAAGACCGGGTCTCCGAAGTGACGCGCGCCCGTGTGATGGCTGCCGCCCGCGACCTGTCATTCACCCCAAACCTGGTCGCCCGAGGCTTGATGACCGGTAGCACGAGCACGGTCGGGTTCATCATCGCGGACAGCATGACGCACCGGTTTGCGGCACCAGTGATGCTCGGCGCGGAGACTGCTCTAGGCGCTATCGATCTCTCCATGATTACGTGCGACGCGCGCGGCGATCAGGCTCGCGGCCGACAGCTTGCCGTCATGCTCGCTGCGCGCAAGGTCGACGGGGTCCTTGTCGTTGGCGACAACAACGCCGTCACGGCCTCGGTGACGGAATACATCGACGTCCCGGTTGTGTATGTCTACGGCCTATCGGACGACGAGCGCGACGTGGTGCACATGCCCGACGACGAGAACGGGATCACCTTGGCGCTCGACCATCTCGTCAGCATCGGGCGCCGACGTATCGCGCACCTCACGGGTCCGCGGGGCGCGACTGCGGTCGTCGAGCGTGTTAAAGGCATGCGGGCACGGATGCGCAAGGAGGGTCTTCGACTCACGGGTCCGGTCATGTACGGCGATCACTGGTCGCAGCGCTGGGCGCGCGGGGCCACGGCTCAACTGCTTGAGTCGCATCCCGACGTCGATGCGGTGCTATGCGGGTCAGATCAGATTGCCGCGGGCGTAGTGGTGGGCTTGAAGGAAGCTGGCCGGCGAGTGCCCGACGACGTCGCGGTCACCGGATACGACAACTGGGGCGTGTTCGCCCTGGAGACCGAACCGCCTCTGACAACCGTCGACATGAACATGGAGGCTCTCGGTGCTGCCGCAGCACAAGAACTCTTCAGCATGATTGACGTCGGACCAAGGCAAGGCGGTATCCGCCGGCATGGGTGCGGGCTCATCGTCCGTGCTTCGACGGTCGGTAGGCCCTGAAAGGCGCCGTTGAGCGATCGCGAAAACTCTCGTCTTCCATCCCCGCGACAGACAGGCCCACCGCGCGGCCTATATGCGGAAGCTGTTCGATGCTCAAGAACGGCCGACGTATCTGCACCAACCACGAGGTCGAACGCCAGCGAGCAGCCCGGTGGGAGGCTACTGAGAAGGCGGCGCGTGCCGAAAAACACGCTGCCGACGCTGCGCGAGGCGAGGGGGATCTGAGGGCGGTTTAGCGGGCAGAGCTGATCCAACTGGTCAAGACTTTGGATTCACAGGGCGGGCGCGGCTCGGAGAAGAAGCGCGGAGCCGGGCGCGCTGGGTTCGCGGCACGTGCGGGTTTGGCTTGTCGGGGAGCGGCGAATCACGAGCGAAACCGGCAACGGGTCATGGGGCGACCAGTCGAGCAGTTCGACCAGTCGCCCGGTGTATCTGACGGCTGACGGACGATTTCTCGAGCGCAACGGACGTGACCGTTTGTCCACCCACGAGGGCCAGGATTCACCGAGGAAGCGAGCCGAAGAAGCGGATACAGCTGGCCTGCGGTCGACATCACGGCCGCGATTGAGCGCCTGTCGAGGCTCCTGTAGGACCCGTTCTGCATGCTCATATTGAGTGAACCGACTATCACTGTAAGAAAACCGATCTAAGACACGCTTGGGTGGCTGGTACCGATGAGGGATCGGCTTATGCGAGCGCGGCCGAACGTGTATTGCGGAGCGCCCAGGAACGACTTCGTTCGGGAAGTTGATCACCGTCGGGCAACAGATGGGCAACACGACAGTCAAAACCAGCCAACCTCAGTCAACGATGACAAGCGATGAAAATGCTGTGAACTAAGGGTTTTCAACGATTGCCAACGATGTTCAATCACTGTGGGATGGCACTCTCAAGGCGGTAGCGCGGGTTCGAATCCCGTCGGGGCTACACACATAAGTGCAGGTCAGCGCCGGTGTGGCGCCGGTTGCGAGCACCGCTGGGGGTGCCATTTTTGCCCTTGGGCAACAGCTGTGCAACAGCAGCTTCGACTGGTCTCGCAAATTCGGCGCTCGGTGCAGATGGCCTCCTCGTGAGAGAGCAAGGTGCTCTCACTACGTACAGGCGCGTTCTAGCGAACCGAAGCGGACACGTCGAGCGAGAAATGTTGTCTTGCCGAAACTACGACACGGCGTTGTGGTGCCCGCGGCTGCATTGCCGGTGACCACCGGTATCCCGCTGCTTCGCAAGACATGGGGGATGTCGGTGGGTCATGGTCCGAGCGCCGCTATCGGCACTACGAATACGCCGTCGGGACGCCGGTACGCAGGTGCGCGGGTGGTGATCACAGCCGAGAAGGCCGGGTCGCCGACTTTGCTCGTGTCGACCTTCTCGAGAAATCGCAGCAACGAGATCGCAGCGTTGTCCGCGTCTTCCGGATTCATCTTTACCTCGACTGGAGCCCAGCGTCCGTCCTCCAGCGTTAGCACGACGTCGACTTCGTGGCCGTTGTTGTCCCGCCAGTGGTTGAGGGTGCCCCCCAAGGGCTGGGCGTAGATGCTCAGATCTCGGACAACCATCGCCTCGAAGTGAAATCCGGTGGCGCCCAGGTCCGCCAGTAGCTGCCGCGGCCCGGTGCCGAGCGCGGCCACGCCCAGCGACGGGTCGACCATGTATCGCGTCGGTGACTTGCGCAGGGGGGTGCTCGACCGCATGTGCGGTGCCCAGGCCGGAAGGTCCTCGACCACCATCAGGCGGTTCAACGTCTTCACATAGGCAGCAACCGTGTCTCGGTCAGCCGGCCCGTCTGCGCCACCAACATCCTTCGCCAGGGACTGCACACTCATCTCGGTGCCGACACCGCGACCAAGCGCGGTCAAGAGCTTGCGGACCTGTTGTGGGTCTCGCCTGACACCGAGACTCTGGACATCGACCTCGATCAGGTTGCGCAGGTAGTCACGCAGCCACTGCTGTGCGTCGGTGACGCCTGCGCCGATGAGATCGGGCCAGCCACCCACCACGATCTGGTCGACCAGTTCCGGGATGCTGAGACCAGGATCCAGCGCGGCTGGAGTGCCACCTGCGAACAGGTCGGCAAGCGACACAGACCCGGCTGAGTATCCGGCCTCATGCAGGCTCATCGGGCGCATCCGCAGCGTCGAGATCCGCCCAGCCCCGGAGTGGCGTCGGGTGTCATCGTTGGGCGTGGCAGATCCGGTGAGGACGAACTGGCCCCGTTGCGGCGAACGATCGTCTACGGCGCGGCGCACCAGATCCCACAGCGCTGGCATGATCTGCCACTCGTCGAACAGGATCGGGGTCTGCTGTCCGAACAGGACCTCCGGGGCCGCCGCGACCAGTGCCCG
>DATCFU010000095.1:0-4928 GCA_036509315.1 Acidothermaceae bacterium
GTTGACGCGGTGTCCCTCTCTGGCGCCGCCCTGGAAGAAGGGCAGGCCGTGCACGTGATCCCAGTGCAGGTGGCTCAACACGATGCTGCCCTGAAAGGGCGCGCCGTCGAGCAGGTTCGTCACTCGTCGCAACCCGGTGCCCGCGTCGATCACCAGGCTCGGACGCTGACCGTCGTGCGCGAGAGCCACTGACGATGTGTGGCCGCCATACCGAATGAAGTCGGGGCCGGGTGCGGGTGTCGAGCCGCGCACTCCGCACAGGAAAGCTCGCACGTTAGTCCTGCACCTCGGCTTGCCCGGGGGTGCGGGCAAGCCGCACGCCGGCAAGCGTCTTCAACGACACGCTCGGCGGTGCCGCCTCGAGTGCGTTGAGGAACTCTTTGCCTTCGATGCGCAGCAAGGTGCACGCCTGCTTGGTGGTGACCGTGGCGCTGCGCGGTCGGTTGTGAAGCAGACCAAGTTCGCCGACGTAGGAGGGCGCATCGACATCCGGCAACTCCACCGAGGTGCCTTCGGGGTTGGTGACTTCGATGCCGAGCTTGCCAGTGACGAGGATCCACAGCGCGTCGGCCTCGTCGCCTTCTCGGATGATGACCGCGCCAGCCGGAACTTGTTCCTCCACCGCTGCTTTCGCCAAACGTTCGAGCACCGAGTTGCTTGCACCGGTGAACAGGTCGAGAGCACCGAGCAACTGCACCCGCGGGGCGAGCCGCGCAACCGCCGCCGCTGATTCTCGATCTGCTTTCAACACTGCGGGCAGGCCGATCAACGCCAACAACGGGAAGGCGAATCCGATCACTAACAGCGTCGTATGCAGCCCGGTGGATGTCAGCAGCGCCGCGCCGACGAAGCTGGCGCCGGCGATGAACCCGAGCACGATGGCATCGAACACGCCGAGGACGCGGCCGAGGACTTCGCGCGGCAGATCGCGTTGCAGTGCGGTGTAGGCGAGGACGTCCACGACGATCATCCCGGCGCCCGAAATCACCTGCAGGATGAACGCCAAGACGGGCGCGTGCACGGTTGCTGTCACGGCGAAGGGCAGCGCCTGCAACAAAATGCTGCCGAAGATGACCGGAGCGAGGCGGCTGGAGCTGCCGAGCTTGTTCGCAAGACCCGCGGCAAGAACGCCGCCGAGAGCAGCCCCGGCAAGCAGGTAGCTGTACCCGTTCGCGCCGGTTCCAAGATGCTCTGAGAGTGGTACGTAGATGACGGTGCTGGCGCCGTAGACGGCCGAGTCAAGCCCGCAGAAGAGCACAAGTACCAGTGCGACGCGCTCTCGACCGAGGGCCTTGATCCCGACGAGCCACTGCTTGAACGCGTTCTCGCCGGGGGCGGCGTCGCCGGTGGCTCGAACGTGCAGCCGAGCGACGATCCCGGCCGCTATCACGAAGCTCGCAGCGTTGACGATGACGCCAGTCACAGGCTCGCCGGTGAGCAGCAGCAGACCGCCTGCGGCAGGGCCGAGCACCACAGTCAAGCTTTCCAGTGTTGAGAAGAGCCCATTTGCGGCGGCCAGGTCTCGTTCGCCGACGATCTCAGGCGTCAGCGCTCCGGAGGCGGGTCGGTAGGGCGATCCGGCCACCGCGGAGAGGATCCGCAGGACCAGAAGCAGCACCAGGGGCGAGTTGGTACCGACGACGACGGCAATGACACACATGATCGCTGCGTTCGCGAGCGCCGAGGTGATCATCACGCGAGTTCGCTCGTAACGGTCGGCCAGCACGCCGGCGTAGCCACCGACGAGCAACGCCGTCAGCCAGCCGGCTGAGGCCATCGCCGCCAGCCACTGGGTGGAGTGCGTGCGATCCCACACGTAGACGGCCAGAACGACCGAGTAGGCCCAGCCTCCGAGTGCGTCAACGACGTACGCGACGACCATGAATCGAAAGTCGCGTTGCCGCAATGCGTCGCGATAGCGACCACCTGTGGAGCTGGCCACGCTGCTCTCCTCGCCGTCCCGCCTTGTCGCTGTTGTCCGCGCTGCCTCTAGGAAGCGTGCGTCGGGGAAGCGTTGCATATCGGTGCCTCGAGTGGTGAGTCATCCTCGATGCGGATTTCGGCGTGCGCGGGCGTACCCTTTTTGGGTGTCCCGATCACGGGCCCTGGCTGCGGCTGGACTGCGTCGCGGCGTAGTTCGAAGGAGGCACTCGTGCCTGGCGCCGGGTCGGAGACCGCCTGCAGCCGATGCGGTTCGCTGAATCGAGCGGGCGCGAAATTCTGCAGCGAATGTGGCCTTCCGATGTCGCAGGCCTGCGCTGTGTGCGGTGCGCCGCTCGGCGGTGGCCGGTTCTGCAGTGAATGCGGGACGCCGATCCCAGGGCGCGAGAGCGGAGCCTCCGTACCTGTGCAAGCTGGGCAGAGCGATCGCTTGCCATCCGATCCTGTGTCGGAGAGGCGGACGGCATCGCTGCTCTTCGCCGACATGGTCGGATTCACGCCGATCGCCGAGGCCCGCGACCCCGAGGCCGTTCGCGACCTGCTCTCGACCTATTTCGAGCGGGCTCGGGCGATCATCGAGCGCTACAACGGCACCGTCGAGAAGTTCATCGGAGACGCCGTCTTCGCCGTCTGGGGGGTGCCCGCGGCTCGCGAGGATGACGCCGAGCGAGCCGTGCGAGCCGGGCTCGACCTCGTGGCGACCGCGCGGGTGCTCGGCGAGGAGTTCGGCCTCGAAGCATTGCAGATGCGGGTGGGTGTGAGTACCGGGCAGGTCGCGGTCACCCTCGGAGCGATCGCCTCCGACGGGCAGGGCATTGTCGCGGGTGACGCGGTTAACACAGCGGCTCGGATTCAGGCCGCGGCGGCGCCCGGTGAGGTCTGGGTTGACGACACGACGCGGTCGCTCACGACCGCGTCGCTGGCGTACGTCTCGACCGGAAGCCACGAACTGAAGGGCAAGTCGTTCCCCGTCGAGTTGTTCCATGCCGTACGCACGACAGCGGCCGCGGGCGGTGCGCAACGGGTCGATGGGCTCGAGGCACCCTTCGTCGGGCGCGACCGCGAACTGCGGCTGGTGAAGGAGCTCTTCCACGCGACGGCGGAGGAGCGTCGGGCCCGGCTGGTGCTTGTTGCAGGCGAGCCCGGCATCGGAAAATCCCGACTGGCATGGGAATTCGAGAAGTACGCGGATGCCATCACCCAGCGCACGCACTGGCTGCGCGGCCGCTGTCTCTCCTACGGCCAAGGCGTTGCGGGCCGCGTCGTGGCGGAGATGGTGCGCTCGCTGTTGCGGGTGACTGAGACGGACGACGACGCAACCGTCACTGCGGCACTCGATGAACGCCTTGCGCGCCACGTCACCGACGACGTGGAACGCGAGGTACTGCGCCCGCGCCTCGCCAGCCTGCTCGGACTCTCGGATGCTGTGTTCGACCAGGCCGACCTTTTCGCTTGCTGGCGTGCGTTTTTCGAGTCTCTATGCGTCGGCGACGAGTCGGTCACCATGATTGTCGAAGACCTGCAGTGGGCCGACGACGGTTTCCTCGACTTCCTTGACTACCTGCTCGACGTCAGCCGGGCCGCCATCATGGTGCTTGCCCTGGCCCGCCCCGAGGTGACGAGCCGGCGTGCGGGGATTGGTGCCGGCCGGCGGTCGAGCACCGTCTTTCTCGAGCCATTGCCGGACGACGTGATGGTGCGGCTTCTCGACGGCCTGGTCGCCGACCTGCCTCGCGATCTGCGTACCGAACTCGTGGCTCGTGCCGAGGGTGTACCGCTGTACGCCGTCGAGACGGTCCGCGCGCTCATCGACCGTGACGTCGTCGTCGCCCAGGGCGGACGTTACGTCGTCGACCCCGAGGCGGTAGGAGCGCTCGACCTGTCTGCGCTCGGGCCGCCAGCCAGCCTGCAGGCACTACTCGCTGCGCGCCTCGATGCGCTACCGGCGGCGGAGCGGCGGGTGGTTCAAGACGCGAGCGTGCTCGGCTTGAGCTTCACTCGAGCGGGGATCGGCGCCCTCACGCCGGCCGATGTCGATTTGGATGCAGTGCTGGAAAGCCTGCGCCGCAAGGAAATTCTGATCGTTGACAACGATCCTCGCTCGCCCGAACGCGGGCAGTACCGGTTTGTGCAGGCGCTGCTTCGAACCAGTGCCTATGACACTTTGTCGCGTCGCGACAAGCACGCGAGGCATCTCGCGGTCGCTGAGCACCTCGCCGCGCTGCCCGACGCCGACACGATCGCGGGAGTTCTTGCTGCGCATATTCTCGACGCCATTTCGGCGATGCCCGACGCGCCTGACGTCGGGGTCTTGCGCGACCGCGCCGCGCAGCTGCTCGAGCAAGCCGCCGTCCATGCCGCAGGCGTTGGCGCTCCAACCGACGCTCTTGCTCACTACGGCCAACTACTCGCACTCGACTTGCCGGACGAGACCCTCATCCGGCTGACGATCGCAGCCTCGACGATCGCGCTCGACGCCGCTGCGCAGCTCGACGAGAGCGATCGATGGTTGGCGGCGGGCCTGCTTGCCGCGCAGCGACGTGGCGACGAGGAGGCCACGTTGCGCCTCACGATGAACCGCTCACGGATGTTGGGCGTGCGCGGTGACACCATTCCGTCCGTGCCCCTGGCCCAGGAGGTATTTGCGGCCTCGCTCGGGCGCCCGGACCGCGTCGGGTTGCTCGCCCTCGCCGCTCGGACCATCTCGGTCGCCGCGCAGAGCACTGGTGATTTCGCGCTCGCCGAACGCACCGTGATGCAAGCCCTGCCGGACATCGAGCGCTACGGCGACGAGTCCAACTTTGACGTGTTCCTTGACGGGATCGCGGCCTGGGCGAGCGGCGCGGGCTACCGACGCTTCTCGATGGTCGTTCACGCTGGGTCGACTGCGCGCAGTGACGATCGCACACCACGTGCCGTGGTTCGGATGCTCAACCAGGTCGCGCTGCTGGTTCCCGACGATCTCGCCGCCGCGACTCGCATGGCGA
>DATCFU010000096.1:0-18721 GCA_036509315.1 Acidothermaceae bacterium
GCCGAGCTCAGCCACCGCCATTCGTACTGCAGCGTCGAGGAAATCAACATCAGCGGGTTCGAGTGGCCGCAACACATCGACGTCCGCCATGCTTGTGAAGGGCGACGCGACTACCGGACCGACACCCGGAACGATGTCGAGGTCGACGCCGATTGCTTTCAACGGCACCACGATATCGCTGAAGATGATCGCCGCATCGACGCCGTAGCGGCGGACCGGCTGCACAGTGATCTCGGCAATGAGCTCCGGCGTCGTGCACGCCTGCAGCATCGGGATACCTTCGCGAAGCGCACGGTATTCAGGCAACGCGCGACCCGCTTGCCGCATGAACCAGACGGGTGGATGCGGTACCGGTTCGCCCCGGCACGCACGCAGGAAGACGCTGTCGAGCAGCACATCGGAGGTCACCGGACCCATACTCCCATTAGCGGCTGCAAGCAGCACGACTACATCCATTTAGCCGGCTGCAAGCAGCACGACTGCGTCCATTAGCCGGCTGCAAGCAGCACGACCCCGCACATCGCCAAGCCCACGCCGATGTCTTGAATGCGCCGCATGCGCTCGCCCTCGATGAACCGCGCGAGCAGCACGGTGACCGCCGGATAAAGCGACGCGAGGACAGCGGTCACGCTCACCAGCCCGTGGCGGCTCGCGTACCCGTAGAGGCCGTTCGCGCCCAGGTCGGTCCAACCCACAATGGCGATCAGCGGGACCTCGCGTCGGCGCATGCCGCCGTACCGCTGATCGGCCGGCGCGGCGCCTCTGCGTCGCACCAGATAGCCGATCCCAAGTAACGCGACAATCGACACGCTGGTCACGCGCATCGTGAGCAGGGTCATCACCACGTTGTGCCTGGACGCCCTCTCGATCAGTACAAAGACGAACCCAAAACCGACTGCCGCGACCAGCGCAAGCACGAGCGGTCGCGTGCCGCCGCCGTCCGGGCCGCCGCGTCCGGAGATCTCGGGTCCACTCGCGAGAATCACGCCGCCGACCGCCGCGGCGATCCCGGCGATCTGCAGGCCCGAAGGAGACTCCCCCGACGCGAGCCCGACGATGACCGGCACCACAGCGCCGGTGCCTGCGATCGGCGCGACGATCCCCATCGTTCCGGTCGAGAGGGCGCCATAGAAGGCGACCAGTGAGACGAGGCCGACCGCACCAGCAGCTGCGGACCAAGGCAAATATCCAAGTGGGACGCCGAAACTGTGCGTCGCGGCGGCGATGACCACCATCGTCAGGGCGGCGATGACGTGGGCTAGCGCGACCACGATCAACGGGCGCACCCGGCGGCTCACGACGCCGCCCATGAAGTCCGAGGTGCCCCAGACGAGGCTCGCGAGGAGCGCAAGCAGGGCCGCCACGACCCCGAGGTTACGGGAGCAGGCCCACTCGGGCGCCGGTCGGCGCGCCGTCTCCCGGGCCGCGGCAATCCCACCTACGCTGCCAGTGTGGTTGCCAGAGATCCGCAGAGCGTTCTGCCCGCAGGCTTTGCGGAGGCGGTCGCCAGCCTGCACCCGGTGCGCCTGCGCGCGGAGATCCGATTGTCCGAGGCACCCGCTCCGCAGCGTCTTGCGCCGTTCGCGGTCGCGCTCACGGCTGACGTCACTGGCGCGAGCGGCGACGAGGAGGCCGCCACCGGACGTTTCGTCGTCCTGCACGACCCGGCCGGCCAAGAAGCCTGGCAAGGAACGACCAGGATCGTCGCCTACGTACGCGCTGAACTCGAGCCGGAGATGGCGAGCGACCCGTTTCTGGCCGACGTCGCCTGGACCTGGCTCACCGAAGGTTTATCCCGGCGGCTCCCCGAGCGGGGCTACCGGGCGCTCGGCGGCACGGTGACCCGCGTGACATCGGACTGCTACGGGACGATGGCCGGTCGGCCGCTCGTCGCGCACGTCGAGTTGCGGGTGTCGTGGACGCCGGATACCGATGGCCTCGGACCGCATCTGGAGGCGTGGGCTGATGTGCTCGCGGCCGCAGCGGGGCTGGCTCCATTGCCCCCTGGGGTCGCCGCACTGCCGAGCCGCCGCCGCTAGACGGATCGGTCTTTGTCGAACTAGCCCGCGATTGCGGGACGGTTGGTCGAGGCCGCCCTGACTTCACCGGCAGTCGGCACGCTGGCCAAGGCACCGCGGCCCATGCGCAGGGTGAGTGTCGTCCCCTGACCGGGCCACGACGCAACGTCGAGTGAGCCACCGGCGAGACGAACCCTCTCGCGCAGCAACCCGAGGCCGACGTGGCGACCGCGCTCCGGCCGAACTTTGTCCGGCTCGAAGCCGGGGCCTTTGTCCTCGACAACAGCGATCACGCTCTGCTCATCGACGGTGAGCGAGAGCCGTGCATCGTCGACGTCGGCGTGCTTAATGACGTTGAGCAACGACTCCTGGAAGAACCGGTACAGCGTCACGGCGGTGACCAGGGGCAGCGGGTACGGCGAGTCGGGCCACTCGACCTCGACCTGGAGGCCGTAACGCAGTTCCATGTCGTCGCGCAACGCGATGACGGCCTGCGCGAGATCGCCGTCGCGCAAGGCCGGCGGCCGGGTGCGGGCCATGACGGCACGCACCTGATCCTCTGCCTCGGCGACCAGGTTGCCGACGTTCTCGAGCTCGCCTGCGTCGACGGGACCACCCGACAGCACGCTGCGGGCGAGCATCAAGGTCTGGGCGACGGTGTCGTGCAGCTCGGCTGACAACTGCCCGCGCGCGGATTCCTCGGCGGCAACCAGGCCGGAGAGCAGGTCGAACATGCCGGCACTTGCCGTCTCGGCGGTACGCCGATGCCGCGCGGCCACGTCGTCGGCCACCCGGACCCGCAGGTGCAGGGCGTCGAGTGTCCGCGCGAGTTCAAGAAGCTCGACGCTGGTTGCGACCGCGATCCGGTCCTCGGCATTGCCAATCGACGTCGCTGACGGATCCTGGAGACGGCGGATCGCCTCGTCGCGCAACTGGCGAACCGTGTGCGCAAAGCGGCGACCGGCCAGCGCACCGACTGCGGTCGCCACGCCTGCGGTAAAGATCGCGACGGTGAGCGTTAGGACAGCTGCACTGTCCAACCGCCCCGCTGCGTTCAAGCCAACGGTGACGACACCGAGCGTGGCAATGCTGCCAACGCCGACGAGGCCCCCCGCCCAGACTGCGAGCGGAAGGCCGTCTCTCATGCGCTGGAGTCTCACCTTGCGAACTCCGATTTGGACACGAGGCCGGTGGTGGTCCAGTCTTCGACCCGGCGAGGTGGCGCCATGTCTGCGGCGTCCATCTCAGCGTCGAGGTCACGAAGCGACGGGTCCGCCGCAAGCGCGATCGCACCCAGCAGCGAGGCCACGGCGCGCTCGACGGAGTGCAGTTCGTCGACGATGTCGGTGACCGCGTCTTCGCCCGCACTCGCGCTGGCCAACCGGGCGAGCCGGGTCGCCGATTCGCGCAGCATCCCAAGCGCGGGAGCAGTGTCGGCACCGATATCACCCAAAGAGCGAGCGGCCATGTCGGCGGCATCGGCGCGCGCAAGCGCCTCGTCGCGCGATGCCGAGAGTTCAGCGACCGAAAGCCACGACTTGGCCTGGCCGACGAGGACGGCGGCGAGCCCCGACTCGCGGCGACCGAAGCTGCCGCCACCAATTGCGCGGTGCGCGATCAAGACGGCCATCGGTTGGTCGGGGTTGCCTACGACTGCCGAACAGAACGGGCGTTCGTCGTCAGTTCCGATCAGTACACCGCCAGCACCGAGCGCGCGGAGCACCCAGGGTGCGTCGAACGCCGTGGCGTCGTTGCGCCGGTTGGTGTGGCCGCTCTCGTCACCGGTGTACACGACCGGCCCCTCGTGCTCGACAACGACGAGTTCGACGTCGGCACCGCCAAGAACACGAGCGGCGGCGGTAAGGACGACGCGGGCCGAGACGTCGATCGAGTGTGAGATCGCCTGCTCCTGGCCGCGAGCAAGTTCCGCGAACAGCCTTGCTTCGGCGGACTTCGTCGTCTGCTCGTCGAACGACATCCACAACACCAGGACTGGTACGAGCAGACCGAGCAAACCGAACGGCGCATGAACCGCGAGCCACGCACCGAGCAAGCCGATGCTGGTAGTTGCGGCGGCGTGCACGCTGTGCAAACCGGCGTCCTCGAAAATCATTGGTACGAAACGCTCGCCACCCATGATCGATAGCGGTATGGCCGACAACACCTGGTTGCAGAACCACCACACGACCATGCCGATGAGCGCAGCGCCGACCCCACCGCCGAGATGGACGACGACGAGCGCGCCCATCATCGTGGCAACGAAGTACTGCGTGAGGTTGTACTGCACCTTCAACGCCGACTTGCGGGTGATCAGCAAGGTAGGCAGTAAACCCGCAACGACAGCGACGACCGACCACCAGCCCGGAGCGAGCAGGAACGCGGCGGCAACCACACCGTCTGTCAACGAGAATGTCACGCGCTGCCGAGCGACGGTCACGTTGATGAGCGCGGTCTCGCAGATGGCGACGGCGATCGCCAGCATCGGCAGGCCGAACCAGCCCGGGCTACCCCAGGGCAAGTGCGCGGCAAGGACAACAGCGCCGCCAAGGAGCGCGACGCTGATGCACCGGAGCCGGTTAGCTGGGCTCACGTGCTGTCACCCCAGTACGAGGCTGACCACAGCCGCGACGCCCACATGCGCGAGCCCCACATCCGAGCACTCCAAAGGCGAGCGTCGAAGGTCACGTCAGACCAACGGCGAGCGTCGAAGGTCACGTCAGACCAACGGCGAGCGTCGAAGCTGACAGCCGCCCAGCGACGGGCGTCCCATCCGGCGGAATTCCAGCGGCGTGCGCTCCAGCGGCGTGCGTCGAACGCCCCGCCGGTGAACAGGTCGCCCCACAGCGGTGCGGTGGAGAACCACCGGAAGACGTTCAGGCTTTGCTCGCCGGTGTCGTTCGACCGGTAGTTGCCAGTCGGGACATTCACGAGGCCTTGCCCATCAGCCTTGCCGCCGCCGATGCTCGACGCAGCGTCGCGGATTGCCGACTTGACCTGGAGCGGGCTGGCTGAGGGGTGCGACTGCAGGTAGAGCGCGGCAAGGCCACTGACGATCGCTGTCGACTGGCTGGTGCCAGAGCCACGGAACAAGCCGTTCGGCTGGCGGGCGTTGGGGAACTCCTGGGAGATCTCCGAACCCACCGGCATCTCACCGAGGATGTTCACGCCGGCAGCAACGACATCTGGCTTGCTCACGCCGTCCACGTTGGCGAAACCACTAAACGGAGCGACGATCGGCGACGCGCCGGTCGTGTCGGCGGCACCGACGGTCAGCGACGCGGGGCCAAAGCCTGGGTCACCGACAACGCCGGGGGTGTTACCGGCGGCCACCACGACAGTGACGCCAGCGGCGCGGGTGAGGAGGACCGCGAAGTTCAAAGGATCGATGCCGTAACGGGTC
The DNA here is from genome assembly GCA_036509315.1 of Acidothermaceae bacterium. Lineage (GTDB taxonomy): Bacteria > Actinomycetota > Actinomycetes > Acidothermales > Acidothermaceae > PALSA-607. The sequence continues at coordinate 5,419 of DATCFU010000096.1, forward strand.
GCCGGCGGGTCGACGCTGAGCGAGAGGTTCGCGACGTCGACCTGATCGGAGTGGGTCGCGACCCAGTTCAGGCCAGCCATGACGGCGGCCAAGGACGTGTTGCCGTCAGCATCCGCAACCTTGACAACGTCGACCGTCGCGCCAGGCGCGACACCGAGCCCGCCATCGCCACTGCCCGGAACTTGGCCGCCAGCGATCAGCGAAGCCATGAAGGTGCCGTGACCGTAGTTGTCAGTGAAGACGCCGTTGTCCTGCACGTGACCGTTCGGCGTGTTCAGGCCAGACGTGTCGACAGCGTCGACGAGCCGACCAGACGCCCTGTTCAGCGCAGCGGTGTCAGCAACGCCGGTGTCGATGAGGGCAACGGTGACGCCACTACCAGCGCGCGGGTCGCTGGCGAGGCCACCGAGCGTGCTTGAGGCGACGACCCCGACGCTAGGGACGGAGACCGGCGTGAGCGGGCCAGCCGAGGTAGCCGAAGGGTCGGTCCCGGGGCCCGTGATCGGTCCAACAATGGGCGGGAGATCTGGTGCGGTGACCGGCGGGACCACTGTCGGCCCGTTGCCGTTGCTTGATCCGTTCGAGCCAGATTTGTTCGAGTCAGAGTTCCTGGAGTCCGACGCGTCGTTGCCACCGAAGGTGTTGCTCTCCAGGTGTGCGGTCACGTTCGGCTCTACGCCGAGGACGCCGGGAGTCGCTGCGAGCTGCGCGAGTTGCGCCGACGTCCCATCGACGATCTCGCTATTCACGCCGGCAAGCACTGTCTGAACGTGCAGGCCCGGGACGGAAACGGCGCCGTCGCCGGCAAGGGCAACGATGGCCTGTGAACGAGGTCCGGTAGATGTCGCGGCGCCCGCGGGCACGGCGGAGGTGACAGCCAAAGCACTGATGACACCCACTGTGGATACAAGAGCAAGCAACTTAGTGGCCGCTCGATCCAGTCTCACTACTGTCTCCTCGCGATACGCAAAGCTCCCCGGCACACTCATGCTTGTGTGCCTACCGACACAGGCGTGCCCACGTGCTTTGTCGGCACCGCGATTGGCCATCTGTTGTGGCGACGCCATAGACCGCCCACTTGGCCTAATGGGACGACCTCGCCAAAGGGCTAGACCGTCCGAAGACACCATGGCGAATGGCCCAGCAGATAGGGGCCCATAAGTACTTGGCGAGCACTTCCGGGAGTACCGAATCCGGGCAGCTGACTCGGGAATCGATCAGGTCCGTAGCAAACGGACTAGTCGGAAGCTTCAGCCGCGCCCCACGCTGTCCGATGCATTGGTGCAGAGGTGGCTACAGACCGTAGTCGCACCACGCACGACCGGCCGCGCAAGCGGCCCTGACGCTAGGAGGACCGGGGTGACGGCGTTGGTTGAGCACGTGCCGCCCCAGCCGGAGAACTCCGCGGGATTCACCGCCATGGTGGTCGACGACCACCCGCTGGTCCGCGAGTCAATGGTTGCCCGCCTCACGGCTATGGGAGCCCGCGAAATTGTCGAGGCTGCCAGCTGTGCCGAAGCCAGGGCCCGTGCCCGCGCAAGCGGCCCGCGTGACCTCTGCATTGTCGACGTCGGGCTGCCCGACGGTTCAGGTCTTGACCTGCTCGCCGAGCTCCGCAGCGCGGGCTGGCCCCGCCTCGTGGTGCTGTCGGCAGCCGACGACCCCTACTCTGTGCGCGCCGCATTCGTCGCTGGTGCGCAGGGCTATCTGCTGAAGTCGGCGTCACCGGTCGTGGTGGCCGATGGCGTTCGCCGCGTCCTGGACGGCGGGGTGTACGCCGACCCGTCTGTGGCCTCCCTGCTCGCTGCCGGGCTACGCAACAGCCCCACCAACGAAGGCGTCGGCGAACTGTCGGGCCGCGAAGTCGAAGTGCTGCGCCTGGTCGCCGACGGCCGGTCGAACAAGGAGATCGGCGACGAACTCGGTCTGTCCGCGCTGACGGTCAAGAGCCATCTCGCTCGCATCGCCCGCAAGCTCGGTACTGGTGACCGCGCCGAGATGGTCGCCCTGGCCATGCGCGCCGGTGTTATCCGGTAAGCAACAGCAGTCTCAGCAAGGACAGCAGCAAGCACAGACGCTAGAACCGCCCGCGCCACCCCCAGGCGCGGGCGGAACCCGCAGCGCTACCCCCCCCGGGCGCGGCGGGAACGTAGAAAAGGGCGGCTCTTCCCCCGAGAGCCGCCCTTTCTGCGTGCGCAAAGCTCTCCTGCGCAAGTGGCAGGCAGGCAGGTCGGCCGTGTCAGGCTCCGACGGCCAACGCGTGGTCGTACGGTGGGGAACATGTCCGACTCGGCCGCGCCCGTATTCCTCGAGCCCGCCACGCTGCCGGATCCGGCAGAGCCGCAACCAGGCCACCAGAGCGAGCCCGCCGAGCTCGCAGAACCCTCCGCTGAACCGGCAGAGACCACAGAGTTAGCGCCGCTGCTGGAGCTACGCGACGGCGTCCCAGCAGTGATCGACGACGAAGACGGCCTGCTGGCCGCGGTCGAACGGCTGCGCGCAGGTACCGGCCCACTCGCTGTCGATGCGGAACGGGCTTCGAGCTACCGCTACGGGCATCGGGCTTATCTCGTCCAGTTGCGGCGTGAGGGCACCGGCATCCTGCTCATCGATCCCATCAGTTGCCCCGACCTGTCGGCGATCGGAACTGCCGTGAGCGACGTCGAATGGATCGTGCACGCGGCGAATCAGGACCTGCCGTGCCTGGCTGACCTGGGCATGTACCCGAACTCGCTGTTTGACACCGAACTGGCCGGTCGGCTCGCCGGCTTCCCGCGGGTCGGCTTGGCCACGATGGTCGAGAACCTGCTGGGCTGGCGGATGGAGAAGGATCACTCGGCCGCCGACTGGTCGAGTCGACCGTTGCCGCAGCCCTGGCTGCGATATGCGGCGCTGGACGTCGAATTGCTGATCGAGTTGCGTAACACGCTCGAGGCGGATCTGGACAGGCAAGGCAAACTCGGCTGGGCGCTCGAGGAATTTGAGCACGTACGCACGACGCCGGCAGCAGCCGTGTCGGTCGAACGCTGGCGGCGAGTGTCGGGGATTCACAAGATTCGGCAGCGCAGGCAACTCGCGATCGTTCGGTCGATGTGGAATGCCCGTGACCAGATCGCCCGCGAGACCGACATCTCTCCGAGCCGGCTGCTACCCGATTCGTCGATCGTCGGAGTCGCGACCGATGCACCCGGCAGTGCCCGCGATCTCGCGGGTTCGCCGGACTTCCACGGTCGGGGTAGCCGCAAATACCTCGCGCAGTGGTGGGCTGCAATCGCCGAAGCCGAGCAACTACCTGACGACGAGTTGCCCGAGCTGACGAGGCCGAGCGAAGGACCGCCACCGGCGCACCGGTGGGCCGAACGCGACAGGGCGGCCGCCGACCGGCTTGCGGCCGCGAAGGCCGTGGTTGCGGCGCTCGCCGATGAGCACGGACTGCCCGCCGAGAACCTGCTGCAGCCCGACGCCGTCCGCCGGCTTGCGTGGCGACCACCGCCTGACTTGCTCGCCGGACCGGTCGGCGCGGACCTTCGCGGGTTTGGCGCCCGCGAATGGCAGATTGCCCTCACGGCGGGCCCGCTCGCCCGTGCGCTTCTTCGGGCGGCGACTCACGACGCCACCGCCGACTGAGCCCGTTCAACCGCGGGCGGCAGTTGGCCGCAGCGATTTCACCCGTACGCGCTACCCACTGCCGCTAACCCGCAGGTACCGTCTCGGCATGTCAACGCCCGTTGGGGGCCACAGCATGGACGGCCTCGAGTACATCACCGCGCTTCGCCGCTGCACGCTCGCGGTCAGCGTGATGCACGACGTCGACATGATCCCGACCGACGACGCCATCCTGCTGCAGGGCATTCCTGAGATTGCGGTCAGCTTTGAACAGCTGGCGGAGGCCATCGCCGGCGCCGACCCCGCCGATCCCGTTGCTCAGCTCCACCTGCACCGGTGGCTGCGAGCCCGACGCGCGATCGCTGACAAGTCACTGGACGAACTCGCCGAGACCATCAGGCCGGTCGCACTGCCGATCGGCCATGCCCTGCACCCAGGGCCGCACTGGGTTCGACAGCCCGTTCTTGGCGGTTCTCTCGACCTCGGCATCGGATTCGTGGGCTTGCTCCCGGATCAGCCCGAGCTGGTATTTGTCACACCGCCATCCGTCCTTGCCGCGGCAGGCATCGACCCGACCCCGTGGTGGCGAGGGGCGATGGAGTACCTCGAGAACATGGGCGCACTCGCCACCACGCGCTGGCGTCGCGACCCACGCGCGCCGCTACGACCGATGGGCGACTGTGACGTCCTCACGCTGCTCGCATCGCGTGTTCTGCGCGGAGCGTTGTGCGCCGATGCCAGCGGGCTGCGAGCGATCGCGGCCCCGGTTCGCACCCGAGGCTGGCTCGACCTTTCGCGGATCGACGCTGCATTTGCCCTTACGGCCGCTGCAATCGCAGACGACGAGAGCCGCGGCTTCCCGCGTCCGGTGCTGCTGACGATCGACGAGGTGTCGATGGTCGCCGAGGGCGGGCGCCCGGCCGAAATCGTGCTGCGTGACCCGGCGAGTGACGAAAAGGTTTGGCTGCGCGACGTTCTGTACCACTGACGTCCTGAACTGACATCGAGCGGTTAGTCGGTCACCGGCTGCGGCTGATCGAGCGCGTCGATGCCGGCAACTGACTCGACGACCTGGCGGGCAATCTCCTGCGCCGTCAGCCCGATATCACTGAGCACTTCGCCACGCTTGCCGTGCGGAAGGAACCGCTGAGGGATCGACTGCACCTGCACGGGAGTCGTGACGCCGGCCTCGCGCAGCGCCATCGCCACCGTTGAACCCGCACCACCTTGACGGCCGTGGTCTTCGATCGTCACAACCAATGAATGGGACGCCGCGAGGCCGGCGATCGCCGGATTGACGGGGAGCACCCACCGCGGGTCAAGCACAGTCGAGGACATGCCCTGATCGCCGAGCCGGCCCGCGACGTCGAGGGCGAGTTCGACCATTGGTCCGAACGCCACGATGAGCACGTCGGCGTCGGGGTCGCGACGCAAGATGTCGAGGCCACCGATGCGGTCGACCTCCTCGATCTCGTGCGGCAGCCCGCCCTTGGGGAACCGGATTGCCGTCGGGCCGTCATCAATCGCAACAACCTCAGCCAGCAGTTCGCGAAGGCGAGCACCATCACGGGGCAGCGCGATGCGCATGCCGGGGACCAACGACAGGATCGACAGATCCCACATGCCGTTGTGGCTCGCCCCGTCGTCGCCTGTAACACCAGCCCGGTCGAGCACGAACGTCACCGGCAAGCGATGCAAACCGACGTCCATCAAGACTTGGTCGAATGCGCGGTTCAAGAACGTGGCGTAAACGCAGAACACCGGGTGCAGACCACCCATGGCCATCCCAGCCGCCGACGTCACTGCGTGTTGCTCTGCGATGCCGACGTCAACGATGCGATTTGGGTAAGCCTTCGCAAACGCGGCGAGGCCGACCGGATGCAACATCGCAGCGGTGATCGCGACGATGTCGGGCCTGGTCGCCGCAATCTTGACGATCTCGTCGGAGAAGACAGCTGTCCAGCTGGCCGGCTTCGGCAACTCGACACCGGTCACCGGGTCGAATGCGCCTGGTCCGTGCAAGTGGTCGAGTTCGTCGTCCTCAGCAGGACCGTAGCCGTAGCCCTTGCGGGTCACGCAGTGCACGATTACCGGGCCGCCGAACTTGCGAGCACGCGCAAGCGCGGCCTCGACAGCCGCAATGTCATGGCCATCGATAGGTCCGACGTACTTGAGGCCGAGATCCTCGAAAAGCCCTTGCGGCGTAAGGACATCCTTAAGGCCGCGCTTGATACCGTGCAGGGCGTCAAAGAGCGGGTCGCCGACGAGCGGCGTACGGGTGAGAACTTCTCGTACCTTCTCGAGTGCCTTCTCATAACGCGGATTCGTGCGCAACGTTGTGAGATGCTCGGCGAGCCCACCGATCGTCTCGGAGTACGAGCGTCCGTTGTCATTGACGAGCACAACGACGGGGTGATCCTTCGCGGCGGCGATGTTGTTGAGCGCCTCCCAACACATGCCGCCGGTAAGTGCGCCGTCACCGACAACCGCCACGACGGTACGCTTCTCACCGCGCACGGCGAACGCCTTCGCCAGACCGTCGGCATACGACAGGGCGGTCGACGCGTGCGAGTTCTCGACCCAGTCGTGCTCGGATTCATCGCGGTTCGGATAGCCCGACAGGCCGCCACGCTGGCGCAGCGTTGCGAACCCCTCCCGGCGGCCGGTCAACAGCTTGTGCACGTAGGCCTGGTGGCCGGTGTCGAAGATGATCGGCTCGGTCGGTGAGTTGAAAACGCGGTGCAGCGCAATGGTGAGCTCGACGGCGCCGAGGTTCGGCCCGAGATGTCCGCCGGTCTTCGCGACTGCACTGACCAGGAAGTCGCGGATCTCTTCAGCGAGCTGGGGCAACTGGGCGACGTCGAGCCGCTTGAGGTCGTCAGGGCCCTCGACAGATTCGAGGAGACTCACGTGGACCTTCACCTCACCGTGTCGACGCCCGGGCGGTTCGCGCCAAGCGATCGGGTCAGTCTATAAGGCAGTCACAGCAGTCACACAGTCGCACCGGACACAGAAGGTGGCCGTGTCAGGCGGGTTCGAGCAGCGAGCGCAAGACGAACTGCATGATGCCGCCATGGCGGTAGTAGTCCGCCTCCCCCGGCGTATCGATCCGGACGACAGCCCGAAACTGCACGTATCCGGCCTGAACGGTGACCTCGCGCGGCAGCGGGTCGGCGCCCGCGAGTCCGACGACCGTGAACGTCTCCTCGCCGGTGAGCCCGAGTGAGTCGCGGGTCTGCCCGTCGGCGTACTGCAGGGGCAAGACACCCATGCCGATCAGGTTGCTGCGGTGGATCCGCTCGAACGATTCGGCAATCACCACCCGGACACCGAGCAGCGCGGTGCCCTTCGCCGCCCAGTCGCGAGACGACCCCGAGCCGTACTCCTTACCCGCCAGGATCACGAGCGGTACACCGTCGGCGATATAGCGGGTAGCCGCTTCGTAAATCGTCATCGCTTCGCCATCGGGCAGATGCCGGGTGACGCCGCCCTCTATCCCCGGAGCCAACTGGTTGCGCAGGCGGATGTTGGCGAACGTGCCGCGAATCATCACCTCGTGGTTGCCTCGCCGCGAGCCGTAAGAGTTGAAATCGCGCGGCGCGACACCGTGCTCCTGCAAGTACGCTCCAGCCGGCGAATCCTTCTTGATGTTCCCGGCCGGCGAGATGTGGTCGGTCGTCACCGAGTCGCCCAGCACCGCAAGAACCCGTGCGTCGGTGATGTCGGTGACGGGTGCGGGTTGCCTTTCCATGCCCTCGAAATACGGCGGCTTGCGCACATACGTCGACACGTCGTCCCACTCGAAGATGCTGCCCTCGGGGATTTGCAACTCCTGCCAGCGCTCGTCACCACCAAAGACATCGCCGTAACTGTCGGAGAACATCTGCGACTGAATCGCCTGGCCAACCACGTCGGCGATCTCTCGCTCGCTCGGCCAGATGTCGCGAAGGTAGACCGGGTTGCCGTCGGCGCCAGTGCCGAGCGGCTCGGTCGTGATGTCGATGTCGAGCGAACCGGCCAACGCGTATGCAACGACGAGCGGCGGTGAGGCGAGGTAGTTCAGCTTCACGTCCGGATGGATGCGTCCCTCGAAGTTGCGGTTACCCGAGAGCACTGCAGCGGCGGCGATGTCGTGATCGGCGATAGCCTTCGAGATGGCGTCGTCGAGCGGGCCCGAGTTGCCGATACACGTTGTGCACCCGTATCCCACCAGGTTGAAGCCGAGCTTCTCCAAGTACGGCGTCAGACCGGCCGCGTCGTAGTAGTCGGTAACGACTTTCGACCCGGGAGCCAGGGTCGTCTTCACCCAGGGCTTGCGGGAGAGTCCTTTGTCCACAGCGTTTTTGGCTACCAACGCCGCGCCGATCATCACCGATGGGTTCGACGTGTTCGTGCAGGAAGTGATCGCCGCGATGACAACGGCACCGTGGTCGATCTCGCAAACCGTGCCATCGTCGAGGGTCACCACGGCCCGGGCACTCAACCGGCCGTTCGAGCTGGTCGCCGCGCTGAGCACTCCCGCCGGCTTGTCCTCGGGATGTTCGTGATCGATTGCCACTGGATCGCTCGCGGGGAAGGACTCCTGCGAACCCTCGTCGAGTGAGCCGTTGCCGCCAGTCTTCTGCACGTAGCCGCCGAGCACGCCCCGAAACGACGTCTTTGCGTCCGAGAGCGACACGCGATCCTGCGGCCGCTTCGGCCCTGCGAGTGACGGCACTACCGTCGAGAGGTCGAGCTCAAGACGCTCGGAGTAGTCGGGCTCGGCGGCCGGGTCGTGCCACAGTCCCTGTTCCTTCGCGTAGGCCTCGACAAGCGCGATCCGCTCCGGGGAGCGGCCGGTGAACTTCAGATAGCGCAGCGTCTCGTCATCGATCGGGAAGATCGCGCAGGTCGAGCCGTACTCGGGGCTCATATTGCCGATGGTTGCGCGGTTGGCGAGTGGCACGTTGGTGACACCCGGGCCATAGAACTCGACGAACTTCCCGACGACACCGTGACCGCGCAACATCTCGGTGACTGTGAGCACGAGGTCGGTCGCCGTCGCGCCGTCGGGCAGCACACCCGACAACTTGAAGCCGACGACCCGCGGAATCAACATGCTGATCGGCTGGCCGAGCATCGCCGCCTCGGCTTCGATACCGCCGACACCCCACCCGAGCACCGCAAGCCCATTGACCATCGTGGTGTGCGAATCGGTGCCGACGAGTGTGTCGGGATACGCAACGCCATCACGATCGAAGATGACGCGGGAGAGGTACTCGAGATTGACTTGGTGGCAAATCCCCGTGTCGGGTGGCACCACCTTGAAGTCGGCGAACGCGCGCTGCCCCCAACGCAGGAATTGGTAGCGCTCGGCGTTGCGTTCGAACTCCAACTCAGCGTTACGCACGAAGGCGTCCTCGCGACCGAAGACATCGGCGATCACGCTGTGGTCGATCACCAACTCGGCGGGGCTGAGCGGGTTGATCCGCTCGGGGTCACCGCCGAGGGCAAGCATCGCCTCGCGCATGGCGGCGAGGTCGACGACACACGGGACGCCGGTGAAGTCCTGCATGAGCACGCGCGCTGGAGTGAACTGAATCTCGGTGTCGGGCTCGCTTTGGGAGTCCCACCCGGCGAGCGCACGTACGTGGTCGGCGGTGATGTTCGCGCCGTCTTCGGTACGCAGCAGGTTCTCGAGCAGCACCTTCAGTGAGAACGGCAGCCGTGCCGAACCCGGCACTGCGCTCAGGCGGAAGATCTCATACGTCGCCGGCCCGACTTGCAGGCTGCCACGACTCCCGAAGCTGTCCACCGCTTGCCTCCGCTCTCGTCGCGCGCTCTCTCGCCGTCCAAACAGTACAACCGTACTGCTTGAGGTCCGTGCCGTCACCTGCTGAAACGTATCTGGCGCGCTCACGTCACCCGGACATGGAAGCTGACGAACCAGTCCTCGTCGCTGGCGCCGTCGATCTCCAAGCGCCAGCTGTAACGACCCTCGGTGAGGGGCATACCCGGACCGACGGACACCACGACTGGCACATCGAAGGTGATGCCCTCGGGTGCGCCGGGCGGGCGCCCTACTTCGATTTGCTGCTCATGGATCAGCGGGGCCAGCTGGTCAGGCGCGGGCCCGATCATGACGGGCCGACCGTCCTCGTCCTCAAGACGCAGCCGCAGCTGATGCGGCTCGTGGGTTTCGTGCCAGGGCACGTGCACGATCGCTACCACGGCATGTGCCAGGACGGGTGCGCCGTGGGCAACCAACACAACAGTCCAGCCAGCCCCCAGGATGTGGACCTTGCCAGCGGGGTCGACCTGCGCGGCATCGCAAAGCAACAGGGTGGCTTTCATCCGGTGACATTCCCATCCGTCGCGGCAGTCAGGATCGCGACACATTCCACGTGGTGCGTCTGGGGGAACATGTCGAACGCGCGCAATTCGTCGAGTAAATACCCAGCCCGGGAGAAGCTCGCGAGGTCCCGCGCAAGTGCTGCGGGATCACACGCAACGTACGCGATCGTTCGCGGGCATAGCCCAGCGATGCCTTTGACAACCGCCGCGCCGGCCCCCGAGCGCGGCGGATCGAGGACGACGATGTCGACCGCACCGAACTGGCCGGGACTGCCCAACGCTGTCGCGACATCGGCTCTCACCAGGTGCGCCTGGGGCAGGTCAGCTAAGTTCGTTGCCGCGTCCCTGGTCGCGACGATCGACGACTCGACCGCAGTGACGTAGCCGCTCCGTCCGACGGCGACCGCAAGCGATCCGGCGAACAAGCCAACACCCGCGTACAGGTCGAGTGCCCGGTCACCCACGCGCGGACGCAATCCCGTCATCACCGCGTCAGTCAACACGTCGGCCGCGGCCGGGTGGACCTGCCAGAATCCGCCGGGGCTGACCCGCCAGCTGCGCCCGGCCGCCTCCTCGCACAACGCGCCACCCTCACGTACTCGCATTGTCGCGCCGCGGCCCACGGCGGTGCGCACTAGGCGCTCACCCGATCCAACCGACGCGGCGACCTCGACCTCGCTCACGCCGTCCCATCGAGACCCTTCCACGCCGGCGGCTTCGACGAGCGGGTGTGCGATGGGGCACCGCTCGATCACCTCGACCTGATGTGAACGATGACGTCGAAATCCGATGCGGCCTGAACCGTCGACCGAGAACCGCACCCTGGTCCGCCAGCCGAACCCCTCGCCGGGCAACGCCTCGACAACCACGGTTCGGGAAATGCCGGCCAGCCGCTGCAACTGCTCCATGACAATCGAGGCCTTGATGTCGCGCTGATACCCGGCGTCGGCGTGCTGCCAGTCGCAACCGCCGCACCCGCCGGGCCGCGCAGCAGGACACGGTGGGACGACGCGGTGAGCCGAAGCGGTCAGCACATCGACCGCATCGGCGCGCGCAAAGTGTTTCGACTGCTCAGTAACGCGCGCACGAACCCGCTCGCCCGGCAGCGCGTGCCGCACGAACACCACCTGACCGATGTGTCTGGCGATGCACGAACCGCCATGCGCCGGCGGGCCGACCTCAAGTTCGATCAGCGCGCCGACCGCCAATGGCGTCATTCTCCGGTCGGTCCGTCCGTCGTCAATGCCTCGTCTAGTTCCGCGGCGGCGTGGGCCGACGACTTCAGTTGCCACGGCACGCTCACCACCATCACGCCGGGTGAGAAGAGCAATCGACCCTTCAGACGCAGCGCGCTCTGGTTGTGCAGGAGATGCTCCCACCAGCGGCCGACGACATATTCGGGGATGAACACAGTGATGACGTCACGCGGGCTGTTGCGACGGATCGAGCGAACGTAATCGACGATTGTGCGGGTCACTTCGCGGTACGGCGAATCGAGCACCTTTAACGGCACCGGCAGCCCGCGGCGTTCCCATTCGGCTTCGAGCGCAGCGGTTTCCTCGCTATCGACGTTGACCGTCACCGCTTCGAGTACCGATGGGCGAGTCGCGCGTGCGTAGGCCAGCGCCCGCATCGTGGGCTTGTGCAACTTCGATAGCAACACGATTGCGTGTACGCGCGAGGGCAAGGTTCGCTCGTCGTCAACGTCGGCGTAGAGCTCGGCCTTGACCATGTCGTAGTGCTTCCTGATACCGCGCATCATCACGTAGAGCACCATCATCGCGACGATGGCGATCCACGCACCCTCAGCGAACTTCGAAATGAGGATGATGACAAGCACGAGCGACGTCACAGCAGCGCCGATCGAGTTGATCACCCGAGATCGGTACATCTGCCTCCGGCGGGCCGGGTCGGTCGTCAGTGGCAGGTTCCGATTCCAATGTCGAATCATCCCGATCTGGCTGTTCACGAATGACACGAACACGCCGACGATGTACAGCTGGATCAATCGAGTCGGCGAGGCGGAGAACGCGAAGATCAGCAGGATCGCAAATCCCGCCAGCAGCAAGATCCCGTTGCTGAACGCGAGTCGGTCACCACGCGTGTGCAACTGGCGGGGTAGGTAGCCGTCGCGAGCCAGAATCGACGCCAGCACAGGAAATCCGTTGAACGCCGTGTTGGCCGCGAGCACCAGGATCAACGCCGTGACGGCCTGCAGGTAGTAAAACCCGAGCGTCCGGTCGCCGCCGAACACCGCGGCGCCAATCTGGGCGATGACCGTCTTTTGGTGCGAGCCCGCGGGCAGTCCGAGATCGGTCACCTTCGGGGCCACATGTACATGGCTATGGATCGCGAGCGCCGTGATGGCGAGAAACATCGTGACGGCGAGAGCGCCAAGCATCGCGAGGGTGGCGGCAGCGTTGTCACTCTTGTTCGGCCTAAACGAGGGGACGCCGTTACTGATCGCCTCGACTCCCGTGAGCGCCGTGCACCCTGAGGCAAACGAACGCAGCAACAGGAATACCAAGACGAAGCCGCTGTAGTGAGTGGGGTGGATGACGTGTAGCCCAGCGCTTTCGGAAACCAGCTTGTGGCCGGTGAAAAGCTTCGTAAATCCAACGGCAATCAGCACGGCGATGCCAGCGATGAAGGCGTACGTCGGGATCGCAAACGCAGTGCCCGATTCGCGGATACCTCGCAGATTCAGCACCATGATAATGAGCACGATCGCGACAGATAGCACAACCTCGTGCCCCTGCAGCGACTGCACCGCCGACGTGATGTTCGCAACGCCGGAGCTTACGGACACCGCAACAGTCAGCACATAGTCGACCATCAGCGCACTCGCGACGGTTACTCCTGCGCGGCGTCCGAGATTGACGGTCGCGACCTCGTAGTCGCCGCCTCCACTTGGATAGGCGTGCACGTTTTGCCGGTACGACGCAACTACCACCAGCATGAGGAACGCCACGCCCGCGGCCGCATACCAGGTGTAGTGCAGGAGCGCCAGGCCGCCGGCCGACAACACGATGAGGATCTGCTCGGTGGCGTAGGCGACGGACGACAAGGCGTCGCTCGCAAACACCGGAAGCGCCAACCGCTTGGGGAGTAGCGACTCCCCCAGCCGGTCACTGCGTTGTGGCCGACCAACCAGCACCCGTTTGAACACACCGCTGGCGATGGACACGTCAAGATGCTAGGCGATAGCCGTCCCAGGCCCCGCCGGCCGCACCGTGTAGCGTTCCCCAGGCACACTGAAGGAGACAAGCCAACCGTGCATGTCGTGATCATGGGATGCGGCCGGGTCGGGTCGACCTTGGCGGACAGCCTCGAGGAACTCGGGCACTCCGTCGCCATCATCGAC
>DATCFU010000097.1:0-2137 GCA_036509315.1 Acidothermaceae bacterium
CCGAAGACGATTTCCTGGCCGTAGCGAAACGACTCGATGGTCGGATAGCCGCCCACCCCTACGCCTCGCCACGTCCCCAGCAAAAACGCGAACGGGTCGAGCGATGGATGCAGCGGCGGCACCGCGGCGTCCGGAATGAATGGCGTTTCGAACGCCGCCGCGAGGTCGCCGAGCGGCTCGTCCGTCACCCGAGCGTGCCCTTGCTAGCGCGAACAAGGCGACGGACGCCGAGGGCAGCGGCCGCAACGATCACGACCGCAGCCACGACGGGCGGCACCACGGTAATCAGCTCGGTCATGCGGCGACCCTAAACGACTTCGCATCCGTGGTGGCGGTAGAAACGGTCGGTTTTGCCGACCAGCACAACCACCAGGGATGCGAAGTGTAGTGAGGGGTCCAAAACTCAGACTGCTACGTCGACCTGCGCGATCTCGCCGACTTCGGCGTTCACGAGCTGGTCTGCAGCGCCGCCTGGTACCAGTGCGCGAAGGGTCCACGTGCCGGGCGCCGCGAAGAAGCGAAACTCGCCAGTCGCGGACGTCGGCACCTCCGCGGTGAACTCGCCGGTGCCGTCGAGAAGTCGCACGTATCCGACGACAGGCACGCCGTCACGCCGCACGACGCCCTGGATCACTGCTTCCTTGCCGGCGTCGACCCCGACCGGCAATCCACCTGCGACAGCTCCGCACATCAGCCATCAGCGCCAAGCGAGATCGGCACGCCGACCAGCGAGCCGTACTCGGTCCAGGAGCCGTCGTAGTTCTTCACGTTCGGCTGGTCGAGGATCTCGTGCAGCACGAACCACGTGTGCGCCGAGCGCTCGCCGATGCGGCAGTACGCAATGGTGTCCTTGCCGAAATCGACGCCCGCGTCGCCGTAAAGCGTGCGCAGCTCGTCGTCCGATCGGAATGTGCCGTCGTCGTTTGCGGCCTTGCTCCACGGGATGTTCCTCGCCGTCGGAATGTGGCCGCCGCGCTGCGACTGCTCCTGCGGAAGGTGCGCAGGTGCGAGCAGCTTGCCCGAGAACTCATCAGGCGAGCGGACGTCGACCAGGTTGAGCTTGCCGATCGCCGCAATTGCGTCGTCGCGGAAGGCACGGATGGACGTGTCGACGTCCTTGGCCTTGTACGACGCCGCGGGGCGCGAAACGGCTTCGTCGGTGAGCTCGCGACTGTCGAGCTCCCACTTCTTGCGGCCGCCGTCGAGCAACTTGATGTTCTCGTGGCCGTAGAGCTTGAAGTACCAGTACGCGTAAGCCGCGAACCAGTTGTTGTTGCCGCCGTAGAGAATCACGGTGTCGTCATTGCCGATACCGCGCGACGACAGCAACTTCTCGAAGCCCGCCTTGTCGATGAAGTCACGGCGAACCGGGTCTTGGAGGTCGGCCTTCCAGTCGACCTTGACGGCGCCACGGAGGTGGCCCTTGTCGTAAGCAGAAACGTCCTCGTCGACCTCGACGAGCACGATGTTGGGGTCGGACAGGTGGGCCTCGACCCAATCGGCGTCCACGAGGACGGCTTCGCGACTCATGCTGGAACTCCCTTGCGAGTAGTAAGAAGACGACGGCTTAACAGGTACGTCTCGCAGCCAAGGCAGTAGCCGAAGGCCGCGTTGAGAAAGGCGGCGATGAACGCCAACGCCGTTGCCGCGAGCCCGAGCCAGCTCAGGCCGACGGCGAACCCCATAACGCCGACCGCGGCGAAGCCGAGACCGACCGCTTGGGCGAATCGCGGCGGTGCCTCTGGTTCGCGCTCAGCCGGCGGACCAAGTCGCTTTGCCAGCGTGTACCGAAACAGCAGGCCGTACGGGGCGCGGCGCAGACCGCCGAAAGCGCCGATCGCAAAGACCGCGGCCTGCACGGCGAGCACGGTCTCGTTGCTGGTCAGCAACACGACAGCGAGAACGATTGCGGTAGCCGTTGCGGCGAACCGCAATCCGCGTGGATCTACGAGAGTGGCCGAACGGGCCATGGAAGACGCTCCTGACGATGGAAGGGAAGGAATCTCATCGCGTCAGGGCCGGAGGTCGAGCCCGGGGGTTCGAGCGGAGCCGGCCCAGTCAGGGCGTCGGACACAGGCAGGCGGCCACGCGGCACAGGTCGACCGCGCGCCTCTTCACGAGCACGACCGCATCGGCC
>DATCFU010000098.1:0-6811 GCA_036509315.1 Acidothermaceae bacterium
GTGAACCTGTCGTCGGGCCTTGAGGAGATCTTCGAGGAGATCAGTCCGATCGAGGACTTCTCCGGAACCATGTCGCTGTCGTTTCGCGATCACCGGTTCGAGCCTGCCAAGAACTCCATCGAGGAGTGCAAGGAGCGCGACTTCACATACTCGGCGCCGATGTTCGTGACGGCCGAGTTCGTGAACAACGGCACCGGTGAGATCAAGAGCCAGACGGTCTTCATGGGCGACTTCCCCCTGATGACCGACAAGGGCACTTTCATCATCAACGGCACCGAGCGCGTCGTCGTCTCGCAGCTCGTCCGCTCGCCGGGCGTCTACTTCGACAAGACGATCGACAAGACCTCCGACAAGGACGTCTTCGGCTGCAAGATCATCCCGAGCCGCGGTGCGTGGCTCGAGTTCGAGATCGATAAGCGGGACGCCGTCGGCGTGCGTGTCGACCGTAAGCGCAAGCAAAGCGTCACGGTGCTCCTCAAAGCACTGGGCTGGGACGACGCTCGGATCCTCGACCGCTTCGGTCAGTACGAGTCGATGCGCGCAACGCTTGAGAAGGACCACGTCCACACCCAGGACGAAGCCCTCATCGACATCTACCGCAAGTTGCGCCCGGGCGAGCCGCCCACGCGTGAGGCTGCACAGACGCTCCTCGACAACTTGTACTTCAACCCGAAGCGCTATGACCTTGCCAAGGTTGGTCGCTACAAGATCAACAAGAAGCTCGGTCTGGAGCTGCCGTTCACACAAGGCACGATGACCGAAGATGACATCGTTGCCACGGTCGAATACATCGTCCGGCTGCACGCGGGCGAGACCGAGATGAACCTGAACGGTCGCGCGGTTCCGGTTGAGGAAGACGACATCGACCACTTCGGCAACCGTCGTTTGCGTACGGTCGGCGAACTGATTCAAAACCAGGTGCGGCTCGGCCTTGCTCGGATGGAGCGGGTTGTCCGAGAGCGAATGACGACACAGGACGTCGAGGCGATCACGCCGCAGACCCTGATCAACATTCGCCCCGTGGTCGCGAGCATCAAGGAGTTCTTCGGGACTTCGCAGCTGAGCCAGTTCATGGACCAGACGAACCCGTTGGCTGGCCTCACCCACAAGCGTCGCCTGTCGGCGCTTGGTCCGGGCGGTTTGTCGCGTGAGCGCGCTGGTTTCGAGGTTCGCGACGTCCACCCGAGTCACTACGGGCGCATGTGTCCGATCGAGACTCCTGAGGGTCCGAACATCGGCCTGATCGGATCGCTCGCGACGCATGGCCGGATCAACGCATTCGGTTTCGTCGAGACGCCGTACCGTCGCGCCGTCAAGGGCAAGGTCACCGACGACGTCGACTACCTGACTGCTGACGAAGAGGATCGTTTCGTCATCGCGCAGGCGAACGCGCCGTTGAAGGACGACGGCCACTTCGCCGAAGACCGGGTGTTGGTTCGCCGTAAGGGTGGCGAGGTCGACTTCGTCACGCCCGCAGCGGTCGACTACATGGACGTCTCGCCGCGCCAGATGGTGTCGGTCGCGACCGCGATGATCCCGTTCCTCGAGCACGACGACGCGAACCGTGCACTCATGGGCTCCAACATGCAGCGCCAGTCGGTGCCGCTGTTGAAGTCCGAGGCGCCACTGGTTGGCACCGGCATGGAGTTTCGTGCCGCTGTCGACGCCGGCGACGTTGTCACGTCTGCGAAGGACGGTGTTGTCGAAGAGGTTTCCTCCGACGCGATCACCGTCATGAACGACGACGGCACGCGCACGACGTATCGGATGGCGAAGTTTCGCCGTTCCAACCAGGGCACCTGCATCAACCAGCGCCCGATCGTCAGCGAAGGCCAGCGACTGCAGGCCGGCGCCGCGATCGCCGACGGTCCGTGCACTGACCAGGGCGAAATGGCGTTGGGTCGCAACCTGCTCGTGGCGTTCATGCCGTGGGAAGGTCACAACTACGAAGACGCGATCATCTTGTCGCAGCGTCTCGTGCAAGACGACGTGCTCTCATCGATCCACATCGAGGAGCACGAAGTCGATGCACGTGACACCAAGCTGGGGCCGGAGGAGATCACTCGCGACATCCCGAACGTCAGCGAGGAAGTGCTTGCTGACCTCGACGAGCGCGGCATCATCCGCGTCGGAGCAGACGTCGTCCCGGGTGACGTTCTTGTTGGCAAGGTCACGCCCAAGGGCGAGACCGAACTGACGCCTGAAGAGCGGCTGCTGCGTGCGATCTTCGGTGAGAAGGCGCGCGAAGTGCGCGACACCTCGCTGAAGGTGCCGCACGGTGAAAAGGGCAAGGTCATCGACGTCAAGGTGTTCACCCGTGACGACGCTGAACTGCCCCCGGGCGTGAACGAACTGGTGCGGGTGTACGTCGCGCAGAAGCGCAAGATCACCGACGGCGACAAGCTGGCCGGCCGGCACGGGAACAAAGGCGTCATCTCCAAGATCCTGCCGGAAGAGGACATGCCATTCCTTGCTGACGGCACACCTGTGGACATCGTTCTCAACCCGCTGGGTGTGCCTGGCCGCATGAACGTCGGTCAGGTCCTCGAAACGCACCTTGGCTGGGCTGCGAAGAGTGGCTGGAAGGTCGAGTCGACCGGCGCTAAGGATGGCTGGCAGCAGCGGCTCGCTGACATTGGCGCGCTCGAGGCTCCGCCGAACACGCTGGTCGCGACGCCGGTCTTCGACGGTGCGCGCGAGGACGAGATCACCGGTCTGCTTGGGTCGACTTTGCCGAACGCCGACGGACAACGTCCGGTCGGAGAGAACGGCAAGGCGCGGCTTTATGACGGTCGTTCGGGTGAGCTTTACCCGGAGGCGGTCAGCGTCGGATACATCTACATCCTGAAGCTGCACCACCTTGTCGACGACAAGCTCCACGCTCGCTCGACCGGCCCCTACTCGATGATCACACAGCAGCCGTTGGGTGGTAAGGCGCAGTTCGGTGGCCAGCGGTTTGGTGAGATGGAGGTCTGGGCGCTCGAGGCCTATGGCGCGGCTTACGCGCTGCAGGAGTTGCTCACCATCAAGTCCGACGACGTCTTGGGCCGGGTCAAGGTCTACGAGGCGATCGTCAAGGGCGAGAACATTCCCGAGCCCGGCATTCCCGAGTCGTTCAAGGTGCTCATCAAGGAAATGCAGTCGCTGTGCCTGAACGTCGAGGTGCTTTCCAGTGACGGCATGACGTTGGAGATGCGCGACACCGACGATGAGGTCTTCCGCGCCGCGGAAGAGCTCGGTATTGACCTGTCCCGGCGCGAGCCAAGCAGCGTCGAAGAGGTCTGAGGTCACCCCGGCGCTGACCCGCCGGTACAGGTCCTAGATCGAACGGTTACCAGGAGAGAGAAGACAACCTGTGCTTGACGTCAACTTCTTCGATGAGTTGCGTATCGGCCTCGCTACTGCTGACGACATTCGTCAGTGGTCGCACGGCGAGGTCAAGAAGCCGGAGACGATTAACTACCGCACGCTTCGTCCTGAGAAGGACGGCCTGTTCTGCGAGAAGATCTTCGGTCCTACCCGCGACTGGGAGTGCTACTGCGGGAAGTACAAGCGCGTCCGCTTCAAGGGCATCATCTGCGAGCGCTGCGGCGTCGAGGTCACTCGCGCCAAGGTGCGTCGTGAGCGGATGGGTCACATCGAGTTGGCCGCTCCAGTCACCCACATCTGGTACTTCAAGGGTGTGCCGAGTCGCCTCGGCTACCTGCTCGACCTCGCGCCGAAGGATCTCGAGAAGATCATCTACTTCGCGGCCTACATGATCACGTGGGTCGACGATGAGGCACGTCACCGCGACTTGCCGAGCATCGAGGCTCAGGTTTCCGTCGACCGCCAGGAAATCGAAGACCGCAAGAACATCGACGTCGACAGCCGTGCCAAGAAGCTGGAAGAGGACCTCGCGGCCCTTGAAGCCGAAGGTGCGAAGAGCGACGCGAAGCGCAAGGTGCGCGAAGGCGCCGAGCGTGAGATGCGGCAGATCCGCGAGCGCGCACAGCGCGAGATCGACCGCCTTGATGAGGTGCTGAGCCGCTTCAAGAACCTGAAGGTCCAAGACCTCGAGGGCGACGAAGTGCTCTATCGCGAAATGCGCGACCGCTTCGGTTCGTACTTCAAGGGCGGAATGGGTGCGCAGTCGTTGAAGGACCGTCTCGAGTCGTTCGACCTCGAGGCGGAGGCCGCGATTTTGCGTGACCTGTGTGTCAACGGCAAGGGGCAGAAGAAGGCTCGCGCGTTGAAGCGCCTCAAGGTTGTCTCTGCGTTCCTCAACACGCGCAACAGCCCGATGGGCATGGTGCTGGACTGCGTGCCGGTCATCCCACCGGACCTGCGCCCGATGGTGCAGCTGGACGGTGGCCGCTTTGCGACGTCCGACCTGAATGATCTCTACCGCCGGGTGATCAACCGCAACAACCGTTTGAAGCGGCTGCTCGACCTTGGTGCGCCCGAAATCATCGTCAACAACGAGAAGCGGATGCTCCAGGAGGCCGTCGACGCATTGTTCGACAACGGCCGCCGCGGTCGTCCGGTCACTGGTCCGGGCAACCGTCCGTTGAAGTCGCTGTCGGACATGCTCAAGGGCAAGCAGGGCCGGTTCCGTCAGAACCTGCTCGGCAAGCGCGTCGACTACTCGGCGCGTTCGGTCATCGTCGTGGGCCCGCAACTCAAGTTGCACCAGTGCGGCCTGCCCAAGGACATGGCGCTCGAGCTGTTCAAGCCGTTCGTCATGAAGCGGCTGGTCGACCTCAACCACGCGCAGAACATCAAGAGTGCCAAGCGCATGGTCGAGCGCGCGCGTTCCGTCGTGTGGGACGTGCTCGAAGAGGTCATCACTGAGCACCCGGTGCTGCTGAACCGCGCACCGACGCTGCACCGGCTCGGGATCCAGGCGTTCGAACCGCAGCTCGTCGAGGGCAAGGCCATCCAGATTCACCCGCTCGTCTGCGCGGCGTTCAACGCCGACTTCGACGGCGACCAGATGGCCGTGCACTTGCCGCTGTCGGCGGAGGCGCAGGCCGAGGCCCGCATCTTGATGCTGTCCTCGAACAACATCCTCAAGCCCGCGGACGGTCGCCCGGTGACGATGCCGAGCCAGGACATGGTGCTCGGCATCTACTTCCTGACGACTGCGCGTGATGGCGTGTTGGGCGAGGGTCGGGTGTTCTCCTCGACCGCTGAGGCCGTCATGGCTCGCGATCTCGGTGACCTGCACCTGCAGGCGAAGATTAAGATCCGGTTGAAGGATCTGCCTGCGGTCGACAACGGCAAGGATGGGTGGACGGCACCCGTTGATTGGGAGCCTGGTCAGCCGCTCATCGTCGAGACGACCCTTGGTCGCGCGCTGTTCAACGACGCGCTGCCCGAGGACTACCGCTTCGTCAACTTCGAGGTTTCCAAGCGCGACCTGTCGACGATCGTCAACGATCTCGCGGAGCGTTACCCGAAGGTGGTCGTTGCCGCGACGCTCGACGCGATGAAGGCGGCCGGCTTCCACTGGGCCACCCGCGCCGGCGTCACGATCTCGATCTCCGACGTCGTCACCCCGCCGAACAAGCAGGAGATCCTCGAGAAGTACGAGGCGAAGGCGGACAAGGTCCAGAAGCAGTTCGAGCGTGGGCTCATCACTGACGACGAGCGTCGCCAGGAGCTCATCGAGATCTGGACCCAGGCCACAGCCGACGTTGCGCGTGAGATGGAAGAGAACTTCCCCAAGGACAACCCGGTCTGGATGATGGTGAACTCCGGGGCCCGCGGCAACATGATGCAGGTCCGGCAGATCGCTGGCATGCGTGGTCTCGTCGCCAACCCCAAGGGCGAGATCATCCCGCGGCCGATCAAGGCGAACTTCCGCGAGGGCCTGTCCGTGCTGGAGTACTTCATCTCCACCCACGGTGCCCGTAAGGGTCTGGCTGACACGGCGCTGCGTACCGCAGACTCGGGTTACCTGACCCGGCGCCTCGTGGACGTATCGCAGGACGTCATCATCCGCGAAGAGGACTGCGGCACCGAACGCGGCATCATGATGCGCATCGCCACGCCTGGTCGTGACGGCGTGCTGATTCGTCCTGCGACGGTCGAGACCAGCGTCTTTGCCCGCACGATCGCCGAGGACATCATTCACGACGGCAAGTTGGTCGGTGAAGCTCGTGGTGACCTTGGCGACCTCAGCATCGGCGCGCTCGTCGAGCACGGCGTGCAGGAGTTGAAGGTTCGCTCGGTGTTGACGTGTGAGTCGAAGGTCGGCACTTGCGCGGCCTGCTACGGCCGCTCGTTGGCGACCGGCAAGACCGTCGACGTCGGCGAGGCGGTCGGCATCATCGCCGCCCAATCGATCGGCGAGCCTGGCACCCAGCTCACGATGCGTACCTTCCACACTGGCGGTGTCGCGGGTGAAGACATCACCCACGGCCTGCCGCGCGTCGTCGAGCTGTTCGAGGCCCGCACCCCCAAGGGTGTTGCCCCGATCAGTGAGGTCACTGGCCGGGTCAAGATCGAAGACACCGACAAGGCTCGCAAGATCGTCGTCGTTCCTGACGACGGAGCCGAGGAGATTGCCTACCCGGTGTCGAAGCGATCGCGGCTGCGTGTCGCCGAAGGCGACCACGTCGAGGTCGGCGAGCAGCTGATCGAGGGAACCGTCAACCCGCACGAGGTGCTGCGGATCCTTGGCCCCCGCGCGGTGCAGGTCCACTTGGTCCAGGAGGTCCAGGAGGTCTACCGCAGCCAGGGTGTGCCGATCCACGACAAGCACATCGAGATCATCGTGCGGCAGATGCTGAAGCGGGTGAACGTCCTGGAGTCAGGCGACACCGAC
>DATCFU010000099.1:0-12954 GCA_036509315.1 Acidothermaceae bacterium
ACGCACGCCCTGTCCTTGAGGTCTACACAGGGCTGGGCGATCACGTACGTCACGGGGAGTCCCTTCCTCGGAAGCGGTGAACCGCACCTAGTATCGGCGAACCTGACCTCCTGTCGATGCTTGGGGTGTCCGGCGTGTCTATCGAATCGAGTTCCGAGCTCTCCCCCGACGATGTCGGCGCCCGCGTGAGCGTGCGCTACCGCCTGGAATCGGGCGCGATGGACGCTGTGGGCGATCTTGAAATTCTGGACGCCGATCAGCTGGGGATTCGGCGATCCGACCGCTCGTTGACGGTCGTCTCGACTGCTTCTGTGGTGGCGGCTCGGGTGGTCGGGCCATCGCTGCTGGCCGCTCGGGAACTCGAAGAAGTGAGCGGCCGGATCTGGCCGGCACCCGACGAGGAGTGGCTCGGTCGGTGGTGGTTGCGGTCGGCGGGCGGCTTCACCGCCCGGGCGGGCGCCGTGCGCCCGCTTGGCGATCCGGGCCGACCACTCGACGACGCGCTCGCCTACGTCGTTTCCTGGTATGCGTCACGTGGAGTTCCGGCCATGATCCGGGTCGTCAACGGCAGCAACCTCGGTGCCGAACTCGACCGCCGCGGATGGGCTGTCGCAAACGAATGCGTCGTGCAGACGGTCACCGTTGCTCGGTTGGCGCGCTTGCTAGGGATTCGCGCTCTTGCCGAACCTTCGCCCGTCGCGCAGACCTGTTCTCATCCACCGTCGTCGTGGCTGCTGCGGTATCACGGCGGATCGATCACGCCGGTCGCTCTGCAGGTCCTGACTGGTGCCGCTGACGTCGCGTTCGCGACGATCGAGACCGACGACCCGGCTGCCGCTGCCGTCGCCATCGGACGAGCAGCCGTCGAGCCACCGTGGGCGGGATTCTCGGCCATCGAAGTCGATCCGTCGATGCGACGGCAAGGTCACGCACGCGCGGTCATGGTCACCTTGACGGAGTGGGCTGCTTCTCGTGGCGCGGTGCGTGCGTGGCTGGAAGTTCTTGCCGACAACGGGGCCGCGCTTGCGTTGTACGCATCGCTCGGCTTTGTCGACCACCACCGCTACAGCTACCGCATACCGCCAGCCTAAGCAGCCGGGACGATGGTTAGCCCCTCGCCAGCAGCGACCGTTTGGCCGATGAGCCACCACACGAACTTCGCGTTGCCCGCCGTGCTCGGGACCTTGATGTGCATCTTCAAAGTGATCGAACCGCGCGCGGGGACGGACGGCGTCGCCGCACAATCGATGGACCCTGAGACCTGACTCATCCCGTCGGGACCGGTGGGGTTCTCGATGAGTGCTTGCCAGGTCGGGCACGGGTCAAATGCGATGTCTGTGTCTTTGGGATTGGACACGGTCACGGTGTACGACAGTGTGGCGCCGGCGGTCGCGGTGGTGGGCGCGTGCATCTGCAACTGCAGTGCGTCCCACGGGCCGGGAGTAGGTGGTGGCGGGCTGGATTCTGGAATCGGAAGTGAGTGGAAGCTGCTCACGTCGAGTTCGCAGAAGGCATTGACTGGCGCGTTCAGCTCGATGCTTGTCTGGTCCTGCAGAGTCGCGAGCAGCTGTGAGTAGAGCTTGCTGTTGCCGACATTTCCTCCGTTGCAAGCATCGTCGGTTCCGATGATCAGTTCCGCCTGTGCTCCCGGTGCGAGTTCGACCGGGCTCGGCGCCGGGTCCTCCTGAATGAAGAAGGTGCCTTTGGTGAAGTTCAGCTCTTGCCAGCGGCCACCCTGCCAACCCTGCAAGCGGCTGGGATAGCCCTGCAGCATGCAGTTATCCGTGCCGGTGTTGGTCAGTACAAACGGTTGCGACAAGTTTCCGGCGGCTGCGCCTCCGAACTCCGCCTTCACGTTGAGGTTCGACGCCCGGCATGGCTGCGATGTGCCCACCGCGGTTGCGGAGGAGATTGCTGCCTGCGCTGCACTCGACGTGGCAGGTTGGGCCGGACTCGACATGGTCGGTGGCGAGGAATCAGAGACCGGCGCCTTCGGGGTGACCGACGCGCTAGGTGTGACCGACGCCGAGACCACTGACGACAACTGTGGCGCGGCTGCGGTGTCCGCGCTCCGTGACCGCCACTGATGGGCCAGCGAGATTCCCGCAACTACAGCAGCGACTGTGATCGCGGAACCGAAAGCCGCGGCATTACGACGACGGCGAACGTGCGAGGACGGAGACCAAGCATCCGGTGTCGGCATACATCACCGACGCCGAAGTCCGCACTGAGGTTGCACGCAGGATCAGCCCAGCGCGCTACTTTCTCGGCTCATACTGCATCGCTACCGCACCCGACGCGAATTCCAGACGGTTCACGAGCTTCAAGTCGATGCGCTTGGAAAGCCCCGCGAACAACGTCGGCCCATGTCCCACGAGCGTCGGATGCACAACGAACTCGTACTCATCGATCAAACCCAACTCCGCCAACGCGAGCGGCAGCTGCACGCCTCCAACGAACAGTCCTTTGCCCGACTCCTGCTTCAACTGCTGGACGGCGGTGTCTAGATCTCCGCGCACAAGTTCCGCATTCCAATCGACACGGTCAAGGGTGCTCGACACGACGTACTTCTTTGTCGCGTCGATCGTTTCGGCGAAGGGCTCCATCCAGTCAGGCATGTCCCACGTCGCCGGCAGCTGCCACGCGGCGCGCATCATTTCGTACGTCATCCGGCCGAAGAGGAGCGCATCGGCGCGCTCGAGGTTCTCGGTCGCGTGACGATGGATGTCCTCGTCCGCGGCGAATACAGAATGATCGCAGCAGCCGTCCAACGTGACGTTGATGGAATACAAAAGCGGACGCATCGCCGCAGAATATTCGGCTGCGACGTCAGCTGGCGACTTGTCGGCGTTGGGCGAGGACGCTGATGGCGTAGTGGCGGTCGAGTCGTTGTCCGTACCAGCGGGGGGTGGCGGCGTCGGCGGCGAGGTCTGTGTGTTCGTCTTCAAGGGGCCCGGTGTTTGGGTTGGCCGGGTGTCGTGGGGGTGCGCTGAGGTTTCGGCCGTCGGAGCTGACGAACCGGAACTTACCTGGACCTGCGGGGAAGATTTCGAACTGTCCGGCGTGATGGGCGACGTGGTGGCGTTCACACAACAGCAGGAGGTTGGCCAGGTCGGTGCGGCCGCCGTGGATCCAGTGGATCCGGTGATGTGCGTGCAGGTTCTTGGTGTTCGGGCAACCGGGGTGAGCGCAATGGTCGTGTTGGCGCGCCAGCAGGGCGCGGTATTGGCGGTCGGTGACTAGGCGATGGGATCGCCCGACGTCGAGCACGTTCGACGCGCCGTCTTCGATGACGGTGCGGATCCGGCCCTCACACAACAGGCGTTTCACCACAGCGTCGGGAAGACCCGGCCCACCCGCGACCCGCGCGTACGGGCGGCCCAAGAGCGGCGCATCACCGGGGTGGCGTTCAGCGGAACGCGGGACAGCCACCTGGTCCTGGTCGCACGACGCATCGTCGGGGTCGCGTTGCGCTGAACGCGGCGGCACGCGGGCGGCGTTGAGGTGGATGACGACGGCGGCGCGTTCGTCCCCGCGCAACTCCCGCGGCGGCTTCTTCCCTTCGGCCAGGATAGCCAGGGCGATCTCGGCAAGCTGCAACAGAGCCTGCGCCGGGGTGCAGCCGTCGCGTTGCACGATCGCGTCGATCGCCGCCCCCACCAGCGCACCGCGCTCAGGGTCCAGCCGCGCGGACAGCTGCCAGCGGCTATCCGACGTCCAGGACTGTTTGAGGTACTCGCCGGGGTCGGTCGCTTGGTCGTTGTGCTCCACGGTGCGCAACCCGCGGACCACCACCTCCAGCTGCGCAGCGGTGGCGTGCCGGGCGCCCCCGATCAGGTCTTCGACCAGCTGATCCTCGTCCGGCCCGGCGATGCGGCTGATCACCCGGACCTGCGAAAACGACAACCGGCCCGCGGCCATCTCCTCGGCCAGCCGCGGGAACTGGCGTAGCGACTTAGCGACCCGCACATGCTCCACCGCGGTGCGGTGCGCGATTCCGCACGCGTGCGAAAGCCACTGCGCTGTCGACGCCAACCCCAAGGACGGGTAGCCCTGCCGCGTGTCGAACTCGGCGACCAGCAGCAACCACCTACACGTCGCCGCAGCGAGCCGACCCGATCCATCGACGATGCGCGCACGCAGCTCATCAACCGACAACTGTCGCAGCGAACTGTTCACCGAAGAAGGAACAGAAGACGAAGAAGGATCAACGAGTTTCATGTCCGCACGCTACCCACGACCACCGACAATTTCGGCGGGTCGACTGCGCACTGCCACGTTCAGCTGAACACGACGATTGAGGACAGTGCGTATTGGCGCTACGGTCCTGCGCGGCCGCGGATTGCATCAAAGCCAGAGTCGGATCGCACTTCCGAAGGTTTGCGCCTCACACCCCTCACAGAGGAACAGCGTCCGCCATTTCGCTGAAATGCACGGGAATCTCCGCACCGGCAATTGCCTGCACCGCGGCTTCAGCCCGTGCCGTGTCGTTGACCAGGCCGACGTCGAGTCCGGAGCAGTCAACGCTGATCCCGACGAACGAGATGCCGAGTTCCCCCATCTGAGCGACCACTCTGCTCGATGCCGCACCCAACAGCGCGTGCGGGAACTTGGTCGGAAGTATGACCGGCGTAATCCGCGCGGTGCGAGCGCGATCGAGAACGGCGAGCACCGCAGCGGACGGTGTGCCGTGCCACCACACCTTCAATCCGTCGTGCACAGGGTCAAGCGCAACATCGCAATAGCCAGGATCATTCTGCGCGGTTGCTTCGACCTCTTCGGCGAAGACATCGATGACAACACCTGCCTCGCCCGCATTCCCAGGCACGGCCGTATCGGTAGGGCGGCCGCCGGCCGGCATCGGCGGCAGCGTTCCTTCGGAACCCGGACTCGGGGTAGGCATCGGCAGCGGTGTTTCCGACCCAACATCGACCGGTGAGGAGGCAGCGGCCGGCAGAGAAGCCATGACCGGCAGAGAAGCCATGACCGGCGGGGAAGGCATGACCGGTGCAGAGGCGACGACGGACGACGGACCTCCCGGCGTCTCGATTGGCGCCGCTCCGGTTTGGGCCGTCCCCACGCTGGCGCACCCAGTCAGTGCGAGCGCGCTAGCGGCGGCGGCGAGCCATCTCATCGGACCTCCCGCCAGCTAGGAGTCGTGATGCGCGATAGCCGGTTCCAGTAACGTCGCACGAGTTGGTGAGGAGATCAATGACGACGGCACCCGTGGACCGGCCGCCCACCGACCTGCTCGCGTTCGGCGAGGACGAGCTGGTCGGCGTCCGATTCGTCGGTGGTGCTTACGCGGGAGCCGATCTCATCGAGCTCCGAACCCGCGGCGTGGTGTTCGAGGACTGCGACTTCTCGCATGCCCGACTGTCGAGCAGCGAACATGTCGGCTCGGCATTTCTGCGCTGCACGTTTCGCGATGCGGTGCTGCGCGACGCCCGTTTTGACGGATGCAAGCTCAGCGGAAGTGACTTGTCAGGTGCAACGCTGCGGCCGATGCGCGTCGTCGGAGGTGACTGGTCGTACGTCACAATCCGGGGCAGTGATCTCACCGACCTGGACCTGCGCGGTGTGAAACTCGCAGAGGCAGACCTCTCCGAATCAACGCTGCGTCGCGCGACGCTGCGCGATTGCGATCTTCGACACGCCCGCGTGCATCACACCGACTTCGCGGACGCCGATCTGCGTGGCGCCGACATCGAAGGTGTCGATCTGCTCAGTGCGTCGTGGCGCGGGGCGCATGTCGACCTCGCCCAGAGTGGCCTGTTCGCGCTCGCCCTTGGCCTCGTGGTGGACTAGTCCCGACAAGTTGCCTCTGCGAGACGGGCTGAACCGATGGCTGACGATCCAACTGGCATCACGCTGGAGCAGGTGGCCGCGGAAGAGGCCGAGCTGCGTTTCCGCCGCTTCGATTTCGACGACGCGTGGCGGCTCGGCAGCATGCTCGTCGAGACCGCGCGAACGCAGCACCTACCGATCGCCGTTGACATAAGCAGGGGCGGTCACCAGTTGTTTCATGCCGGCCTGCCAGGATCGACGCCCGACAATGACGCGTGGATCCAGCGAAAGATCGCGTCGGTCCTGCGGTTCGGTCGCAGCTCGATGGCGCTGAGCCTCGAGCGCAAGTTGGACGGTCGCACGCTGGCGGAAGCGTCGTTCGTCCATCCGCAGAAGTTCGCCGCTGCCGGCGGCTGCTTCCCTGTCATTGTCGAGGGCATCGGCATCGTCGGCACGGTCACCGTGTCGGGGTTGCCACAGGTCGAAGACCACCGTCTCGTGGTGACCACGATTCGGCAGTTCCTCGCCACTGCCTAGTTGATCCGCATCTTGGCAACAACGACCTACCGTTGCCACGCATCAACGCGCGTGCAGCTCTACCGCCGAGTCACCGATTCGGTCGAGGATGCTGTTCTGCAGGTCCATCAACTGGAGCCTTGGGTCATATCGGCGAGGCTGGAGGATAATCGCGAAATGGCCAACCTGATCTACTCGGCAATCACCTCACTCGACGGCTACGTGGCAGACGCCGACGGCAACTTTGACTGGGCAACGCCAGACGAGGAGGTGCTTGCGTACATCAACGACCTCGAGCGACCGATCGGCACGTACCTCTACGGGCGCCGCATGTACGAGACGATGGTCTATTGGGAAACGGCGGCGCAGACATTGCCCGATGCCTCCGACGCCGTCAGTGACTACACCTTGATCTGGCATGAGGCCGACAAGATCGTCTACTCGACGACGCTGCCCGTGGTGTCGAGTGAAAAGACGTGGCTCGAGCGCGAGTTCGACCCCGAGGCGGTTCGGCAGCTGAAGGCGCAGGCGACACGCGACATCAGCGTCGGCGGTCCACATCTGGCTGCCACGGCGATCCGAGCCGGCTTGGTCGACGAGTACCACCTGCTGGTGAATCCCGTCGTGGTGGGCGGCGGCACTCATTGGCTGCCCCGCGACGTCCGCCTCAATCTTGAATTGCTTGATGAGCGCCGCTTCGACAGCGGCGTCGTCTACCTCCACTACGGGGTGGTCAACCGGTCGGCTACGAGGCCTTGACTCGCGTAACGCCGTTCCTCAACTGCGAGCCATCCGCCCCACCGCAACGTCATCGAACGACGGCGGCTCACGGTGGTGTTGGGCAGCACACCAGAGCCGACGATCGCGTAGGCAACGCCGTATCCGATCGCCGAAAGGACGACAAGGGAGCCGCCTGAAACCAGGCCTATCCGCAGCAGATGGAGCGATCGGACGCGCGTCACGAAAGTGGAAGAGGACACGGCCGAGGAAATCTCCAGAGGACTAGCGCCGAGAACGTCCCGTCATCGCAACTGCCGGTAGCGGCCCTCGAAGTACAGCAGTGGTTCGCGAGGCACGGGGTCAGACCACAGTCCGACCACCTCTCCGAGCACGATGTCGTGATCACCGCCGTCGTAAACGGCGCGGGTTCGGCACTCGATGACGGCCATCGCACAGTCAAGCACCGGCATGCCTGTGACCGACCCGGGATGGTGCGCGTAATCGGCCATTTGCCCCTCGGTCGGGCGAGCCTTCTCGGCGAACCAGCGAGCTACGTCCTCGGCGTCATCAGAGAGCACCGAGACGGCCCACATTCCGCTGCCGAGCACCGCCTCGCGGAATCGAGTGATGTTCTCGACGCAGACGAGCGCCAGCAGCGGATCGAGTGAGACGGAGTTGAACGCGCTGACCGTCATCGCGTGTTCGACATCGCGATGACGCGTTGCCGCAACACAAATTCCGGTGCTGAACCGGCTCGCGACCCGGCGGAAATTGAGCTTGTCCACCGCGTCCGGCTCTACGGGGTCAGCCGACACTTGACCTAGCATAGTCGGGCGACCGCAAGGCGAGCGTTATCGATGACGATGGCGGCCGGGTCTTCAACGAGTCGCAGCGTTCCGAGCGCAGTCTCGGAAAACGCGTTCTTCGTCGCGCTCGACAAGGCGAGCACGCCGATGACACGTCCGCCGTGGCCACGCAAAGGCATCGACAGGAAAGTCGCCATCCGGCCTTCGTCCTCACCGCCGAGGTTCTCATCGGGGTCCATGACTCGAAGGTTCATGTCCTCGACGGCGATCGACGTACCGGTCGCCGCTCCGAGCGCATCGACTGCGGCAGCAAGGAATTCGCCGTATTGGGCCTGCGACGACTCGCGGGCAACGGCGACGTAGGCGCCACGCTCTTCGATGAGGAAAACGCCGGCCACGTCGTTATCGACGAACCGCTGGAGCACTCCGAGCACTTGGGCGACGGTTTCCTCGAAGCCCTTCGCGGTCGCCGCAATGCCAGTCATCTCGGCCGCCACAGAGGTCTCGAACAGCTTGCGGTCAAGCAGGTCGCACACGCGCGACAACACGTCGTCCGCATCGAGCTCGAGAGGATCAGGGCGCAGGGCCGGCCGACCACCGCGCGCAGCCTCCGCCGCCGCAATGACACCGGTAACGGCCGCGACGAGCTCGGGGGCTTCGAAGTCCTTCGTCAGGTACTGGTCGGCGCCGGTCTGCGCACCCCAGTAACGGTCGCTCGCGGCGTCCAGTGAAGTCAAAAGTACGATCGGGATGTCAGAGGTCTGCCAGTCATCCTTCAACAGCCGCGCGGCTACATACCCAGAAACACGAGGCATCTGGACGTCGAGGACAACTGCGTCGGGATGCACCCGGAACACGGCCTGAACCGCTTCGACGCCATCCTCAGCCGGGATGACTTCGAACCCCTCGCGAGTGAGCACGCTCGTGACGATGCGGCGCAGGGTGGGGCTGTCGTCGGCGATAACCACAGTCGGCATTCGAGGTTCCTCCATGCGGCGTCACAAATTTTGGGGCGTCAGACTGTCTATCGGCCAACGAGGCGGCGAACCGTATCAACCAGCTCGGTTTGATCGAAGTCACTCTTGAGGAGGTAGGCGCTCGCGCCGGCCTCAAGGCCGGCCCGGCGGTCACTTTCGTCGCCACGCGACGTCATGATCACGACCGGCACCTGCTCCCAGCCGCGGGTCCGGCGGATCGTGCGGGTCAGCGTGAAGCCGTCCATGCCCGGCATCTCGACGTCCGAAAGCACCAGGTCAGCCGGTTCCGCGCGCAGGCGGGCGATGCCATCGAGGCCGTCGACCGCGGTCACCACGTCGTAGCCGGCGCTTTCCAAGATCACCCGCTCGAGTTCGCGAACGCCGACGGAGTCTTCGACCACCAAGATCCTGGCTTTGCGGCCGATCACCGGGGCTGCGGGCTCGGCCGCCGACGAGACACCATGGTGGATCGACCCGCCAACGTGGCCGGTGCCACCAGCCCGCACCGAAATCTCGCGCAGGTCGATCAGGCACACGACGCTGCCGTCGCCGTCGATCGTCGCGCCGGTCACCAGTGGGAGTCGGCCGACGAACGACCCGAGGTCCTTCACGACCAGTTCGAGTTCGCCTTCGAGTCGATCGACTGACCAGGCAATGAGGTCGCTCGCGCCGCCGTTGCGCACGACCAGCGCGGCGCGCGGCTCACGGTCACCCTCGACGCCGAGCGCAGCACCGAGATCGAGCAACGGCACCGCGATGCCGTGCCGGATCACCACAGGGACGCCAGCCACGTTGTCGACGGCTATGTCGCGCAGGCTCAGCGACTCGATCACCGCAGGTACCGGAACCGCATACCGCTCGTTGCCTACCCGCGCGATCAAACAACGCAGCACGCCGAGGGTGATGGGCAGGGTCAGCACGAATCGAGTGCCCGAACCCAGCTCGCTGAAGACGTCGATCGTGCCGCCCAAGTCGTCGACCGCGGTCTTCACCACGTCGAGACCGACTCCACGACCGGAGGTCGACGTCACGGTGGGCGATGTCGAGAACGACGCGAGGAAGAGAAGTTGGAACAGCTGCGCCCCGGCCAACGTGCTGCCGGCCGGCAGCAAGCCTCGCTCTATCGCGGTGGCCCGCACCCTGTCTTCGTCGATGCCGCGACCGTCGTCGGCGACCTCGAGCACAACAGTGCCGCCGGCCGCCTTCGCCGAGACGGTCACCGTCGCTCGCGGCGGCTTGTCGAGAGTGCCGCGCACCTCAGGCGTCTCGCAGCCGTGGTCGACCGCGTTGATGACGAGGTGCTTGAGTGCGTCGGCGACGCCGTCGAGCACCTTCTTGTCGAGTTCGACATCCTCCCCCACCAGGATCAGGCGCACGTCCTTGCCGGTCGAGCTCGCGACATCGCGGATCAGCCGGGGGAACGCGGCAACGACGCGGCGCACCGGCACCATCGCAAGCCCCATCGCGCCGTCGCGCACAAGTGCGAGCCGACCACGCGAATCCTCGACCAGTTCACGCAGTTGGTGCCCCGACGACTGCATCTGGTCGGTCACCGACATGACGTGGTAGACCGCCGCCTCGACGTCGCCCGGCAAGCTGCCGCCGCTCGCCGCGACTGCATCGCGAAGAGCCCGCAACCAATGTTTTTGGTCTGCCGCCAACGCGATGACCCGCTCCGCGTTCTGCTCGACGCGTCGTGCGTCGAGTTCGGCTTCGCCGACGACATCAAGCAAGTCATAGACCCGCTGCGACGTGACCCGCACCGAATCAACAGCCCGCTCGCCCCCGCCGTCCACCAAAGCAACGGGAGCGGCCACCGCGACCGACGAAGCGGGCGGCGGCACGGTCAAGGAGAGTGGTGAATCGAGCCTCGAAGGTGCCGGAACCGTTGGCGGCGCCGGCACGATGAGCGTCCGCTTACGACCAGCGGGGACGGCGGGTGGTGCGGTCGGCGGTTCAACTGGCGGTTGTGACATT
This sequence comes from Acidothermaceae bacterium, assembly GCA_036509315.1. Taxonomy (GTDB): domain Bacteria; phylum Actinomycetota; class Actinomycetes; order Acidothermales; family Acidothermaceae; genus PALSA-607. The sequence goes on from DATCFU010000099.1 coordinate 10,784, forward strand.
CGCGGGATGGTGACCGGGTCATCGCCCTCGAGCGCACCGCGCAACGCGTTGACCAAGTCAGTGAGGTACTCATCGACGGCCGGTGTCGGGTTCGGCGCGATCGAGCGGCTGACGCCATCGACCGTGGCGAGCAACAGGTCGACGTAATCGCGCCGCACCTGGAAACGCCCGTCGCGCAATGCACCTAGCAAGTCTTCGGCCGCGTGCGCTGTTTGTAGCACCGCGGTGAGGCCCATCATGCGAGCCGAGCCCTTGACCGTATGCGCATCACGGAACAAGCCGGCGATGAGCTGGCGCGGTGAGCCGTTCGATTCGAGTTGAAGGAGCCCTGCGCTTAGGGACGCGAGGCGCTCCTCGACCTCGGCACGAAACGTCGCGAGAAGTTCGGGATCCTCGGCCCAGGTGCCCACGGCGGGCTACGCCACTCGGAACTGGGCAATCGACGCACGCAGCTCCGCCGCGAGAACATTCAGCTGGGACGCCGATGCCGCCGCCTGCTTCGAGCCGACCACGTACTGCCGTGATACGTCGGAGACCTGCATCATCGCGGTCACCACCTGGTCGGACGCCGATCGCTGCTGCTGAGTCGCGATCGAGATTTCCTTTGCTGCGGTGGTGGTTTCGTCGACCATGCCGGAGATCCGCTCGAGCGCGTCGACGACTCCGCGCGCCAGTTCGGTGCCCTGGTGAACTTCCTTGGCACCTTCTTCGGTCGCAATGATGGTCGCGTTCGTCTCGGCCTGGATCTCGCTCACGATGCCCTGGATCTGCGCAGCGGATTCTTGCGAACGCTCCGCAAGCTTGCGAACTTCGGACGCGACGACGGCGAACCCTCGGCCGTGCTCGCCGGCGCGCGCAGCTTCGATCGCAGCGTTCAACGCGAGCAGGTTGGTCTGGTCCGCGAGGTCGTCGATGACCTCTAGAATGCGGCCGATCTCCTGCGACTTCTCACCCAATGACAAGGCGCGGGTGGCAATCGAGTCGACCCGATGGGCGATGGTGTCCATCGCCGACACCGACGCTGCGACGGCCTCGCGGCCTTCCTCGGCGAATCGCAAAGTCTCCGCGGCGTAGCGCGCGACGGCCTCGGAGGTCTCGGCGATCTGTGCTGCCGTTGCTGCGAGCTCCTCGATCGTCGACGTGGTCTCGGCAACCGCGGAGGACTGCTGCGTTGCAGATGCCGCGTGCTCCTCGGCGGTCGCAAGCAATTCAACGGCGGACGCCGAGATGCTCTCGCCACTGCCACGGATCTGGTCCACGAGCAGTCGAAGATTGCCCAGCGTGTTATTGAACGCGGACTGCAAGGAGGCGAGCGCTTCGTCACCATCGGCCACGATCGAGCTGCCGTCGTTGTATCCGGAGAGGTCTCCACGCGAAGCGCTGGCAAGTGCTTCCGACAGCCGGTCGACTTTGACCTTTAGCTCTGCGCGCTCGCGACGAGTTTCGTCGAGCAGCGTCTCGCGCTCGGCGCGGTGTCCTTCGATCAGTTGCTCGCGTAGTTGTTCGACTTCCTCGATCTGGCGCGCACGCTCGGCGTGTGCTGCGTCCGCGACTCCGTTAACCGACTGCGCGAATGCGCTCGCGGCGGCAACGATTGCGGGCAACCCCGCGAGGATCAACATGAGAGGGACGACGGCGCTCTTGTTGAAGCCGTGGGAGATGCCGGTGGCAAGCAAGGTGAGGCCGCTTGCGCCGATCGCGTAGGCGACGGCCTTCACGACAATGTCGGTAAATGCGGTCGTCAGCAGGATGGGCACGTACAGTACCCACAGCGGGGTCGCGACTCCGTGCCCGGCCACGAGGGCACCGGTGACGCCGCCGAGATAAACAAGACGGCCAAGGTCGACGACCAATCCGTTGTGTTGCAACAGCGGGTTGTCGAGCTCAGTAAGCGAGACGGCGGTGATGATGGCGGCGCCGACTGCTGCGACACCGAGGCCGGCCAGCAGAGCTGCGGGGTTGATGGTCACGCTGCCGATGGCATCGCGACCCGAGACCAGGACGCCGACGACGGCGAGCCCGAGCATCAGCCAGGTGCACGCTGCAGCCACCCGTTGGGGCCGCTTCGAGACTTCCACCAGTCCTCCTGAAGACCGACACCGGCCGAACCTGCGTGAGGTCGTGCGGCGGTGCCGGCACGCGTTCGGCGTCTGACGATCCATCGGGCGCGA
>DATCFU010000100.1:0-5234 GCA_036509315.1 Acidothermaceae bacterium
CCTGTCATGACGGCCGAGGTTTACACCCACCTGATGCGCGAACGATTCGATGCCGGACGCCAGCTCATGGAGGACTACATCCGCGCTCACAGCTGACCGGCGCAGATGCTCGTCGCTCGAGTCGGTCACGTCAGTTTGAGTTGCGTCGGCGGCCCATCCTCATATGCCGAAGCCGCGGCCGGTTCCACGTTCGGCGCGCCGGTGCTGGTCGATGATTTGTTGGGTGGCGTGTCGGCGACTGCGGGCCGCTGCTTCCTCCGACTCGGCCGTCTGGATCGCTGCCGCGGATGGAACTGGCAGTGCGGGTCGGGTGGCGGCGGTGGCGCGGTCGAGGAGGGTGTGGGCGGCGTCGTTGCGGCCGCTGTGGGCGAGGGCCGCTGGGAGCATTTGGCGTGCGCCGTTGTCACCGACGGGTGGGTGCGCGTGGTCGTCGTCGAGCGCGGGGGCAAGGTAGGCGTGGTTTTCGTCGCGTCCGCGGGTGAGTCCGACGTAGAGGTGTTCGCGGTCGATGCCGGGGCGCACGAGGAGGATGGCGATGTCGGTGGTGGCGCCTTGGGCGCCGTCGATGGTGCTGGCCCAGCCGTGCTCGACATGCTCCGCAACGTAGACGGCCGGCAGGATCGTGGCGCCGCGGCCGACGTGGTCGTCGACGAGTAGTCCGCCATCCTGCGTGGTGGCGAGGATGGTGTACCGATCGCCGTTGCGCACATGACCGTCGCCAAGGGCGATGCTGCGGTTGTTGCGCGTGGTGCGGATCACATCCCCGGCCTGAAAACTTTTCTCGCCGACGAGCACCTGCGGGCCGTGGGAATCGCCGGCAGCTTGGGCGGCAATCTTGGCGAGCGCGTTCAACTGGTCGACGTCATCGCGGGTGCGCGCAAGCATCATCACCTCGCCACCGTCGGCACTGGCCTTCTGCCAGTGGGCGAACACTGCCGCGGCAGCCTGGTCGGGGTTGGGGACAGTGTGCAGCCGGCCGGCGTCGGCGTAGACGTCGATCACAGTTCGGTCGCCGTCGCGCAGGCGCAGGGATGCTTGGGCTTCCCAGTCATGGTGGAAGCGGTGCACGTCGGTGAGTTCCATCCCGTGCCCGCGAGCGGCCAGTGCAGCAATGAGTCCGCCGGGGGCGTTGATGGTGCCGATCTGCGCGGGGTCGCCGACCAGGACGATTTTGGCTCGGGCTTGTCGGGCTATGCGGGTCAGGGTGTGCAGGTCGAAGGTGGAGGCCATCGACGCCTCATCGACCACCAGCACCGTCCGTGCGGTCGGTGTCCATGCGGACTGTTCGTGTGCGGGTAGCTGCGAGAGGCGGGCGTGTTGGTGCAGCCATTTGGCCAACGTGTCGGCGGTGCCGCCGGTGGCCTTCGCGAGTTCAGCGGCCGCGCGCGCGGACGGCGCCAACCCGACCACCCGGAACCCGGCGGTCTGCCACACCCGGGCGGCGGCACCCAGCGTGGTGGTCTTCCCGGCACCAGCGGGTGCGGTGAGCACGACCACGAAATCCCCGCCGGTCGTCAGCTTGGTGACGGAGGCCCGCTGATCCGGGCCGAGGCCGGCCATCAGCTCCGGGTCGACCGCGGGGACTTGGCCGACGTGCTTGCCGCGGCCGGCGGCAGCAACCCGCAGCACCGCCGCTTCGGCTTGCAACACCTCGCGGCTGGTGTAACGCCGGTCGGAGGCTCGGGGGGTGACACCGACCGTTGGCGCACCCAGGCGCATCGTCGTCCAGTGGCCGACGCTGTCGTAGGTGAGGTGCTCAACCCGCACTCGCACCTGCTCCGCCGTCTCCGCGACGACCGGCAGTGCGGCGGCGATCTCGATGGTCAGGTCGGCGCGGGAGAACACCCCACGTCGCCGACCGGCTGCGAGCACCGCCAGCTCGGAATGCGAAGGGGTGACAGCGGGAGTGACGTCGACTGCGAAGGGTTGTGTCACGGGGGTGACACCGACTGCGAAGGGTTCTGCGAAGGGTCGTGCAGCGGCGACGACCGCAGCGTGCAAGGCTTCCGCCCCCCACCCCAGTGCCGCGGCCTCCTTGCGCCATCGGTCGTGCAGTACCGACACACTGCTCGCGGGTTCTTTGCCTTGCCTGGTCTTGAGCACCGCGGTTTTGGTGACCGTTGCGCGTTCGTTGCGGGTGAGCGGGCGGCCCAGGGTGGCTTCGTAGTCGGCGATCACTGGCGCTGCTTCGGCGGCGATCTGGGCTGTTCTTTTGCTCCAGGCGGTCATGACTTCTTGGGAGACGCCGAGGATCTCCGCTTGCCCGTGCGCATTGGGTGCTGCGAAGACCACGCCGAGCCGGGTGTGCAGTTCGGCGCGCAGTGCTGCTTGGTAGAGGACGCCGGCGGCCTTCTTGTGATGAAACAGCTCATGCCCGTCGACCGTGCGCCACACCCCGTCCGCGCACAGCAGTTTGTTCGGGACCAGGACGTGGGTGTGGAGTTGCGGATCCCCCGCGCGCGACGTGCGGTGGTCGAACAGCGCGGCGGCGAACCCTGCGGTGCGGATCTGTTCGACGCCGTCGGTGCCGCGGCGCGACAACGCCGCGTGCGCATCCAAGTACGCGAGGGCTGCGAGCACTGCGGCGCGGTGCGCCTCGGCGACGTGGGTTTGCGCGGTCGCACCGCCTAGTGCCCACAGCACGCTGACGCTCTTGGGTGCGGAGAACGTGAGGTCGAACCCGGTGACCGCATCCGCCCGCCACGCCCGACCGAGTGCCTGTCCGGTGACGGGGTGCAGGCCGCGGGCGAACACCGCCTCCAGTTGCTGCTCACTGACCTGCTCGCCGTCCTCGAGCCCGAGCTCAGCCAGCCCTCGACCGACCCAGACGCCGGGTTGCTCACCGGCGCCCAGGTAATACTCACACGCGCCGACCGCGACACTGGCCTGGTAATACCGCCACGAGGTGCGGCTGATCTTCGCCGACGACAACACGTTTGTTTCCCCCGCACCGATATCGCGACCCGACGGCGCCACCATACATTCGGAGAATGCATATGTCTGCTGAATAGGAGGGTGGATTATGGAGGGTGTGATTTGTGGTGGTGGTGTCGTGTCGGATGGTGTCGGGCGGTTCGTTTGTGCTTGTAGGCGTGGGTTTTCGGAAGGTTGGCAGGCTGGAGGGTTCGGAGATTTGGGGATGTGAATTGGTGGTTGAGTGGTCGTGCTTTTTGGCGTTCGCGGGTGGTGTTCATCGCGAAATGGCAGCGACTGATATTCGGTGACACGAGGTGATATTCGGCCGCCACATAAGAGCCAAAGAATCGGTCGCAAAGACCCTGCCGCCGCCAGTGCCTGCACGGGCGAGTCGGCGCTCCCGGCTGGAGGGGTGACACCAGCCACGCCGGCCCACGCGGGCGGCGTACTCAGCTGGTCGGTGTCCACTTTCGGGTCGGCGAACGCGCCTGACGTAGCTGTCTAGCCCGAGCACAGTACGCACAGCAACGATTCCCCGATCAAGGAGCGACCGCGATGGCGACACCCGACACGACACCAGGCTCACGCCCCGGACGACTTGCGTCCCGGGTCGACCCAGCGGCGCCGCTGCCCGCCGTCCTCGACCTCACCCACGCCGCCGCGCTCCTGGGTGTGGGCCGCACCACGGCCTACAAGCTCGTCCACGACGGCCAGTGGCCGACCCCCGTTTTGCGGCTCGGCCGGCTGATCAAAATCCCGACCCAGCCGCTGCTGGAGTTGCTCGCAGGCACCACCCGCGAGACCGGCTGAGAGCGACGTTGGGCCCGCCTGCGGGCGGGCCCAACGGGCTCGCGCAACCCAGGACCACCAGTGGCCGGCCGCGGTTTGTGCGGCTCGGCCGGCATCCCAACTGCTCACCCGAAAGGACACCGGCTCCGTGACAGCGCCACCGCAGGACGAGTCGTCGCCGTTCGATCCGCCTGCGTTGCCGGACACCTGGCAGCTGGTCCCGGTGTGCTGGGCAACCCTCGACCAGGCGACCGCCGCCCACCAGTGTGCCGCACTGGGCGACTGGGTTCGCAGGCTCGCGACCCGCTACGCACTGCCGACCAGAACCCTCCCGCCGTGCTGGTATCGGCACGGCGGGATCGTGGAAGAACTATCCGCGTTGCGCAGTGGCTGGCTCGCCGCGTACGCCCCCGACGCACGGCTGAGCGCTGCACTGGACTGGCACCACATGTTCGACGGCACCCGCTCCAGGCTCCACGAAACAACCCGAGGGAACGGCTGCACCAAAGACGACCATCGCGACGACGACACCGCCAGCTGGCTCACCAGCCCAGACCCCAGATTCGCCGCGGCGTGCGAAGTAGACCTGGCCAACCGGGCACGCGATCCGGCGACCTAAGTGCCCCCTGGCGGGGAAGGGAAACAGCCCGTAGGACTCGATCATGCCGAGCAGCAGGTCAGGCCGGCTGCCCGGCCCAAGTCGTGCAATGCGCTTGCGGTAGGCACCCTCGGACGTTGTCCACACCCACACCGCGACTTTGGTGAGCTTGATGACACCCATAGGTAGGTGAAGGGCTTTCCTACCCAAGGAGCAAAATCTGATGGCACCAACGACAGCCTCACCATCGACCTCAACGTCGTCGCCGCCCGCACGTCCGGGCACGTCGCGCACACCATCCGCACTGGATCCAGCGGTGCCGCTGCCCGCGGTTCTCGACCTTGTTCAGGCTGCCGTGCCGCTCGGTGTGGGGCGCACCACCGCCTACCGTCTCGTCCACGACGGCCAGTGGCCGACCCCTGTCTTGCGGCTCGGCCGGCTCATCAAAATCCCCACCCAGCCGCTGCTGGAGTTGCTGGCCGGCACCACCCGCGACACCGTCTGACGGGACGTTGAGTATCCAGGCAGGCGGCTGAAACGGGCCCGAGGAAGCTCGGCCGGCTCATCAGAATCCTGACCGGATGGTTGCTCGAATTCCTCGCCGACACCCCGACAACGTCGACGGTTGGGGTACCGGCAGGTGGCCGAAAACTGGGCAGCTAAGACCCGGCCCACCGATCAAAATTCCGACCCGATGGCTACGCGAACTGCTTCCCCGCACCCGCCATAACGTCGCCAAACTGCGTCGCTCGGGGACGGAAACGGGCTCGTCGAACTTACTCTTCTGCCGAAAGTCGGATGCTTGCTCTCTGGCGCTAGTAGCGCCATAATGGCGCCATGCCAAGTGTTCAGATCAAAGACGTTCCCGAGCAGACGCACGCGGTACTACGGCAGCGCGCCGCAGCAGCCCACCAGTCACTGCAGGAGTATC
>DATCFU010000101.1:0-3617 GCA_036509315.1 Acidothermaceae bacterium
CCCGCGAACTGGTGGCCAAGCAGGTACTCGACCACTCGATGGACAAAGTCGCGGTGCGGGAGAAGGCCCGTTGACTGAATCGTTCACCCACGACTGTGCAGCACGACTCACGACAATCGTTGGTCTTCCTGACACTTCGAGCACCCCCAGCCCGACCACGCTTTGAGGCCCAGGCCGCCATTACGGGCCGGAAGCGCGTTCTGGGGCGAAGGTAGGGCAGCTCGATCAGCCGCCAGCTCGAAGCCGCCGTTATACGCAGACCGAATCCGCGCCTCAGCTAGAAGGGTAGGTTCCGGGCCCGATCGCGCCGGCTCGATATTGCGGCCTCTGGTGACGCTCAACCGGGCGCTCAAACACTCTGCTTCGGAGTCCCGTACGACGACTACCCGACCTCTGCGGCAGCAGCCGGCACCTCGTGGTGGGTCGTGTCACCGTGGACTAGCAACGTGGCCGGAATACGCAGGAGACTGTCATGAAGAGTTTTAGTCGACTCCCGCAACATATTGGCATTATTCCTGACGGCAACCGAAGGTGGGCTCAGCACAAGGGACTGAAGAAGCAGGACGGGTATGAGTCGGGCCTTCGGCCAGGACTCGAGCTGTACGAACTATGTTTGGACCTAGGGATTAGGGAGCTAACCTTCTACGGGTTCACGGTAGATAACACGAAACGCCCCTCCGTACAGATCAAAGCCTTTCAGAAGGCGTGTGTCGACGCCGTCGAGTACCTGGCAAGCAAAGACACGGACTTGCTGGTCGTCGGGAACACTCAGTCGCGATTCTTTCCAAAGGCACTACTGCCGTACACCGAGAGAACCAGATTCGGGAGCGGTCTCATCAAAGTCAGCTTCCTGGCCAACTATGGCTGGAACTGGGACCTTAACTATTCGGTGCAGAACAGAGCCACCAGCTCAAGTGGCAACATCATTGACAGTATGAACCGCACTGGGTCTGATGGAGGCTCGTTCTATTGGATTCCAACCCCGGGGGGGTTGATCTGTTGGGCAGCATAGAACGCTGCTTCGTACTCGGCTGGCGGGACGTCGTTGCAGTGTCCGTGCAGCCGTGTTTCGTTGAACCAGTGCACCCACGACAGGGTCGCGAGTTCGAGCTCGTCGACGTCGTCCCAGCCGTGGGTGTCCGGTCCGTAGACGCACTCAGTCTTGTAGAGGCCGTTAGTTGTTTCGGCGAGTGCGTTGTCGTAGGAGTCCGCGACCGTCCCGATCGAGGGACGGGCGCCGATCTCGGCAAGGCGCTCAGTGAAACGCACCGAGGTGAATTGCGACCCTGCGTCGGAGTGCGTCACCAACCCGATCAGACGATGGCTGCCGCGACAGCCGCGGGCCATCTCCAAGGCGTCGAGGACCATCTCGGTTTTCATGTTCGCCGCGACCCGCCAACCCACGATGCGCCGGCTGAACGCATCCACGATGAAACACACATACGCCATCCCCGAGCGGGTCGGCACATAGGTCAGGTCGGTCACCCACAACGCGTCGGGCCGGCGCGCTTTGAACTGCCGGTTCACCAGGTCCGGCGCCCGAGATGCGTCGGGGTCCTGCCGGGTGGTGAAGACCTTCTTCCGCAGCCGGGACACGCCCTCGATCCCCATCTGACGCATCAGCCGAGCGACCTGGTCCCGGCCGATGTCGTGACCGGCCCGCCCTGCGGCCTTCCACAGCTTGTGGGCTCCATAGACCTTCCGGTTCGCGATCCACAACGTGAGCAGGACCTGCATCATCAAACCGTCCCGCACGGCCCGCGCCGACGGTGCGATCAGCCGCTTCTTCGCGGCGTAGTAACTGCTCGGAGCCACCTGCAGGTGCTTGCAGATGAACTCGACTCCGAACTCCTCGCGGTGCGCATCGACGAACGCGACGCTCACCTCGATGGGCGGTCGAGCTCCGCCGCAAAGAAAACCGAAGCCCGCCGCAGCAAGTCATTGGCCCGCCGCAACTCCCGGTTCTCCTGCTCGAGCTCGCGGATCCGCTTGGCCTCCACACTCGTCGCACCAGGCTCGACACCCTCATCGATGTCGGCCTGCTTGACCCACGTCCGCAGCGACTCCACACCGCAGCCGATCTGCTCCGCGACCCGCTGGATCGTCCCGTGACTAGTCCCCAGCTCCTTGCGCAACTGCCGAACAAGCCGGACCGCACGAGCCTTGTCCTGCGGGGAGTACCGACGCGACGTCGACCCCCCAACCGTGCCTTCGTTCCCATAGCCCCATCCTCGTTTCCAAGGTCAGGAGCCTCCAAGCAACCCAGGGCGATTCAGTATGGCGTCTTCGGATATCTCAAGAATCGACTTGATCATCCGCTGGGGCGGCGGGCGAAGGCTGAGTGGATTCTTACCGATCCAGTCCGTCTATGCGGACTTCTATGTGTTGGATGAGATGTGGCCCGACTACAGCATTGAGCACGTGTACAAGGCTTTGGAATGGTATCAAGACCAAGACATAACGCTGGGCGGTTAGCCAGGGTGACGCTGACCGTATCGGCGTTCCCACTCCAGCGGGCCGAGGTCGTCCAGCGTCGAATGCAGCCTGGTCCGGTTGTAGTAGCTGATCCAGGCGAAGCTCGCCCGCCGGGCCGCGGCCCTGGTGGCGAAGCGGCGGCCGTCCGGATGGTCGCGGACCAAGGACGATGACCCGTCGGAGCTTCACTGCGATCCAATCGGTGGCGGCCAAGTTGGGGATTGGTTCGCCGGAGACGCTGCGCAAGTGGGTCCGTCGTGCGGAGACCGATGCGGGCACCATGCGCGGGGTCAGCACACAAGAGTCCGAGCAGATCTAGGTGTTGAAGAAGGAGAACGCTGAACTGCGCCGGGCGACTGAGATCTTGAAGTCGGCGTCGGCCTTTTTCGCGTCAAGGCCTGGCTGAACTCGAGAGCCTATCGGGGCCGTCGCCACCCATGTAGGCATGCGCGAGATGACGCCGTGAGTTGAGTCGACCCGTACCTACGCTGACGCCGACCTCGCCATCGGCCTACCCGGCCAGGTCCGCCGCGCGAGCGAAGCGTCCTACTGCGATCGCCGGCGGTCAGGTGGCGAGGATTGCCATGACGGCTGCGTCGTCGGTGAGTTCGCCGTCGCTGTGGGCTAACGCGGCGTCGATGATCTGGTCGATGATCTGATGGGCGTTGGCCGTGTTGGTGGCGAGCAGCGCCCGAAGTCGGGTGTCACCGAACTGTTCGCTAGCACGGCGGGCCTCGGTCACACCGTCGGTGTAGAGCAGCAGCAGTTCACCGGGGGCCAGTAGCAGCCGGATGTCGGCCAGGCCAGGATTGGGCAGACACCCCAGCAGCCTCCCCGGTGCCTCGATCGTGTCCACGGTGCCGTCGACGCGGCGCAGCAGCGGAGCGGGGTGGCCGCCGCGGGCGAGTTTCACCTCGACGCCATCGGTGGTTTTGCGGGTCGTGAGGTAGACCGCGGAAAGGAACCGTTCGGGTTCTCCGCGCGCGAGCACAGTGTCGTTCAGGCCGGTCAAGACGCGGCGCGGTGAGGTCTGCAGGACCGCCAGCGTGCGCACCGTGTAGCGGGCTAACGCGGCAAGGGTGGCCGCGCGTGCACCATGACCCACGACGTCGCCGATCAGGATGCCCCATCGCTTGGCGGGC
>DATCFU010000102.1:0-2224 GCA_036509315.1 Acidothermaceae bacterium
CGTCGACGATCTCCGCACCCAACGCGGCGAGGCGCCCATCGGCGCATCCACGCATTCGGCACGGTGAACCGCCGTCATCGGTCCGAACACGTATCGCTGGCAACGTGAACACCGGGCCACACCTTCGCCCGTCAGGATGCCCATGATCCCGACACCCATAAATACGACGGTGACGACAGCCAGGCGCCCGATGAGGACACCAGCAACCACCTCAACGGTAGTAGGCACGAGGCTCTCCCTCCATAGGCCACCGGAGATGCCCCCAAGGCCAGCACTCCGTGCCCGACGGCGACTGGCGGTGTTGGGTGAAACATCAACACGCAATGTCTTCCAATTTCACCTCACAATCCTATCGAATCAGTTGCGTAGACGCAACTATATGCGTTGCGCAACCTCTAGTCCAGAGCAAGAGTTATCGAGACCGCTTCCGAAGGCTATATCTCGACGCCGCGCTCATTGCGGAAGCGAAGTGGTCGATGCGCGCCTTCGTATCCGCTGACGAGTCCGGCGACGACGCCATGCCGTCGCACGAGTACCTCGTACGCGTCGACCTCGAGGCCGAACCCAGCCGGCAATCGGCGACCTCGAGATTCTCGAGGTCAGTGGCCGGCTCCCCAGATCGGCCACCTGCACGGCGTCATGCCCGGCCTCGTTCAGACCCAGCGCCAATCGTGGCGACAGGTTCGCGTCGACCAAGAATCTCACGCGGGATGACGCAACGGCAGCTCCCACTCCCGCTCCCGCACCGCCACCGCCGCGTACCGAAGGGCCTGCGCCACATCCTCGGCTTCCAGCTCCGGCAGAGCAGCGAGGATCTCCGCTGTGGTTATCCCGTCGGCCACCATCGCCACCACCGGTATCCGCAGCCCGCGGATACAAGGCTGGCCCGCCATCTTGTCCGGCTCGATGGTGATGCGATCGAAAATCGGAGCTTCAGCGTTGAGCCCGACCGGCGTCCGACACCACCGTGATCACCGGACCGGAGCGCAACGAGGCGGACTTGGAAACGAGCAAAGCGGGGCCGGTTCGACATCCCGGCGGCTCACCGCCCTGGCCTGGCCCTTGGCTATTAGCCATCGATCACCCGACCGGCAAAGGCCCGGCAAGGTCGAGCACACAGTGCGCCGCTTGGCCGGGGGTCTACCCTTCGGTGGCCATGTGGCTGTGTCGCAGGCCTTCACCGGTTGCACCCTCGAGAAGTTCGCGGTTGGTGCGCAGTTCGCGCAGTGCCTGCAGGGTCAGGGTTCTGATCGTGCCCAGTGCGGCGCCGGTGAGGGTGGCGATCTCGTGTTGAGTGTGGCCGCCGAAATACGCTAACTCCAGGACGTGGCGCTGCGCCATGCCGAGCTGCGGCTGCGGCTGCGGTGCCAACATCTCAGTGTTGGCCGGGCCGCGCAGCTGCCGTTGGCGCCGAAGTGTCACAGCGGCCCTGTGATGGGTGTCGCCTAGCAGCCATGTCTGAACCGAACCTTGCGCTGGGTCGAATACGACTGTGCCGGTCCACACCGCGAGGTAGACGTCCCGAACGATCGTGCTCGCCAGTTGCTCGTCGGCAACCATTCGATGCGCGAGTCGGTAGCAACTAGCCCCGTACGCGTCGTAGAGGTCTTCGAGAACGGCAGCGTCGCAACCGTTCGATAGGCGCTCGCCAAGTGCACCATCAAGTCTTCGGTGCGCGTCGTCGTGCGGCGCGGGATGCTCATGTCTGCGATCGGTGGGCTCCAAGCGAAACTCCTTGACCGCACGGCGAGTCTTTGACAAAGCTCGACATACCCTGGACATACTCTAGATAAACGTGGAGGTCGACTGCCTTCAGGAGGTGAGTTGTCATCGACGCAGCGGAGGATCCGCGCCTCGGGCTGGTCCAGATCGGCGATCTGGCCCGCCGGGTCGGCGTCCGGGTCGACACCTTGCGGGCCTGGGAGCGCCGCTACGGACTCCTTCACCCGAGCCGCTCGGCAGGCGGATTCCGGCTCTACTCCAGCAACGACGAGACGATCGTCCGCTCCATGCTCGCCGACATCGAACGCGGCTACCCGCCGTCCCAGGCCGCGAAGCTGGCGCTCGCACGGTCGCGGACACACGAAAACCGGCCAGGAACCCAACAGCCGGAAGACGTCGCGGCCGGGACGACCGATCCGGGGCGCCTGGACTTGCTGCGGACCCAACTCAGCGAAGCACTACGGCGCTACGACGGCATGCGCGCGCAGGACCTGTTCGATGC
>DATCFU010000103.1:0-3032 GCA_036509315.1 Acidothermaceae bacterium
AATGCCGGATCTGCGGTCCCGTTACCGTGCGTCGCCGCGGATCTGGGACAGCACCTTGGCGGTGCGCGACTCAAGTCAACGAATACCAGCGGCAGCAGACGAAACGCGTCCACGACGAACGCCGGAACTCAAGCGCCCTGCATGTTGTCGCGCGTTCTGGCTGCTCTACTCAGCGCTTCCTAGCAGGACTACAAGCCGAAGCGCTGCCGAGCGCCGCGGTGATTCGCACGCGGATCTTCTGCGTTGGTCCAGCGAGGTGATCCGAACGCGTAACGCTTTGACGGTGGGCCTGGTCAGCGCGGGCAGGGAGGTCCGAGCGGACGTTTGGCACCATACCCTCCGAGACGAGCTGCTGCGACGAGAACACGATGACACGTCGCTCAGCGGCAACCCCGCAGTGGGCGCCGTCGCCGCTTCGGGACGCGAGTCAGGTTGCGCGCAAGGGCTTACGGGTCGCGCCGGAGGGTCGTGACGCTATCGCGCTCCCGGCCGGGTCCGGCGTCGCCACCGATGCGGAGGAAGGCCTCATCGGGGGTGCCGGGAGTACCTGGCAGGACGATCTGCACTTCGCGGAGCGATAGTTCGGGCGGTCGTCGGAGCCTGGGCGGTGTCGCGTGCGAAGAGTTTTCGCATGGCCCGGTGCCATGGTGGTGGTCGGATCGCGCGTGCTGGCACCAGTAGCATTCGCCGGGCCGATGCGGCGCGCTGGCCGCGTACCGGTGACACCCACACCGCCCTCCGATCGCCATCGGCCCCCCGGTGACGGGCGCTGGCGCAGGCTCGAGTGCGCTCACGTCACCTAGCCCCGTTGGCGCAGGCTGAGCACGCGTGCTTGGGCGGCGGCATGAACCGCAGTCAGTTCGGCGACGACCTCCGCTGGCGCGCGATCGGCGACTGCGTCACGCAGGTCGAGGGTCGCCCGTTCGGTGTGCCGAAGAGCCTGGCTGTTGGCGGCGTAATCGGTCACGGTGTACTTCCTTGGGATCAACATCAAATATCAGGTGTTATCACCGTGTTATACCGCGATCCAGCGCATTCCAACCCCATCGCGCCTCGGCCCGAACATGAGATCCGCCGACGCCCGCTTTGAGCGGCATCGTTCTCCTCCCCGTGCTCCCTGCACGTTTGGGTCCGACCAAGGCGACCCGGCGCCTCACATGGAGCAGGGCACAGAGCGGTAGCAGCGACCGTAGGCCGGTCACCTTCGGTGGTACGATTCAGTCGTTACTTGTGCAATTCACCGCTTATGGGGTGCTGTTGTGGATGATCGGATCTGTTCGGTGTGTGCGTTGCGCTTAGCGAAGCCCGGGAGCGCCGGCGCGTCCATCGCGAGATCGCGCGCTCACGCCGAATGGCACATGTGGCAGGACTCGCGTACGCCTGGTGACTTCGCTCTGCACCGCTGGCGGCGACGCCGCAAAATTCCTATCTACTTCGACCTGAAAAAGTCGGCGCGTGGCGGTGCGTGAGTTGGGTGCTTTTGAACGCGAGGATGGCCTCGAACCCTTGGACTAGAAGGATTCGAGGCCATCGTGTTGAGAACTGTAAACGAGCAGCCCACGTTGTGGGATTCGATCTTGCCGGCCGAGTTGCTGGTGTTGCCCGCTGAGCTTGCGCGGGTCGACGCGCTGCTGGATGATCCGGTGTTCTTCGCCCCGTTCGCGTCGTTCTTTGACGCGAGGATCGGTCGGCCATCGATCCCGATGGAGACGTATCTGCGGTTGATGTTTTTGAAGTTCCGTTACCGGCTGGGCTATGAGTCGCTGTGCCGCGAGGTCAGTGACTCGATTTCCTGGCAGCGGTTTTGCCGGATCCCGTTCGGCACGACGGTGCCGCATCCGACGACGCTGATGAAGATCACCACCAGGTGCGGGGACGGCGCAGTGGCGGGGTTGAACGAGGCCCTGTTGGTCAAGGCTGCGGGAGCGAAGCTATTGCGCACGGACAAGGTCCGCGCCGACACCACCGTGGTCGGGGCCGATGTCGCTTACCCGACCGACTCGGGGCTGTTGGCCAAGGCGATCACGAAGATCGCCCGCACGGTGGGCCGGATCAAGGCTGATGGCGGCGCGACCCGGACCCGATCGCGTGATCGACGCCGGGCCGCTGGGCGACGGGCCCGGGCGATCGCGGGCAAGCTGAAGCTGCGGGGCGCGCAGCAACGCGAGGAGGCCCAAGCCACCGTCGCCCGCATCACCGGTGAGCTGGCCGGTCTGGCCCAGGCCGCGATGCGCGAGGCGGACGCCGTCCTCCGCAACGCGCGTCGGGCGCTGCGCAACGCCACCGGCCAGACGAAAGGCCGACTGTGCCGAGCGATCAACGAACTCGACACCACCATGCAGCGCACCCGCCAAGTCGTTGCCCAGACCCGCAGCCGACTGGCCGGGGTGATGCCCGACAGCAGCAATCGACTGGTCAGCTTTCACGACCCCGACGCACGCCCGATCCGCAAAGGCCGCCTGGGTAAGCCGGTCGAGTTCGGTTACAAAGCCCAGATCGTCGACAACGTCGACGGGGTCATCCTCGATCACAGCGTCGAACTCGGGAACCCCGCCGACGCCCCGCAGCTCGCCCCCGCGATCGCCCGGATCACCCGCCGCGCCGGGCGTGCACCGCGCGCGGTCACCGCCGACCGCGGATACGGCGAAGCGTCCGTCGAGGCCGACCTGCACGAACTTGGAGTACGCAGCGTCGCGATCCCGCGCAAAGCCAAACCCAGCGCCGCCCGCCGCGAGTTCGAACACCGACGAGCCTTCCGAGACAAGGTCAAATGGCGCACCGGATCAGAGGGACGGATCAATCACATCAAGCGCAGCTACGGATGGAACCGCACCGAACTCACCGGCATCACCGGCGCCCGAACCTGGTGCGGACATGGCGTCCTGGCCCACAACCTCGTAAAGATCAGCGCGCTAGCCGGATAGCAACGGGCACCAGGACGAGCCGCGTCTCCCGCCCAACCACGAAAACCCCACGCCAGCACGACACCAACGCCGCCGCTACAACCACGGAGGGTTTTTCAGGTCGAAGTA
>DATCFU010000104.1:0-17535 GCA_036509315.1 Acidothermaceae bacterium
ACGCAGTTCACTCCCGTCACCCACCTGCAGCGGCTGCTCAGCCTCGACAACGTGTTCTCGTTCGACGAGCTCGAACTATGGGCTGCCCGCACCGAACGCGATGCGGGGGAGGCCGTCAGTTACCTGTGCGAGCTGAAGGTCGACGGTCTCGCGGTCGACCTCGTCTATGAGAAGGGCGTGCTGGTCCGCGGCGCCACCCGTGGCGACGGCTACACCGGTGAAGACATCACCCCGAACATCCGCACGATTGCCGACATACCTCAAACTCTCAAGGCCGCCGGGGTGCCGATGCCAGAACTGCTCGAGGTTCGCGGCGAGGTGTACTTCCCGGTCGCGAAGTTCGCCGACCTCAATGCCAGCTTGGTCGAGGCGGGCAAGGCCCCGTTCGCGAATCCACGCAACGCCGCCGCGGGGTCGCTGCGGCAAAAGGACCCACGCGTGTCGGCGGGACGACCGTTGCGCATGGTCGTGCACGGCTTCGGTGCGGTTGGCGGGTTCGCACCGGTCCGGCAGTCGCAGGCGTACGAGGCGTTCGCGGCATGGGGGCTCCCGACGAGCGACCGCGTTCGGGTCGTGCCCACGCTGGCCAAGGTCGAGGAGTTCATCAGTCACTACGGCGAGCATCGTCACGACGTCGAGCACGAGATCGACGGGGTTGTCGTGAAAGTCGACGAGGTCTCGCTGCAACGCCGCCTGGGCACGACCTCGAGGGCGCCGCGATGGGCGATCGCCTACAAGTACCCGCCTGAAGAAGTCACCACGAAGCTGCTCGAGATTCGGGTCAATGTCGGCCGCACCGGCCGGGTCACACCGTTCGGCGTCATGGAGCCGGTGAAGGTCTCGGGCTCGACCGTCGAAAACGCCACGCTGCACAACGAAGACGAGATCAAGCGCAAGGGTGTTCTCATCGGCGACACGGTTGTGTTGCGCAAGGCCGGCGACGTCATCCCCGAGATCGTCGGTCCGGTGGTCGACCTGCGCGACGGCAGCGAATACGCGTTTGTCTTTCCGACCGTTTGTCCGGCGTGCGGCACGCCGTTGTCTCGACCTGAGGGTGAGGCCGATACGCGTTGCCCGAATCAGCGGTCGTGCCCGGCGCAACTGCGCGAACGGCTGTTCCACCTGGCGGGCCGCGGAGCGTTCGACATCGAGGTGCTCGGCTACGAGGCAGCAGCGGCGCTGCTTGAGTCGGGCCTCATCGTCGACGAGGGCGACCTGTTCTCGTTGACCAGCGCGGAGCTCGCCAGCGTGCCATTCTTCACGAAGCAGGACGGCGCGTTGAAGGCGAACGCGGAGAAGCTGATCGAGAACCTGGATGCCGCAAAGACGCGGCCCCTTTGGCGAGTGCTCGTCGCGCTGTCGATTCGCCATGTTGGTCCGACCGCAGCGCAGGCGCTGGCCCGCGAGTTCGGCTCGATCGACGCGATTCGCGCAGCCTCGGCGGAAGACTTGGCCGCCGCTGACGGCGTCGGAATGACGATCGCGCAGTCGATCGGCGAATGGTTCGACGTCGACTGGCACGCCGAGATCGTGCGCAAGTGGGCGGCGGCAGGCGTCCGGATGGCCGACGAGCGCACCGACGAAGGTCCGCTGCCACTCGCGGGCCTGACCGTCGTGGTCACCGGATCCTTGACCGAGTGGAGTCGCGACTCCGCGACCGAAGCCATTCAGAATGCCGGCGGCAAGGTCGCCGGCTCAGTGTCGAAGAAGACCGATTTCGTGGTCGTTGGCGACAATCCGGGCTCCAAGTACGACAAGGCACTCAGCCTCGGCGTGCCGGTGCTCGGTGAGCCAGGCTTCCGGATCTTGCTCGATGACGGGCCGGACGCCGCGCGTGCGGCTGCGGAGACTGCTCCGCGGACCTAGCACGAGCGGGCGTGGGCGCACCGGAATGGGCCACCTGCCGTATCCGTCCAGCCACCCGTACTGACGATGCTTGAAGAAATGAGCGAGCAGACCAATCACCGCAACACGACGCCGGCGCGTGGGTCGGCGTTGTGGTGGTATCTGTGGTCCGTCATCGTGCTTGCGGTCACCATCCTCGTGGTCGCGGTTGGGGGGCTTCACCACGACGACATCTCGGCGATCGTGCGCCGGCCCGCGTTCTGGCTCGTTGCCGCTCCGATGGTGGTCACCACCTTGCGCCCGATCGTCCCGAAGAACCGGGCCGGCGATGGAACTTTCGCGCTCGTCGTTTTCCTGTTCGCCTTACTGCTGTACGTAGGGCTGCCCGCTGCCGCCTTCCTTTGCTCGGTCACCATGCTGGTGCGCGGTGCGATGTACAAACAGTCGTTTCTTCGCAACGTCTTCAATGTCGCGCAGCACGTCGTCACGCTTGGCACGTCGTGGTTGGTGTTGCGCGCGTTCGGGATCGATCCGACACCGCTTCACACCTGGACGTTTACCGAGTCGTCGATTCGCGTGAGCGAACTCGTCGCGGTGGGTCTTGCTGGCATTGCGTACCTGGTGGTGAACAACGGCACGGTCTACATCGCCGTGGCGATCAGCGAAGGAACGTCACTCTTCGCCATCATTCGCGAGGATGTGCGGCACTTGGCGATCGTCGGCGTGGCGATGGTCAGCTTGTCGCCGCTGGTCTTGATCGTGATGGTCCACATGTGGCCGCTCGTGCCGCTGTTCTATCCGGCGCTCGTGTCGCTGTACCAAAACGCGACGTTGTCGGTGGCGCGCGAACACGACGCGCTGCACGACTCACTTACCGGGCTGGGCAACCGCGAGATGCTGCATCGCGAAGCGTCGAAGGTGTTCGACGGCTCGGCGCGTCAGCACGTCGGGATCGCGGTACTCGTCCTCGACCTTGACGGGTTCAAGGGCGTCAACGACCAGCTCGGCCACGCGGCCGGGGATCGGTTGCTGCAGGTGGTCGCTGAACGGCTCACGGCTGTCGTGCGGCCCACCGACGTCGTCGCGCGCCTGGGCGGTGACGAGTTCGTCGTGATTGTGCAAGACGTGCCAAGCATCGCGCTCGCCCGCACTACCGCCGTCCGACTTCTTGATCGGGTGTACGGACCGTGTCAGATCGACGGCAACTCACTCGAGCTTCGGGCCAGCCTGGGGGTCGCACTCGCGCCTGACCACGGGGTCGATTTCGACTCGCTGCTGCGCCGGGCCGACCGCGCGATGTACGTCGCGAAGGGTGCAGGCTGTGGTGTCGCGGTGTTCGATCCCGCGCAGGACGGCGATCGCGGCCGGATACCCGTGACCTACGAAGCCACCGGCACCGACCACTGACTCGCACCCCTCCGGCCGGAATGGGCGGCGCACTTGCGCCCTCGGCGCCGAGTCCTCACACATTCAGGTTTTAGGTCGACAGCGCGCCGCGGTCCCTCACAGATTCATGAATTTCGGCGTATGGAGGCTGAATCTGTGAGGAGTACCGCTGCATCTGTGAAGAACGGGCAGCGCGGAAGGATCCTCGGGCCGCCGAACCTCAGGTATTGGTCGAACTGGGCGTCCGTGCGCTTTGGCGGATGGTCTTGACGTCGCCACGCAACTGCTTCACGTCGCCGCGCAGGGTCTTGATCATTGGCCGGACCGACTTCAGGTCGGCTCGCGTCGTGGCACCGTCGACGTCCGACTTGATCGTCCCGAGGTCGGTGATCATCGTCGCGATGTCGCCGTCGATCGTCGTCTTCTGTGCGGCCGTCAGCTTGGTGCTCGCGTCGACCTTCGTTTGAGCCGTCGTGAGTGTGGCGATCACCTTCGCGACGCGGGCGTCAACGCGGGCTTGGATCGCTGACAGCGAAGCGCCGCCAGCCACAGCGACGCCGGCCGGCGACCCGCCGGAGGAGACCGAGGCAAGCAATGCAGACGCATTGGACGTCGAGGGGCTGGACGTCGAGGGCGACGAGCTGCCAGTTGCGGCCGCGGCCACCCCAGCGCCCCCGACGAGTAGGCCGGCGGCGGTGACGCCGGCGATGAGGGACTTGCGGGTGACATTCATGGAGAACTCCAGGGTCGGTGTCTTGGTTGTCTCCTGCAATGTCGGTCGCGCACATCAGAGGAGACGTCGCGCCATGTACGAGGGAGGTAAACCCTGCGCCGTCCGTATTAGTGTTCGGGAGTGGCCAGCTTCGATGATGTGCGCCAGATTGCGCTTTCACTGCCCGAGACGACCGAGGCTGTGTCGTGGGGCAACGCACACTGGCGGGTCAAGAACAAGGGGTTCGTCTGGGAGCGCCCCCTGAACCAAAGTGACCACGTGGCCCTGGAGGCGCTCGGCGAGCGGGCCCCGGACGGCGCGATTCTCGGGGTACGGGTGGCCGACATCGGGGCGAGGGAGGCGATGATCGCCGACGACCCGAACCTGTTCTTCACGATCCCGCATTTTGATGGCTTTCCTGCGATTCTGGTCCGGCTCGACGTGATCGGGGTGCCAGAGCTGGAGGAGCTGATCGTCGAGGCCTGGCTCGACCGGGCCCCTAAGCGGCTGGCGCAGCAGTACCTCGACGGGCTGGCGTGATTTCGTAGCGTTCTCGGAACGATCCGCGATTAGCTTCGTCCGCAACAGGTAGCTGGTCTGAGAACAGGCGGAGAAGCAGTGACGACCCAGTCGGACGCCGCGTTCGATTCGGCCGTGCCCCGTTTCCGTTGGGTCACGCCCGGCGCGGCCGTGGTCGTGGGCGTCGTCACGCTCGTCTTGCTGGTTGTCGGGGTTCCGCTGTCGGAGATGGCGAAGCAGGGTCCGGTCAACCAGGACATCCTGATGCTGCCGTTCGCCATCGTCGGGTTCATCGTCGCCCGAAAGCAGCCGCGTAATCCGATCGGTTGGGTCATGCTCGCGCTGGCCCCGATCTTCGAGCTCAGCGCTGACGCCGGCATGTATTCGGTGATCATCTACCACCTCGGTCACACCACTCTTCCGCTCGGACGGCTCGCGGTCGCGCTAACCCAACTATGGGTCGCACTGCTCGTCTTGTTGCCCGTGCCGATCATGTTGTTTCCCGACGGACGCCTCGAATCGCGTCGGTGGCGATGGGCGTTCTGGCTCTACGCCGTGGCATGCGCGCTGATCTTGATTTCCACGGCAGTTGCGGACGTGGGGGCGTTCACCGACCAGCACATCGAGGTCGACTCGACGGGAGAACTGACCGCGTACAACCAAAACGCGGGGCACGACCTCGCCGCGCTCCTGTTCCCGGTGTATGGCGTACTCGCGTTGGCGTTTGTGATCCGCCAATTTTTCGTTTACCGCCACACAACAGGGGAGCGTCGCCAGCAGCTGAAGTGGCTGATGGCAGGGGGCACGATCGGCATCCTTGCGATCGCCAGCACGCTCACCTTCGGCGCAGGGGCGGGCTTCATCGGGATCATCGCATTGCCGGTCGGTATCGGCATCGGGATCTTGAAGTACCGCCTCTACGACATCGACCGATTGATCAGCCGAACCCTCTCGTACGCCATCGTCACCGGGCTTCTCGTCGGGATCTACATCGGCTTAGTCACACTGGCCACGCGCGCGCTGCCCTTGTCGTCACCCATCGGGGTCGCAGCTTCGACGTTGACGGTGGCCGCGCTGTTCTCCCCGCTGCGCCGGCGTGCCCAGCATCTCGTCGACCGGCGCTTCAACCGCGCGCGCTACGACGCCGACGCGACCATCGCCGCGTTCGCGGGACGGTTGCGCGACGAGGTCGACCTGGAGCGAGTGCAACACGACCTGCTCGACGTCGTCCGCCGATCTGTCGAGCCGAGTCACGTCGCGGTCTGGGTCCGCTCGGCGTCCTGAGAGCTTTCGCCGCTGCTGCCGTCCGACCTTTGGTCTTCAACGCGCGCAAGAACGCGCGCTGGGGACCAACGCTCCCCGGCTTCATCGCGATGGAACCCGACGTCGGCCCGACTGAAGGGCGCACCAGATCAGTGGTATCTGAAGCGGAAGCCGGATCCAGTCCTCGACTTTCGTGGCGAGGACGTCGCCGCGCTGGGCATTGATCGCCATCTGCAGGTTGGCCGGCCAGATGGCCAGCAGCAGCGCCGCGGCAGCCAGCCCTGCCCAGCGGTCTCGGCGCCACAGGCCCGCGGCACACGCCAACTCGGCGACCCCACTGACGTAGACCAGCGCGGTCTTCGCCGGCAGGAAGGTCGGGACGATACGGGTGAAGGTCACCGGATGCAGGAGATGGACAACGCCGCTCGCGCTGAACGCGGCTGCCACCACGAATGGGGCCCGGCGCCGCCAGCGCTCCCTCGTATCGATGTCAGAGCTATCGACGTCAGAGCTCCTCATCTGGCCGCCGGGTAATCCACGTTTGCACCCTACGGCGGCCCTCTAGGATGGCGGCTATGCCGTCGATCACCCGCGCCGACGTTGCCCACCTCGCGCGCTTGTCCCGCCTTGCGCTCAGCGATGACGAGCTCGATCAGATGGCCGGCCAGCTCGAGGTCATCATCAGTTCGGTGGCCCGGGTCAGCGAAGTGGCCGGCGCCGAAGTGCCGCCCACCTCGCACTCGGTGCCCTTGACGAATGTGTTTCGCCCCGACGAACTGCAACCGTGCCTTACGCCGGAAGCTGCACTGTCTGGCGCGCCGGCGCGAGAAGACCAGCGCTTCCGGGTGCCTCGGATCCTGGACGAGGAGTAGTCCGGTGACCGAGCTCACCCGGCTCAGTGCTGCCCAGGCTGCGGCGTTGATCGCATCGGGCGAGGTGTCGGCCGTCGAGTTGACGACCGCGCACCTCGATCGGATCGGCGCAGTCGACGGCAGCCTGCACGCGTTCCTGCACGTCGACACCGAAGGCGCCTTAGCCGCGGCTGCCGCCGTCGACGCCAAGCGAGCCGCACGTGATCACCTCGGCCTGCTGGCCGGCGTCCCGCTTGCGCTGAAAGACGTCCTGACGATGGAGGGCGTGCCGACGACCTGCGGGTCGAGGATTCTCGAAGGCTGGCGGCCGCCGTACGACTCGACCGTGGTGCGCAAGCTGCGTGAAGCCGATGTCGTGATCCTCGGCAAGACCAACATGGACGAGTTCGCGATGGGGTCGTCGACCGAGAACTCGGCATACGGCGTGACGCACAATCCGTGGGACCTCGACCGGATTCCGGGCGGGTCGTCCGGCGGGTCGAGTGCCGCGGTCGCTTCATACGAAGCGCCGCTTGCTATAGGCACCGACACAGGTGGTTCGATTCGCCAGCCCGCCGCAGTGACCGGCATCGTCGGCGTCAAGCCAACGTATGGGGGAGTGTCGCGCTACGGGCTGATCGCGTTCTCTTCGTCGCTCGACCAAGCCGGCCCGTTCGCGCGCAACGTCTACGACGCGGCACTGCTGCACGCGGCCATCGCGGGGCACGATCCGATGGATTCGACGTCTATCGATGCACCGGTGCCCGATGTCGTTGCGGCTGCGTTGCAGGGTGACATTCGAGGACTTCGGATCGGTGTTGTTCGTGAGCTGAACGGCGAGGGCTATGACAGCGGCGTCCGGCAGAGATTCTCGGAAGCTGTTGCGCTGCTTGGCGAACTTGGCGCCTCGGTCGGCGAGGTGAGTTGCCCGCATTTCGACTACGCGATGCCCGCGTACTACTTGATCGCACCCAGCGAGTGCTCGTCGAACCTCGCTCGATTCGACGCGATGCGCTACGGCCTGCGGATCGGCGACGACGGCACTCGTAGCGCCGAGGAAGTGATGGCACTTACGCGTGCCGCCGGCTTCGGTGCCGAGGTGAAGCGTCGCATCATGATCGGCACGTACGCGCTGTCGAGCGGCTACTACGATGCGTACTACGGGTCGGCGCAGAAGGTGCGCACGCTGATCACTCGCGACTTCACCACCGCCTTTGAGCAGTTCGACGTGCTGATCTCGCCCACGACCCCGACGACCGCGTTTCGCATCGGCGAGCGCACCGGCGACCCGTTGAAGATGTACCTCGCTGACCTCGACACGATCCCGTCGAACCTGGCGGGTAACGCGTCGATGTCGGTGCCCTGCGGACTTTCACCGGACGACGGGTTGCCGGTCGGACTGCAAGTAATGGCGCCGGCGATGGCTGACGATCGCCTGTACCGGGTCGGCGCCGCGGTCGAGGCAGCGCTGAATGACCGTCGTGGCCACTTGCTCCTCGAGGAGGCGCCGGCGCTATGAGCACTGCCTATGAAGAAGCACTGGCGAAGTTCGAGCCGGTGTTCGGCCTCGAGACCCACGTCGAGCTAGGCACACGTTCGAAGATGTTTTGCGGTTGCTCGACGACCTTCGGTGCGGCGCCGAATACACACACCTGCCCGACCTGCCTGGGGTTGCCGGGGTCGTTGCCGGTCACCAATGCGGTCGCGATCGAGTCGACGATCCGGATCGGCCTCGCATTGCACTGCACGATCGCATCGTGGTGCCGGTTCGCACGGAAGAACTACTTCTACCCCGACATGCCGAAGAATTTTCAGATCTCGCAGTACGACGAGCCGCTGTGCGTCGAGGGATATCTCGACGTCGAGGTCGAGGGCGAAGTCGTGCGGGTGGGCATCGAGCGCGTGCACCTCGAAGAAGACACCGGAAAGTCTTTACACGTCGGCGGTTCTACGGGTCGCATTCATGGCGCGACGCATTCACTGGTCGACTACAACCGGGCCGGTATTCCGCTTGTCGAGATCGTCACAAAGCCGGTTCCCGGCACGGGAGCACTCGCTCCTGAAGTCGCTCGCGCATATGTGACCGAGTTGCGCGAAACGTTGCGTGCGTTGAACGTTTCTGACGTTCGCATGGAGGAGGGCTCGCTTCGGTGCGACGTCAACCTGTCGCTCAACGCGATCGGCGCGGCTGACTGGGGGACCCGAAGCGAGACGAAGAACGTCAACTCGCTGCGGTCGGTCGAGCGCGCAGTTCGCTCGGAGATCGAACGGCAGGCGGACGTGCTGTCGAGCGGTGGCCGGGTTAAGCAGGAGACGCGGCACTTTCACGAAGACAGCGGCCTGACGACGTCCGGTCGAAGCAAGGAGCAGGCGGAGGACTACCGCTACTTCCCCGAACCAGACCTGGTGCCGATTGCTCCTCCTGCCGAGTGGGTCGAAGAGTTGCGGGCAACGCTGCCCGAATTGCCGTTCGACCGCCGCCGCCGGCTGCGCGACGAGTGGGGCATCTCCGTGCTCGAAATGCAGGCGGCTCTGAACGCGGGTGCGGTCGGCTCGATCGAGGCCACGGTTGCATTCGGCGTCCCGGCCCGTGATGCGTACAAGTGGTGGATGGGTGAGCTCGCCCGTCAGGCTAACGAGCGGTCGGTCGAGGTTTCTGAGCTGCCCGTGACTCCAGAGCAGGTCGCGCGCATCGTTGCGTTGATCTCCGAGGGCAAGGTCAACGACAAGCTTGCGCGACAGGTGCTCGATCTCGTGATCGCCGGCGAGGGAACGCCTGACGAGGTGATCGCCGCACGCGGTCTTGCCGTGGTGTCGGACGACGGTGCTCTCGGTGCTGCAGTTGACGAGGCGATCGCGGCTGACCCGGATGCGGCGCAGAAGGTGCGGGACGGCAAGGTCGCTGCCGCAGGTGCTCTCGTGGGTGCGGTCATGAAGCTGACCCGAGGCCAAGCCGACGCTGCCCGGGTCCGCGAACTCGTGCTGGAGAAGCTCGGCCCGGACGGCTGAAATCGAGCTGCGCGAGTTCAATGCATTGCACGCATTGCTGCGCCGCCCCACCATGGGGTGTGCGTAACACCCAGCCGAGCCTTGCGTGGACGCCGCCACCTGGATGGCCGCCCCCTCCGCAGGGATGGTCGCCTCCGCTGGGCTGGCAGCCGGACCCTCATTGGCCTCCTGCCCCAGCCGGATACCAGTGGTGGCACCCGACGCAACGCGGACTCCGCCGGCGACGTGCTGCGACCGTGCTAGTCGGACTCTCGAGCGCCGCCGGGCTTGCCTACGCCATGTACCGCATCGTCATTCTCACCCTCCAGGCTCACGCGCTTGATCAGGCACTGCACCAGCGACGCAGTGGGTGGTACCACGCGCCCTCGATCGCGATCGAGATGAGCCTCACGGCGATCTGGCTCTGCTCGATCGCGCTGCTGATTCCCGCGAGTTCGATCGGCGCATCTGAATTGTTTGGGGCCGGCCGAGGGAGCCGAACTCGCGCGGGGACCTTCGTGGCGTGGCTGTGCGTTGCTGTGATTGCCCAATACTCGGCGAGTGTGCTCGCGGAGGACTCAAGAGGCCCGGTGTGGGCGCCTGACGCATGGCTGCACGATGGGCGATCGTGGTTCGCGTTGATGTGTGTGTTCTCGATCGTCATGTTCGCTGGTGCCGTCAGGCTGCTGAAGCCCGCTGCTAACGGGAATTCCCTACTCGCTTAGAACGCGTACGGGGCGCCGTGGAGGCGGGACGAAACGGACTCCGCGCAGGCTTGTGCGCTCGCTTCCGAACCAACCCGTCGTTCGCGCCGTGTCATGGGCAACGTGAACCGAACCAGCCTGGCGCTACGAACGCTCGTGGGCGGGGGACAATCGCCAAGTGCGGTCTGTCTCCTCGCCCGAGGGTTTCGACGACCGCGGTCGGGCGGAGGAAGCGTGCGCGTGTGGGTCCCGTACTCCGATTGGGTAGCGGACGTCGAGAAGCTGAGCCCTGAGATCGCCGTCGACGTCTATACCGGTGAAGGACCGCCACCCGACACGGTGGGCGAGGTCGAGTTCTACGTGGCGCCGTACTCGTTCTCGGTGGCGTCGCTCGAGCTGGCTCGCGAGATGAAGTCGCTTCGAGTGTTGCAGCTGTTGACCGCGGGCTATGAGCACGTGTTGCAGTACGTGCCGGACGGCATCACCGTATGCAACGCAGGCGGCGTGCACAACTCAAGTACCGCTGAGCTTGCACTGACGTTGACGCTCTCGTCGCTGCGCGGGATTCCCGACTTCGTGCGCGCTCAAGAGCACGGGCAATGGGTGCACGCGGACTACCCCGCGCTGGCCGACAAGACCGTGCTGATCTTGGGCTACGGCTCGATCGGCGAGTCGATCGAAGAGCGCCTCGTTCCGTTCGAGGTCAACGTGATCCGCGTCGCGAGCCGAGCCCGGGCTGGCGGCGTGCACGGCGTCGACGAGCTGCCCGAACTACTGCCGCAAGCCGATGTTGTCATCGTGATCACGCCACTGACGCAGGCAACGCGACACCTGGTCGACGGCCGGTTCCTGGCCGCCATGCGGGAGGGCGCGTTGCTGGTCAATGTTGCGCGCGGTGGCGTCGTCGACACCAACGCACTGCTCGCCGAGCTGCAGAGCGGACGGCTCCGCGCCGCACTCGATGTCACCGATCCCGAGCCGCTGCCCGGCGACCATCCGCTCTGGTTCGTCCCCGGTGTGCTGATCTCGCCGCACGTCGGTGGCAACTCATCCGCCTTCCTGCCGCGGGCCGCCCGCTTGGTCCGTACGCAGGTCGCGAAGTTCCTCGCCGGGGAGCCGGTCGACAGCGTCGTGGCCGGGCCTGCTTCGACGATGGCCGTCGAGGCCTAGTCATATCGTGATGCTCCCGGAGCAGGAGTTCCGCGACTTCGTCGCTAGCTTTGCTGATCCGCTCGCGCGGTTCGCCTTCCTGCTCAGTGACGGTACTGAGCTCTCATCGGTTGATATGACAGTTGCTGCGCTGGCTGCTGTTCGCCGTCGATGGAGCGACGTCGAGGCCACGGGAGCACCCGAGCCGCTCGCCATCGAAGAGCTAGTGTCGGCGCTGCCGCGTTCGCGACGCGCCGCCGCTCTTGGTTCTGGGGGGCCCGTCGCGGACCTTGTTGAGGTCACGCGACCGGCAGCACCCGGCGCCCCCGCGGTAGGTCAGTTGCCGGACGGCGGGGCCGACGCAGGCTTGTTACGTGCGGCAGCGTGGGCGGCATGGAAGACGTTGGCACCGCGCCAACGAGTGCCGTTATTGCTCGACGATGCGTCGGTGGCGGCGCGACGATTGGCGGGTATCGAGGTCGCGCAGTCTTCGCGGTCGGCTCGACGAGCATCGATGGTCGCGGACGACGCATGGCGATCTCTTCGGCACGCGATGGCGGCCGATCCGGTCACCCGCCGGTGGGTCGACTCAACCGACGTTCAGCAAGCCGCTGCAATCGTGCGTGACGCATTGCGCGAGCAGGCAGCGGCCGTCCCGCTGCTGATCGAGCCGTATCCGCGAGTCCGGCAGCGGGTGTCGCGAATGCGGCTGCGCGCCGTCGGTGCGGTGGCCGTATCGATGATCGTCGTGGTGGCTCTGGGTGCCGTTGCCGTACGTGCCTCTGCGCCGAAAAAGAAGAGCGTTCCACCAGTGTCTGCCTCGACGCTGGCCGACTCGGTGAGCGACCGTGGGCCTGTCGTTGCTTGGCCGACGCGGGGCACGGCCGCTAAGAACGGCGTGTTGCTCGCGAAGCTGAAAGCGGCGTTCCTGCACGCCCATCCGGAAACGACGGGGCAGGTGCAGGTACTACTGATCACCGACACCTCGGCGTACCGAATTGCCTACGTCACGGCAAAGTCGCCGACCGGCGTGCTCGAATCGTGGTTCTACGGCCCGGTCGGCTCGAACGACCTTGTCGAGGGCGTCGTCCAATACGGCGGCGGTCTCGATGCCCGCACCGAGATCCTCGCGGCCGGCCTCGCCGACGCTCAGGGTCACACCCAACTCGTGGTGCTCGCTCCGCCGGGCACCCGGACGATGTCGGTGATCACAGCCGATACTGCAACCACGACATCGACGTCATCGCCCTTACGTGTTACAGACGGGATCGCCGTCGAAGCAGTCCCGACCGGCAGTATTCGGTCGCTCAGTGTGGTCGCGCGGGTCGGGCAATCCGATGTCGTGAGTCAGGGGATGCAGACCCTCGCGCTCAGCCCGACGTTCGAAGGTACGAGTGCACCGTTTGAACCGCAGGGGGTGCCGTCGTTTGCCGCGGAGCGGGGGGACCCAGATCCGCAGGTGCTCGCGCAGGCCGCGAACGATGCCGGACTGATGGCGATGCAGGACGGGTCGAGCAGTCGCGTGCAGATGAAGGTTTTGTGGGGTGGCACAGACCAAGACGCCAACCGCATCGTGGTCGTCCGGATGAAGATGGAGCTGTCCGACGTGTTGTTGGTCAGCTGGGAGGACCGAGCCGGTGTACCACGCCAGGAGACTGAAGCCATCGCCGATCCGAGCACCCCGGATGCGCCGCTGGCGTTCAGCTACGTCGGGTCTGGTGACCCCCGAGTCGCGGTTCTCGGTGCACCCGGTGACTCCAGTGCCGCGCTCGTCTTTGCCGGCAAGCAGCAGTCCGCGGTGCCTTTGGACGGCACCGGCTTTACCAGCTTCCGACTAACCGACGACAGCTGGTTGACGTCCCCTGGCCTTGCGGTGAACCTGCTTGGCCCAGGTGGCAACGTTGTCAAAACCATTCCGATCCCGGCCCTGTAGAGGGACGCTGTAGTGATGGCGCACGTCGACACCGAGTTTCGGGAGTTCGTCGTCGGCTTTGCCGATCCGCTCACGCGGCTCGCGTTCCTGCTGACTGCGGGCACGTCGGGCGACCCGGCCGTGTTGAGCGCCGACGCGCTTGCCCGCGTCCGGCGGCAGTGGCGCGATGCCGAGGTGACTGGCGCGCCAGAGGCACTTGCCGTCGAAGCCCTCGTAGCCGGTCTTCCGCATCGTCGGCAGTTCCACCTGCGCGGGCCGGCCCTGGGGGAGGAGATGGAGGCCGACTACGTCCTGGCCACTGCTGGTGCAGCGGCGGTGAATCACGACGCGTTCCGCCGCCCCGTTGCAGGTGATGAACGCGGACTGGGCGATCCGGGTGGTGTCGGGGCAGAAGCTGACGGGATGGCCGGCGTCCACGTGCTGCACGACGGAATCTGGAGGGCGTGGCAGGGTCTGAGCCCACGCCAGCGGGTTCCGGTTGTGTTGGCGGATCCGTCGGTCGCGTCAAGAAGATTGGTCGGGATCGGCGTCCCCGAATCATTCGGTTCGCCGCGACGGGTCGACCTCATAGCGTCCGGCGCTCTGGCGCAGCTACGCACCACGCTCGCGGCCGACCCAACGGTCGCCGCGACGGTCGACAACCTGCGAGGCCGCTATTTCACGGACGCGCTTGCCGACACGTTGCGCGAACACGCATCGTCGCCGTCGCGGGTCATCGATCCGTATCCCGCTGTGGTCCGTACGGCGCAGCGTCTGGGACGGCGAGCCGTCGTCGCGGTCGCCATCGTGCTGGCCGTAATCGCCACCGGATTGGTGGTTGCCGTGCAGGCATCCCAGCCGTCGAAGTCGACATCGGCGGCTGCGGCCGCGTCTGCTTCCCGAAGCAGTTCGCCGGGCCTCGTGCGGACCGGACCATCACCGTCCTTCACCGGCAGCCTTTCCCCGCAGGGACCGTTTGCGCCGGTAGCCGTTCCCGGCGCTCCGGTGCTCGTGGTGCCGTGGTCGCCGAGGGGTACTGCGGCCAAAGACGCCGTCCTGATCTCGCATCTGAAGTCGTACTTCACTACGGTGCATGCGGACGCCACCGGTCAGACGCAGGTGCTACTGGCTACTGATACGCCGACCCTGCGGATCGCCTACGTCACGTCGAATTCGCGCAACGGCGTGATCCAGTCGTGGTTCTACGGTCCGGTCGGCTCAGACAACCTGGTCGAGGGCGCTACTAGCTACGGCGGCAGCCTGCTGCCCGACAGCATCCTTGCTGACGGCTTGATCGACACCACCGGGCACGAGCAGTTCGTCGTCATCGCACCGCCCGACACGACGGGCATGCAAATAGCGGACTTCGATTTCGACGACCCGAGCGTCGGCACCGGCTTCACAGCGCTGCCCTACCAGAACGGCATCGCGGTGAAGGACATGACCGCAGGCGCGACCGCTGCCAGCTTCGTGATCGACGTGACTATCGGGTCATCGACGTTCACGATCAAAGACGCACCCGACATCCAGCTCCGGCCGCAGTTCGTCGGCTCGGTCACGAGCGACGGCCCGCCGTCAGCGCCGCTGCCCACGCCACCGGTCGAAAACGGTCACCCTGACGGGACGCTGCTGACCGAGGCGTTGCAGGACGCTGCAGTCTGGGAAGGTTCGAACCCGATCGTTGCCGCCCGCCCGGTGGTCTTGTGGGCTGGCACCGACGTCGCCGGGACGAAGGTCGTGGTGCTACGGGTGAAGACGAAGGCGTACGACCTCATGATCGTCGAGTGGAGTGGCGCCGCGCCCGGAGATCACGCCGAATACCTGGTCGACCCGAGCGCACCCGACGTCCCGGTTGCGTTTGCCTATCGCGCCCTCGACGGGACACGGCTGGGCGTCATTGCGTCGAACGGCGCCGCAAGCGTGGAGTTGGTCGGCGACGGTGCAACCTCCAAACCGATCGCGTTCAGTTCGACGGGATTTGCCAGTTTCCTCGTCCCGAGCCCGCCCGCGGATCCAAACGGCGATGGCGCCGGCGCACTCGGAGTCGTCGCCAAGGCGCAGCTGCTGGATTCCTCGGGTCACCCGCTCACTGCGCTGTCGGTACCGCCAACGCTCGGCGGATGACAACTCCGCGCGGCGTAACGCAGGTAGTGACGTAAGGTTTCGCGTCATGACCACACACGACGCAGACATCAAGCCGCGCAGCCGCGCTGTCACCGACGGCCTGGAGGCCACCGCTTCGCGCGGGATGCTGCGCGCGGTAGGCATGGGCGACGAAGACTGGGTCAAGCCGCAAATCGGTGTCGCCAGTTCGTGGAACGAGATCACCCCCTGCAACCTCTCACTCGACCGGTTGGCGAAGTCGGCCAAGGAGGGCGTCCACGCCGCCGGCGGATATCCACTCGAGTTCGGCACCATCTCGGTGTCCGACGGGATCTCGATGGGCCACGAGGGCATGCACTTCTCGTTGGTGTCGCGTGAGGTGATCGCCGACTCGGTCGAGACGGTAATGATGGCCGAGCGGCTCGATGGATCGGTGCTGCTCGCGGGGTGTGACAAGTCGTTGCCCGGCATGCTGATGGCGGCCGCACGGCTCGACCTCGCCGCAGTGTTCCTGTATGCCGGTACGACGCTGGCGGGCAAGATCGGCGACCGCGACAACATCAACATCGTCGACGCGTTCGAGGCTGTGGGCGGCTGCGTGCGCGGTTTGGTCACGCGCGAAGAGGTCGATGCCATTGAGCGGGTGTTCTGTCAGGTCGAAGGCGCCTGCGCCGGCATGTACACCGCGAACACGATGGCCAGTGCCGCCGAAGGTCTAGGCATGTCGATGCCGGGCTCCGCGGCACCGCCGGCCCCCGATCGCCGCCGTGACGGATTCGCACGGGCATCGGGCGAAGCGGTGGTCGGTCTGCTGAGACAGGGCATCACTGCCCGGCAGATCATGACCAAGCCGGCGTTCGAGAACGCGATCGCTGTCGTGATGGCGCTCGGCGGTTCGACCAACGCAGTGCTCCACCTGCTTGCCATCGCTCACGAGGCCGACGTTGACCTCGACCTCGACGACTTCAACCGCATTGGCGATCGGGTGCCGCACCTGGCCGACGTCAAGCCATTCGGCCGCTACGTCATGAGCGACGTCGACCACGTCGGCGGCGTGCCTGTCGTCATGAAGGCGTTGCTCGACGCTGGCTTGCTCGACGGCTCGGCGTTGACGGTGACCGGCAAGACGGTGGCGGAGAACCTGGCGGAAGTACGGCCGTCCGACCCTGACGGCAAGGTCATTCACGCCATGAACGACCCGATTCACCGCAC
Source organism: Acidothermaceae bacterium (assembly GCA_036509315.1). Taxonomy (GTDB): domain Bacteria; phylum Actinomycetota; class Actinomycetes; order Acidothermales; family Acidothermaceae; genus PALSA-607. The sequence goes on from DATCFU010000104.1 coordinate 16,645, forward strand.
CGGCGGACTCACGATTCTGCGCGGATCGTTGGCACCCGAAGGCGCCGTGGTGAAGACCGCCGGGCTCGACCGTGCCACGTTCGAGGGAACCGCGCGGGTGTTCGACGGCGAGCGAGCCGCGATGGACGCCGTCGAAAACGGGGTGCTGCAAGCGGGCGACGTCGTCATCATCCGCAACGAGGGGCCCAAGGGCGGGCCTGGCATGCGCGAGATGCTCGCCGTCACCGCGGCCATCAAGGGCGCCGGTCTCGGCAAGGACGTCTTGCTGCTGACCGACGGTCGGTTCTCCGGCGGGACGACCGGTCTGTGCATCGCCCACGTTGCACCCGAGGCGGTGGACGGCGGTCCGATCGCGTTCGTCCGCGACGGCGACGTGATCAAGCTCGACGTCACCACCCGGACGCTCGATCTCTTAGTGGACGACGAGGAGCTGGCGAACCGGCGGATCGGCTGGGAGCCGATGCCGGCGAAGTACAAGACGGGTGTGCTGTCGAAGTACCGCAAGCTCGTCGGCTCCGCCGCCTACGGAGCCGTCTGCAGCTAGGAGCGCAGCGACGGGCGGAAGACGGCCTCGGCAACAGTGCCGTCTGCAGCTAGGAGCGGTTCTCGCCGTCCCTTCCGACCGACCGCTGAAGTCCAGCGCACGCAAGAACGCGCGCTGGACTTCAACACTCCTCGGCGACAGGCGCTGGTTGGCGTCCAGGTAGTAGGAAGTCCTTGTATTTATGGGGTTTCCGGGCTCTTGGACGCCGCTTCGTGTTTGACATCTTTCGACCGGTAAGACAATCTTGGACGCGTGCAGACCCTTCTTGTAGTAAGTGAGCGCGCAGGCTGACCTCCAGGTCCGCTAGCGCGCCGCCCCTCTGTGCTTCACGGCACGAGGGGCTTTTT
>DATCFU010000105.1:0-12316 GCA_036509315.1 Acidothermaceae bacterium
GATCACATAGGCCGAACGGCCGATTATCGACGCGTTTGCCGCGCCGATAGACGAATGTCTGGTTGATCCAGATGGTGGACCCAGCGAACAGGGAACCGCCGAACACGGAAAAGGGCCGGCGCTAACCAGCCCTCTCCGCACTGCATCACGCCGGAGTTCAAGACCTCAACGGCGCGCACTGACCTCAGTCCCAGGTCGAGCCGCGCATAGCGGTTACCTCCCTCCGCACCGGGGTGACCGCCGTGCGCGGCTGCACGACCGATCACTCACGACATGCGCCAGCCGACGGGTCCCTTTCGGGCTGTCCAGCGATGAAAAGCCAGCAGGCGCCCGTCGTCCGGTACCGCCGATCCTGACGCATTCGCCTGACTTCGTACAGCCAAATGGCCTAAACCATCACTGAGCCGTTCGGAGTAGTCACAGCAGGTGATCACGACGGACCACTCCACAGGAACGTTGGTCCGTCATCCACAGGCCGGACTGGGCCCCACCCCCAAACGACCCGCGAAGTCCACACTGGCGATGCCGGCGCACAAGCCTCGGTACGGACGACACGTCGGCCAACCGGGCCGCAGGGATCGGCGGGGCGCTGCGGTATGAGAACGACTGTGACGGTCGTCACGACGGGCAATGGCCGACGCGAGGACGTGTCGATCGAGGCGCCGGCAGACACTGCCCTCGAAGCGATCGTCAGCCGGCTCAGGGACGTCGTTTCCGCACCGCCCGATGCCGTGGCAACCTTTGGATCCTCGACGTCTGCCCACCGAGGTAACGACGGCCGCAGCACCGGCTGCGACCCGGGTCTGTTCAGAACCGGCCCATTGCGCGATGGAGCGATCGTCACGCTGGGGGCTAGAGCGGGAACCGCCGGCAAACAGACCTACTTGGAACTGCGAGTGGTGGGTGGTCCATCCGCGGGAGACATCCATCCGCTGGCAATGGGCACGTCGTCCGTTGGCCGTGGCGACACGGCGCGGATCAGTGTCGATGACCCGAGCGTCTCGCGGCGACACGCATTGCTATCCGTTGCACCAGACGGCGTCGCGGTGGCCGACGCCGGGTCGACGAACGGCACCACGATCGACGGCGTCCCGTTGGGGACGTCCACCCATGCACTGCGACCGGGCATGCGCCTGCGTATCGGTTGCTCGACACTCACGGTGGCGATACCCGACGTGGTTGCGATGTCGGTGAGACCCACTGGGGACGGGCGGCTATCGTTCAATCGGCCGCCGCGGCTCGACGGTCCGGATCCAATCTCCGCCAGAGTGAGCATTGCATTTCCCGTGGAGCCGACCGCCCGTGAGCGCACGCGCCTTCCGCTGATCACGACAATCGCGCCCCTCATCGCGGGGGTCGTACTCGCGGCCATCATGCGACGGCCGGAGTACTTGCTGTTCACCGTGCTCTCGCCGCTGATGATGGCCGGCCAATGGGTGTCCGACCGAGCAGGTCACCGGAAGGCGACTCGCCTTGAGCGCACGAGTTACGGCGCGGCCCTTGAAAAGGCGTCGCGCGCACTCGACAACGCGTTGTTGGCGGAGGCGCGCGAACGTCGCCACTGTGCGCCCGATGCCGCAACCCTGTCGAGAACCGCGAGTGGACCCAGCGCGAGGCTGTGGGAACGCCGCCGAGACGACTCCGATTTCCTCCTGCTTCGTCTCGGCTCCGGCGATGTGTTGGCAGCTGTCGACATTGTCCGCAATGGACACGACGCTGCCAGTCCGCCCTGGGTGAATGACGTGCCGGTGACTGTTTCCTTGGCGAAGGTCGGCGTCCTCGGCGTCGCCGGGCCGCCAGGCGCAAGAACTGCCGTGGCGCGCGCAATCGTGGGTCAGTTGGCGGTTCTGCACAGCCCGCGTGATCTCGCTCTCGTGGTGCTTATCGAGCCCAAGCCGGAGCGCATCGAGGAGTGGAGTTGGGTGCGGTGGTTACCTCACCTCCAGCCGGCCCCCGACAACAACTCCCAGGTACGTCTAGGCCTGGATGCCGAAAGCGTGGCGGCGCAAGTGGGAGAACTGGCCGCATTGATCGAGGCGCGTCGCGCGGCGGTTGGAGACGTCAATCCACGAGCAGTTGTCGTGATCGTTGACGGCGCACGCGCTCTGCGCCGCACCGCTGCGCTGGCGGATGTGCTCGCGCGCGGGCCCGCCGTCGGCGTGTACGCCATCTGCCTCGACGAAGTTGCGACCCATCTGCCTGAAGAGTGCGGTGCCGTAGGTGTCGTGACCGACTCGGCAGACTCGGAACGAGCCGACTCCGAACGGGCCGATGACCTAGCGACGACATTGCGGCTCGCCGTCCCGGGAAGTCCGAGTGCGCAACACGCGATCCCGGACGGGGCGTCAATCCAGTGGGCTGACCACCTCGCCCGGTCATTGGCGCCACTTCGTGACGACAGTCCCGGACGGGTCGACGCGTTGCCCGCAACAGTTCGCTGGCTCGACATCGCGGGCCTTGGTGCCGACATGGCGGGCGATCTTGCCACTCGATGGCGAGCCGGAGTCGAGGACACCAGTGCACTTGTCGGCACGGGTATCGACGCCAGTTTCGTTGTCGACATCGCGCGCGACGGTCCGCACGCGCTGATCGCCGGTACAACCGGCTCGGGCAAGAGTGAGCTGCTACAGACTCTGGTCGTATCACTCGCCTGTGCGAACCGTCCCGACGAGCTCACGTTCGTGCTGGTCGATTACAAGGGTGGGGCGGCTTTCGGCGCATGCGCAGCGTTGCCACACACGGTTGGTGTGGTGACCGATCTCGACGGGCGTCTTGTCGAACGCGCGCTCGCGTCGCTCCGTGCGGAACTGAGGCGACGCGAAGGTGCACTTGCAGCGGCCTCAGCACCAAACCTCGAAGTGTTCCGCGCGGGCGGCGGGAAGTTAGCGCGACTCATCATCGTGGTCGACGAATTCGCCTCTCTTGCTGAAGAACTACCTGACTTCGTCGGCGGCCTGGTTGGAATCGCTCAACGAGGGCGGTCACTCGGCGTCCACCTCGTGTTGGCGACGCAACGGCCGGAGGGTGTTGTGAGCGCCGACATCCGCGCCAACACCAATCTACGTATCTGTCTCGGCGTCGTGCGCGAATCCGAATCGCGGGATGTTATCGATGCCGGGGACGCCGCCCGCATCAGTCGCGAGACCCCCGGCCGAGGCTACGCGCGGACAGGTCATGGCCAGCTCCAGGTGTTCCAGTCAGGCCGCGTTGGTGGTCTACCAGCTGATGAGGCACAGAGCGCAAACATCGACGTCCAACTGTCGCCCTTTGGATCGCTCTGCGTCCCGCGAATCGGTCCCGCAACCAGGCGCGACACCCGCGTCGCCGCAGCCACGGATCTGGACAGCATCGTCGCCGCGTGCGGCGCAGCCGCACGCGTCCTAGGACTTAAAGCGCCAAACTCGCCGTGGCTGCCGCCGCTGCCTGCACTGATCCCGATCGACATGGCGAATGTCCTGCGCCCGCTGACTGCCGTAGTCGCTGTGCTGGATCTGCCGACCGCACAGATGCGCCAAAACTACGAGATAGATCTCGAAGAGCTAGGACATTTCGTCATTGCCGGCAGCGCGAGAAGCGGTCGGACAACCGCGCTGCGCACCATTGTCGGCGAGCTGGCGGCGTCCACCTCCGTCCGTGATCTCCACCTTTATGCCATTGACTGCGCCGGCGGTTCGATGGCTGCGTTTTCCACGTTTCCACACTGCGGCGCGACCATCTCCGCGCACGAGCACGAGCGAGTTCGCCGCTTGCTCTCGGTGTTGAAGGCCGAGCTGGTCCGCAGACAGAGCATGTTCGCGGCAGCAGGATATGGCTCACTCGTCGAGCAACGCGCGCATTCAGCGAGCCCACTGCCGCACCTCGCACTGCTCGTCGATGGCTGGGAATCATTTCTTTCGACCTTTGAAGAGGTCGATTCGGGCGCTGTCATCGAGGCGAGCACCCGACTGATCCGCGAGGGCGCATCCGTAGGAATCCACGTCATCGTGACCGCCGACCGTGCCGGGCTTGTCGGCCGGCTCGCATCGATGGTCGAGACGAGGCTGGTGCTCAGGCTGGCCGACCGAAGCGACTTCTCCCTGGTCGGTCTGTCGGCCCGGGTGGTACCCGCTGACATGCCTGCCGGGAGAGGCTTTTTCACCGACACCCTCACGGAAGCGCAGGTGTGCACGATCAGTCCCGATCCGGCCGGGCCAGCGCAACTCGTCGGGCTCGCTGCGATCGCAGCCAGTGCTCGGATGAGGGACGACGTCGTGCCGCGGTCGCTGTGGCCGCGTCGTGTCGACCCGCTCCCGTCGATTGTCACCGCAGCTGAGATAGGCGCCAACTGGGGCTCGACGTCGCAAGCTGCGGGTTCGGCGGGTGTGACGCTCGGCGTCGGGGGCGACGAACTCGCTGCGGTAACGATCGACCTGCTCGACTTCGGACCTGGCTTTCTTATCGCAGGTCCACCGCGGTCTGGCCGCAGCACCACGTTGGCGACCGTCGCAGCTGGCCTGCGCGCCGCCGGCTGGAGAGTGGTGGCGGTGACACCGCGCGATTCCGTCCTTCGCGACTACGCCCACGAAACCTTCGATGCGACGCAGTTCGGAGTCGTCGACGCCGCGTTCGATCGCGGTCTGGGCCGGCTCGCTGTTCTGGTCGACGATGCCGAGATCGTGGCCGAGTCGCCGGCAGCGGTGGTCCTCGATCGGCTCATGCGTACCGCCCGCGATAGCGGTCACCTCGTGGTGATCGCTGGAACGACCGAGGAGTTGTCAGTCGGCTTTCGCGGTTTCGTGGTCGATGTGCGCCGAGCACGCACCGGCCTGCTGCTCGCGCCCCGCGGGCCACTCGATGGCGAAGTCCTCGGGGTGCGGCTACCGCGGCAGACAGGCGAAGCGGTTCCGGTCGGCCGCGGCCAACTGATCGTCCGGGGCGTCGCGACACAGCTGCAGGTCGCGCTGCCTCCGCCGATCGAGCGCCCTGGCCGTCAGCCCCAGACAGTTACCGACAGGGTGCCGAGCGAGGCGCCGCCCTGCGAAACTGCGACGTTGACCACACCGTCCGAGGCGGCGTTGAAGTAGCCGTTGAATCCGGCGATCGGCGTGATGAACTGAGCCGAGGCCGGCACGAGCGTGAACGTGACCGGCGTCCCGGCTGCAGCCTGCGGCGAATCCACCTTCAGGATCGATCCGCGATGCACCCTGATCTGGAAGCCGGTCTTGGTTGCCGGTGCCTCAATGTTGGCGACCGGTGGCGCGCCCGCGACGGCGCTCGATACCGGGCTCGGTAGCGCGCTCGCCGACGCGAACGGCGTGGGTGACGCGAGGCCGCCGCTCGATGACGCAGCGCTCGACGCGGGAGCCGACGCGCCTGAACCCACCGCACCGGATGCGAGAGCCGACGACGGTGGAGTCGCGGTGGATTTGGCCGCGGTGCAGCCAGCCAGAAACGTGACTGACGCCACAACCGTTCCTGCGGCGACGGCAGCCAAGCGGGGGCCTCGCGCACTACGCGCAACGAGGGGACGGCGTTTGGTCGGGGTGTCGTAGGAGCTCATCGGTCAAGCCTAACCCGGCGACCCCCGCAGACCCGGGTGCCGAAGGTCACACCCGAGTGTCGGGATGCGTGTGCGCGCCGGGCGCCGACGACTCGATCCACGCCAGAAAACCGGTCAGGGCCGCATCACTCATCGCCATCTCGACGTCCAGCGAATCGCCTTGCCTCGTGATGATGTTGCAGCTCACGACCACGGCACCATGCGGCGCGGCCAGCAACTCGGCTCCGTGCGGGTAGCGGCGGCCGGAGATCTCGACGCTGCGGCGCACGAACGTCCACCTCGGTTGGTAGCCGAGGCTAAGCAGCGGGAACCACTGGAAGTCTTCAGGGGTGTAGCGGGCGATGCCGGTGTGCCAGCCACTGGTTTGCCACCATCGACGCGGGCGCGGGCCGTCGAGGCGAAGGCCGCAGTGCAGCGTCGCGCCGCGCCGGCGTAGCAGCGAGCGGCGCAGCATCCAGGTCAGCAGCAGAACAACGAGGATCAGCACCAACCAGCCCGCACCATCGAGAAAGTCCAGTACGGCTCTCATCGTCGGCGCCCCTGCCCGCGAACGTCAGACGGGCTGGCCGGCGGCCGCGAGTCGCGCTCGCGCCCGCTCAGCGGCCGACTCGCTCGCGACCTCGTCGTCGCCACCCCCAGCAGTAGCCCGCTCGAGTGCCGCGCGGGCCCGGTCGACGTCGATCTCGTTGGAAAGCTCGGCGATCTCGGTGAGGATCGTCACGACGTCGTTGCTGACCGACAGGAAGCCGCCATGCGCCGCCGCCTCGATACCGTCGCCGGCTTCGCCGCCCGTGATGCGCACGGTGAAGCCTTCCGCGAGCACGCCGAGCAGCGAGATGTGGCCCGGCAAGATCCCGAGCTCGCCGTCGAGCGTGCGCGCGACAACGAAATTGGCCTCCCCCGACCACACCTTGCGTTCGGCTGAGACGAGCTCAACGGTCAACGGCACGAGTGTTCTCCGGTCATCAACTGCGCTCCGCCCATCACTTGCCGGAGAGCCGCTCGGCGTTAGCCTCGACATCGCTGATGCCGCCGGCCATGAAGAACGCCTGCTCGGGCAGGTGGTCGAAGTCGCCGTCGCACAGCTTGCGGAACGACTCGATCGTCTCCACCAGCGGAACGAACGAGCCCTTCTGGCCCGTGAACGCCTCGGCGACGAACATGTTCTGCGACAGGAAGCGCTCGATGCGACGCGCCCGGCCGACGAGAACCTTGTCTTCTTCACCGAGTTCGTCGATACCGAGGATCGCGATGATGTCCTGCAGATCTTTGTAGCGCTGGAGGATCTGCTTCACCCGGTTCGCAACGTTGAAGTGCTCTTCGCCGATGTACTGCGGGTCGAGAATGCGCGACGTCGAGTCGAGCGGGTCGACGGCGGGGTAGATGCCCTTCTCCGAGATCGGCCGCGAGAGCACGGTGGTCGCGTCGAGGTGCGCGAACGTCGTGTGCGGGGCCGGGTCGGTGATGTCGTCGGCGGGCACGTAGATCGCCTGCAGCGAGGTGATCGAGTGACCGCGGGTCGAGGTGATGCGCTCCTGCAGCACGCCCATCTCGTCGGCCAGCGTTGGCTGGTAACCGACGGCCGACGGCATGCGGCCGAGCAGTGTCGACACCTCAGAACCGGCCTGCGTGAACCGGAAGATGTTGTCGATGAAGAGCAGCACGTCCTGGTTCTGCACGTCGCGGAAGTACTCCGCCATCGTCAGAGCCGCGAGCGCGACCCGAAGACGGGTGCCCGGCGGCTCGTCCATCTGACCGAACACGAGCGCGGTGTCCTTGATGACGCCCGACTCGGTCATCTCCAGGAACAGGTCGTTGCCCTCACGGGTGCGCTCGCCGACACCTGCGAACACCGAGACACCACCGAAGTTCTTGGCGACGCGGGTGATCATCTCCTGGATCAGCACGGTCTTGCCGACACCGGCACCACCGAACAGGCCAATCTTGCCGCCGCGCACGTAAGGGGTCAGCAGGTCGATCACCTTGATGCCGGTCTCGAACATCTCGGTCTTGCTCTCGAGTTGGTCGAAGGGTGGCGACGGGCGGTGGATCGGCCAGCGCTCGGTGATCTTCAACGAGTCTTCCGGGACGTCGAGCACCTTGCCGAGCGCGTTGAACACGTGTCCCTTGGTGACATCGCCGACCGGCACGCTGATCTGGCCGCCCGTGTCACGAACAGGCGCACCACGCACGAGCCCGTCGGTGGGCTGCATCGAGATGGCGCGGATGAGGTTGTCACCGATGTGCTGCGAGACCTCAAGAGTCAGGGTGTGCTTGTGCAACCCCTCGACGTCCTCGTCCTCGCCCGACAGGTCGATGTCGACCTCGAGCGCGTTGTAGATCTCCGGCAGGTCGTCGACGCCGAACTCGACGTCGACCACTGGGCCGATGACCCGGGCAACACGACCGATCCCGGTGTGCCCGGCATCAGAACTTGCGGCCTTGTCGACAGTTGCAGTCATGGGTTCTCACTCGCTCCCGGTAGCGGCGAGCGCGTCAGCGCCACCGACGATCTCGCTGATTTCTTGGGTGATGTCGGCCTGGCGGGCTGCGTTCGCCAACCGGGTGTAGGTCTTGATGAGCTCTTCTGCGTTGTCGGTCGCCGACTTGCAGGCGCGACGCCGGGCGGCGAGCTCTGATGCGGCGCCCTGCAGCAACGCGTTGTAAACACGCGCCTCGACGTAGCGCGGGAGTAGCGCGTCGAGCACGCCCTCCGCGCTTGGCTCGAATTCGTACGACGGCAACGGGCCGCCGACGGGCTCGTCGGTGGTCTCTTCAACCTCGAGCGGCAGGATCCGACGGATGACCGGGGTCTGCGTCAGCATCGTCACAAACTGCGTGTAAACGACGTGGATCTCGTCGACGCCACCCTCATCAGTCGGGGTGTTGAACGCTGCGATCAACGTGTCGGCGATGTCCTTCGCGTTGGTGTAACTGGGACTCTCGGAGAACCCGCTCCACTCCCCCGCGATGAAGCGGTCACGGAACCGGTAGTAGGCCAGTCCCTTTCGACCGACGATGTACGGCAGCACCTCGAAGCCGTTCTCCCGCAAGTACGCGGTGAGCGACTCACCTTCCTTCAGCACATTCGAGCTGTAGGCACCGGCGAGACCGCGGTCGCTGGTGATGAGCAGCACGGCGGCCCTCGTGGCGTTCTCGTGCTTAGTCGTCAGCGGGTGGTCGATGTCCGACTGGCTCGCGACCGCCGAAACCGCGCGGGTGATCGCGTCGGCGTAGGGCGTCGAAGCCGCCACCCGCTGTTGCGCCTTGATCATCCGGGACGCCGCGATCAGTTCGAAGGCGCGGGTGATCTTCGCCGTGGCGCGCACCGACCTGATGCGCCGGCGATAGACCCGGACCTGAGCACCCATATCGCGATCTACTTCTTCTCGGCCGGCTCGGCCGTTGGAGGCAGGTGCTTGCGAACCTTCTCGTTCGCCATGTTGGTCTCGTCGAGATCTTCGGCTTCTTCGTTGCCGACGAGCGACTTGCCTTCGGAGGTCTCGAAGTTTCTCTTGAATGCGGTGATGGCCTCGGTCAGGCTCTTGGCCGTGTCGTCCGACAGCTGCTTGGTCTGCGCGATGTCGTCAAGGATGCCCTTGTGCTGCAGACGGAGGTGCTCGAGGAACTCCTTCTCGAACCGGCGGATGTCGGCCACCGGCACGTCGTCAAGCTGACCCGTCGTGCCAGCCCAGATCGACACAACCTCGTGCTCGACCGGGAACGGGGAGTACTGCGCTTGCTTCAGCAGCTCGACGAGACGCGCGCCACGCTCGAGCTGCGAACGCGATGCGGCGTCAAGGTCAGAGCCGAATGCGGCGAACGCCTCGAGCTCACGGAACTGCGCGAGGTCGAGACGCAACCGACCTGCCACCGAACGCATGGCCTTGATCTGCGCAGAACCACCGACTCGCGACACGGAGATACCGACGTTGATGGCCGGCCGCACGCCCGAGTTGAACAGGTCGGTCTCGAGGAAGATCTGGCCGTCGGTGATCGAGATCACGTTGGTCGGGATGTATGCCGAGACGTCGTTGCCCTTCGTCTCGATGATCGGCAACCCGGTCATCGACCCGCCGCCGAGCTCGTCGGACAACTTCGCGCAACGCTCGAGCAACCGTGAGTGCAAGTAGAAGACGTCGCCGGGGTAGGCCTCACGACCGGGCGGACGGCGCAGCAGCAGCGAGACCGTGCGGTAGGCCTCGGCCTGCTTGGAGAGGTCGTCAAACACGATCAGCACGTGCTCGCCCTTGTACATCCAATGCTGGCCGATCGCCGAGCCGGTGTAGGGCGCGAGGTACTTAAAGCCCGCAGCGTCGGACGCGGGCGCCGCGACGATCGTCGTGTACTCCAAGGCGCCTGCAGCTTCGAGCGCTCCTTGCACGGCGCGGATCGTTGAAGCCTTCTGACCGATCGCTACATAGATGCACTTGACTTGCTGCTTGGGATCACCCGTTGCCCAGTTCGCCTTCTGGTTGATGATCGTGTCGATCGCCACCGCCGTCTTGCCGGTCTGCCGGTCGCCGATGATCAGTTGCCGCTGCCCGCGCCCGATCGCGGTCATGGCGTCGACGGCCTTGATGCCCGTCTGCAATGGCTCCTTCACGGGCTGGCGCTGCACGACAGTTGGGGCCTGGATCTCGAGGGCCCGACGGCTCTCCTGGACGATGTCACCCAGTCCGTCGATCGGTTCGCCCAGCGCGTCGACGACTCGGCCCAAGAAGCCGTCGCCGACCGGCACGGACAGGATCTCGCCGGTGCGCTTGACGTCCTGGCCTTCCTCGATGCCCTCGTACGGCCCGAGGATCACCGCACCAATCTCGCGGACGTCCAGGTTCAGCGCGATGCCAAGCGTGCCGTCGGCGAAGCGCAACAACTCGTTCGCCATCGTCGACGGCAGGCCCTCGATGCGTGCGATGCCGTCGCCGGCTTCGGTGACCCGGCCGACTTCTTCACGCGACGCGACGTCGGGGGTGTACGACGACACGAAACGCTCGAGCGCGTCGCGGATCTCCTCCGGGCGAATCGTGAGCTCTGCCATCAGTCCATCCTCGTTCGTGGGTTTCGTAAAACACGTGGTGCGGACGTCAGGGACATTGATGCGTGCGGATTATTCAAGACGTCGCCGCGCCTCGGCCAGCCGTCCGGCGACTGACCCGTCGAGAACTTCGTCGCCGACGTGAACGACGACACCACCAACGATGTCGGCGTCGACTTCGATCTGAAGGTGGACCTGATGGCCATAGAGACCGGCGAGCGCCTCTTGCAAGCGGGTGATCTCACTGTCTGAAAGCGCAACGGCCGTCGTCACTCGGGCGACCAGCCGAGTACGACGTTGGGACGCAATGTCGGTGTAGTCGGCGATCGCGTCTTCTGGCGAGCGGCCGCGGGGTCGGGTCGCAACTTGCGTCAACAGTCGGACGGTGACCGGGCGCGCTTTGTCCTCGACGAGCGCGTTGACGAGCGACACCTTGTTCTCGTCAGGCAGCGCCGGGTCGGCGAGCGCCGACCGCAGATCGGCGTTGGCCTCGACGATGCGGCCGAACCGAAACAGCTCATCCTCGACATCGTCGGATTCACCCGCGTGGTGGCCTCGACCGGGATGCGCATCGGCTTCGATCAACATCGCCAGCACGGCGACCGTCTCGAGAGCGTCGGCGAGATCGCGCATCCGTGACCATCGAGCGCGCACGACCTCGGTCACGATGCGCAGTGTGACGTCAGACACATGCGAGCCGAGTACAGCCGTCGCCAGTGCGGCCTTTCGCTTCGCGTCAACCGACGGGTCGGACAGCGCGCGTCGTAGGCCGACCTGGTCATCGAGCACCGCCACGACACCGAACAGCTCCTCGCCGACGGTCGCAGCCTCGTGGTCATCGCTGCCTTCGCGAGCTGGTAGCTGGCGTTCGACGAAGCTCCATGCGTGGGCGAGCGCATCTCGACTGGCTCCCTGCATCAGCCGCGCACCTGCTCACCGGCGGCTGCAGATCCGGCTGCCTCGCCGGCGCGCGACTCGACCTCGGTCAAGAACCGTTCCACGACCCGCCGTTGCCGGGCGTCATCGGTGAGCGACTCGCCCACGACTCGGCCGGCCAACTCGACTGCGAGAGTGCCGACCTCGGCGCGTAGCGCTTCGACCGTCCGCGATCGCTCGGCCTCGATCTGCTGATGCGCGGCCTGCTTGATCCGCTCGGATTCGACCTGGGCCTGCGCGCGCAGGTCAGCCAAGATCTGCGCACCTTCCTCGCGAGCCTCTTCGCGCTGCCGAGCGGCGTCAGCCCGCGCGCTCGCAATCAACTCGCGGTACTCCGCCTCGGTCGCCTCAAGCTTGGCGCGTGCGTCCTCAAGCTCCTTGAACTCGAGCCGGATTGCTTCCTGCCGCTCGGCCAACTTCCCGTTGACGAACGGCACGACGTACTTGCTGATCACGAAGAGGATGACCAAGAAGATGATCAGCTCGGCAATAAACGTGCCGTTCGGGATCAGGAAGTTGTTCGTCTTGGCGCTCGTCGGAGCAGGCGTTGGGCTCGCGGCTGCGATGAGGATGGGCACGCTTACTCCGACTACTTGCCGAGCACGAAGACGAACATGGCCATGAAGGCCAGGTTGATGAAGTACATCGCCTCGACCAGACCAACGGTCAGGAAGAAGATCGGCATGAGCCGCGGCTGCGACTCGGGCTGACGGGCGACACCGGCGATCGTCTGGGCGCCGGCGAGGCCGTCACCGACGGCAGCACCGATGGCGCCACCGGCGAGGGCGAGGCCGCCACCGACG